>DATCGU010000287.1:0-2674 GCA_036508735.1 Gemmatimonadaceae bacterium
TCTAAGTCGGCTTCGGCGTTGCTCAGCTGCGCACGCATGTCGATGAATGCGCCGAGTGCCAGGAGCGCCTCGAACAGGCGCGGGTGGTGACGGACGCGCTGGAACGCCTCCGGCACTTCACCCCGAAGGTTGGCTTCTCCGATCGCGTCATGTCGCGGGTGCACGTGATAGAGCCCTGGCACGTGGCCGTGCTCGACACGGCGCGCCGTTTCGTGCCCGAGTCCCGGCCGCTGCGAGCGCTCGCGCTCGCCGGCGCCGGCGTCGCGTCGCTTACCATCTCGGCCAGCGCCGTCTGGATCGCATTCAGCACCAACCTCACGTTCCAGTCGGCGTCGTTCGTCACGGGTCGCCTGCGTGAGGCGCTGGTCCAGGCAGGCGGACAGGCAGTCGAGGCGGCACTGGGCAGCGGCGCGGCAGATGCGATTCGTTCCAGCGGCCTGGTCGCGCTGGCCGCCGGGGCGTTCGCCCTGGTGGCCACCGTCGGCGCGGCGGCGTTCGGCTTCCGGGCCCTCGCCACCACCGCCCGCCAGCGCGGGAGCTGAGCCATGCGCCCTGTCCTCATGGCCGCCGCGTCGCTGCTTGCGCTCGGTGGGTCCGGCCAGCTTCTCGCTCAGGCTGTTGCCCAGCCGTCCCCTGCCGGCCGTGATTCGTTCGTTCAGGCCCTCGACCGCGAGCGCTCGACGAGCGCCGGTCGCACGCTGCCATCGGCCGACCGCTTCGCCTGGGGCGATCTTTCCATTCCGGCCGGCACGTCCGTGGAAGGTCCGGTGGCCGCCGCGCACGGCACGGTGCACGTGCGCGGCCAGGTGGATGGCGACGTCTTCGCGTTCGGCGGGGACGTCGTCGTGCATTCCGGCGGTGAAGTAACCGGTTCGGCGCGCGCCGTGCAGGGCCGGGTGATTCTCGAGGGTGGCCTCGTGCGGGGTGCCATGCGGGCGTCCTCGCCGCTCAGCAGGGCGCCGTCGGTGGCCGCGCCACTCACCGGTGCCGCGGCGGTGCAACATGCGCTCAAGCTCACGGCGGCCTGGTTCACCGTGGTTCTGCTGGTCGGCCTCGGCGTCATCATGTTCTCGGGACCGCAGCTCGAAGCCGTCGTGCAGACGCTCGAGCATCGATTCACGGCGGCGTTCTTCCTGGGCATTGCCGGTCAACTCGGCATGCTGCCCGCGCTCGTGCTCGTCTGCGTCGCACTGGCGCTCACGCTGGTCGGCGTGCTGCTGATCCCCTTTGCCATCGTGGCCTTCGTATTGGCCGTCGCCGGCCTCATCACGCTGGGTGCGCTGGCCGCCACCACCGTGGTTGGCTATGCGCTGGTGCGCGAGGGATCCAACGTGCGGCTGCGCGCCATTCGCTCGATGATGCTCGGTGCGCTCTTCCTCGTGCTGCCCTGGATTGCGTCCGCGCTCCTGGCAAACACGGAATGGGCCGAGATGCTCGCTCGCATGGTGGCGGTGGCGCTCACCTGGGTGGCGACAACCGCCGGATTCGGCGCGGCGCTCATCGCGCGAGGCGGCGTGCGGCGCGTGCAGCTGCGCGTGGCCGTGGCCGAAGTGGAAGCCGCCGGTTGGCAGACGCCCACGCCCATTGGCGGCATCGTCGCGGCGCGACGGCCAACGGCAACGCCCTCGGCGCCGACTAGCGGCTAGCGTGTGCTACGGTGCGCCGCCGTCGCGGCGCAACGTCACCGGCGCGCCGCGACCTACGCCGAGCATGCGCGCTGCGTTTCCACCGCGCACCGCCACCTCGATGAGGCCGTGCGACCCGACCAGCGCCAGCAGTTCACCCTCGAGGACGTCGGCATAGGTGCGGGAGAGTCGTAGCAGCCGGCCTCCCAGTTCCACCGTTCCCTCGAAGCGCCCGGTGAGGTTGGTGATCAGGTTGCCGAAACGATCGACGGAGAGCACCCGGCCGTCCTGGCCTCCGTCGGGACGCCGCTGCGCCTCGGGAGTGCGCACGACCACCGCCTCGCTGAATGGCGCTCCTAGCGCCTCAAGTGCTTCGCCAAGCAGCAGGCGCACGGCCGCCGGGGCGAAGACGTCGCGGCCGTGGAACGTGGGCGACGCACCGGGCGGCACGGCGAGCGCCACCGCGCGCGCGCCGGGAAGCAGCATGGCCGGCGTGAGCACTCCATTGTCGGGACCCAGGGCAAACCGGCCATCGCTCTCGATGGCAATCGCGGCCCGCGATGTGCCGACGGCCGGGTCAACCACGACCAGGTGCACCGTCCCCGCCGGAAACCGCCGCCAGTAGCGCGCGAATGTGAGCCGCGCGAACTCCACGTCCTGCGGCGGCACGTCGTGCGCGATGTCCACCACCTGCGCCGTGGGCGCGCCCGAGAGGAGCACGCCCTTCATCTCCGCGACATAGCCGTCCGCTGTTCCAAAATCCGTCAGGAGGGTGACGAGGGCCATGATCCAAATTGGGCGCGCGCCGCCGGGATACAAGCCCTGATAACTACAAGAGAAGCTCTAAGCTGTACGCTCTACGTTTTACGCCGTACGCTCGCACGGACGGCGTACGGCGTAAAGCGTAGAGCTTACAGCTTCTCTTGTCGTTGCTGTTGGAGCCTACAGCTTCTTTTGTAGTTCAGCCGCGATCTCCACGAGCTTCCGAGCCGCGCTGCAAGCCGGGTCGGCCACGACGATTGGCTGCCCCGTGTCGCCCCCCACGCCGA
>DATCGU010000288.1:0-3308 GCA_036508735.1 Gemmatimonadaceae bacterium
ACGACGACGATCTGCGGCACGGACCTGCACATCAGAAAGGGCGACGTGCCGACCATCGCCAGTGGACGCATCCTCGGGCATGAAGGAGTCGGGATCGTCGAGGAGATTGGAGAGAGCGTGTCCGGATTCCGGAAGGGCGACAGGGTTCTCGTCTCCCTCATCACGTCGTGTGGCCGGTGCAGCTTCTGCAAGAAGGCGATGTATTCCCACTGTCGCATCGGCGGATGGATGCTGGGCAACAGCATCGACGGCATGCAGGCCGAGTACGTCCGCGTGCCGCTGGCCGATACCGGCTTGTACGCCCTGCCGGCAGCCGTGAACGATGAGGCGGCGGTCATGCTCAGTTGCATCCTTCCCACCGGCCTGGAATGCGGGACGCTGAATGCGCAGGTGAAGCCTGGGGACGTCGTGGCGATCATCGGCGCCGGGCCGGTGGGCCTCGCCACGCTGCTGACGACGCAGCTCTACTCGCCGGCGGCGATTGTCATGGTCGATCTCGACGATAACCGGCTGCAGTTCGCCCGCTCGCTCGGCGCAACGCAGACCGTCAATAGTGCGGATGGACAGGCGGTCGCACGGATCATGGCGCTGACGAATGATGCGGGAGTGGACGTGGCCATCGAGGCCGTCGGTCTCGCGGCGACCTTCGATATCTGCCAGTCGATCATCGCCCCCGGCGGACGCATTGCCAACGTCGGCGTGCACGCCGCGCCGGTCTCGCTCCATCTCGAACGGCTGTGGGCCACCAACATCACGCTGACGACACGTCTCGTCGATGCGGGCACGACGCCCATGCTGCTCAGCATGATTCAGTCGGGACGCCTCGACGCTCGCAAGCTCATCAGTCACCGCTTTCCGTTGGCGGCGATCATGGAGGCGTACGACACCTTCGGGAACGCCGCACGGCAACGCGCTCTCAAGGTAGTGATCACGGCAGCGGGCGCACGCGAGGAGGTCCGGCCATGAGCGACAGCACGGCGAGCCTGCAGCGGAAGCTCAACGGTGCCGGCGAACTGCAATCGGTCGTTCGCACGATGAAGGCCCTGGCGGCGTCGAGTGTCGGCCAGTACGAGAACTCCGTGCGCGCCCTGGGCGATTACTCCCGCACCGTGGACCTGGGGCTGAGCATCTGCTTCCGGAAGGTCGCGTCGCCGGCGCTCACAACGGAACGCCGATCCGCCGCCGCTGAGGCCACGGTCGGTGCAGTTGTCTTCGGCTCCGACCAAGGGTTGGTCGGGCGGTTCAATGACGCCGTGGCAGACTTTGCGGTGACAACGCTCGCGACCCTCCCCGGAAGGCATCAAGTCTGGGCGGTCGGCGAGCGCGTCCAGGAGCGCCTTGCTGACGTCGGCGTGCAGTCGGTCGGAACGCTCACCGTGCCGACGTCCGTCAAGTCGATCGCCCCGCTCGTTGCGCAGGTGCTCGTGGAGACCGAGTCGCATGATGGCCGGCCCGCCGTCTCCGAACTCCACCTGTTCTATAACCGCCCCACGGGCGGGGCGGCGTATGCACCCGTCGGTCAGCGCCTTCTGCCGCTCGACGACACGTGGCGGCAGAATCTGGCCCTCCTGCCGTGGTCGACGAAGAACCTCCCTGAGGTCATGGGTGACGTCACCGCGACGCTGCGGGCGCTCATCCGCGAGTACCTGTTCGTTTCACTGTTCCGCGCCTGCGCCGAATCGCTGGCGAGTGAGAATGCGAGCCGCCTCGCGGCCATGCAGCGCGCCGACAAGAACATCGACGACCTGCTGGAAACTCTTCACAGCACGTTTCACCGTCTGCGACAGAGTGCCATCGACGAGGAACTCTTCGACGTGATTGCCGGCTTCGAGGCGCTCACCGGACCCTCACATGCGCGAGCCGTCGGCCGGCCTCGCTGACGGAGCGCAGGGAAACTCCCATGAAGATCCATGACACCGACTATCGCGTTCGGCCCGGGCATCACGTCACGCTCACGCGTTGGCCGACTCGCGTCAAGGCCGGCTGGACGTCGAAGGATGAGTATGACGACCTCCTGGCCGAACACGTTGCGGCGCTGGGCCAGCAACAACGCATCCAGTATGCGTCCGACCACTGCGCGCTGCTGCTGATCCTTCAGGGCATGGACGCGGCCGGCAAGGACGGCGCCATTCGCCACGTCATGTCCGGGGTCAATCCCCAAGGCTGCGAGGTGACGAGCTTCAAGCAGCCCAGCGCCGAGGAACTGGACCATGACTTTCTCTGGCGCACGACGCGCCGGCTGCCGGAACGCGGACGGATCGGGATCTTCAACAGGTCCTACTATGAGGAGGTGCTCATCGTCCGCGTGCATCCGGAGATACTCCGCAACCGGCCACTTGCCGATGGGGTGCTCGACGGCAAGCACCTGTGGAAGCACCGGTACCGGTCCATCGTGGACCTCGAGAAGCATCTCCACGCGAACGGCACCCGGATCGTCAAGGTCTTCCTTCACATGTCGAAGGACGAGCAGCGCAAGCGCTTCCTCGCACGCATCGATGAACCGGACAAGAACTGGAAGCTCAGCCTCGCCGACATCCACGAACGGACGTTCTGGAACCAGTACATGAAGGCCTATGAGGAATGCCTGCGCGCCACCAGCACCCGTCACGCACCCTGGTATGTCGTGCCCGCGGACGACAAGGACCATGCCCGGCTGATCGTGTCCCATATCCTGCTGAAATCGCTCAAGGCACTCGGCTCGGCATATCCCGCGTCCACTCCGCGGCACGAAAAGGAGTTGGCTGACATCCGCAAGCAGCTCGCGAAGTGACGCCGCGCCGCAGGAGCGTCGGGTACGATCTCCACAAGGAGCATCCATGAACGCGACACATCAGCTCCACGAACTGGGCCAGAGCCTTTGGCTCGACAACATCACGCGCGGCATGCTGGACGACGGCACCCTGCGCCGGTACATCAGTGAGCTCTCGGTGACTGGCCTGACCTCCAATCCCACCATTTTCGACCACGCCATCTCGAACGGCGCGTTCTACGACGAGGCCATCGGCAGCAAGGCGGCTGAGGGCAAGTCGGAGGAGGTCCTCTTCTTCGAGCTCGCGATCGAGGACCTGCAGCGCGCCGCCGACCTTCTCCGTCCCGTGCACGACGGCACGGGCGGTGTGGACGGATGGGTGTCGCTGGAGGTGTCGCCGCTCCTCGCCGACGATGCCGCCGGTACCATACCGGCGGCGGCCGACCTGCACGCCAGGGCAGGACGTCCCAATCTCTTCATCAAGATCCCAGGCACGCCCAAGGGCCTGCGCGCCATCGAGGAGTCGATCTTCGGTGGCGTGCCTGTCAACGTGACGCTG
>DATCGU010000289.1:0-11466 GCA_036508735.1 Gemmatimonadaceae bacterium
GACTCGAGCTGGTCCTCGGGAAGGATCGGGATGCCCTTCGGGTAGTGCTTGCCGGCGAGCGACGCGGGATAACGCCGGCCGTCGATGTTCGGGATCTGGGTGGCAGTGAAGGCGACCACCTCGTACCTGGCATCGTTGCGGTAGACGACGTTGAAGTTGTGGAAGTCGCGCCCGGCGGCGCCCATGATGACCGTACGTATGCGTTGCATGCGCTCCTCAGTTGATGGCTAACCTGCGATGACCTTCTTGATGCGCTCGAATGCCCAGTCGATCTCTTCGCGCGTGATCACGAGCGGCGGTGCGAGGCGGATGACGTGGTCGTGCGTCTCCTTGCAGAGCAGACCCTCGTCCTTGAGCCGTTCGCAATAGGGACGGGCGAGGACGGTCAGCTCGAGGCCGATCCACAGGCCGCGTCCGCGCACGTCCTTGATGAGCGGACTGCGGAGCGTGCGGAGTTTCGTGAGGAAGTACTCGCCCAGCTCGGCGGATCGCTGCACCAGCTCCTCATCCACGAGCACCCTGAGCGCCGCGCGGGCCACCGCACACGCCAGCGGGTTGCCGCCGAACGTGCTGCCGTGATCGCCGGGCTTGAAGACACCCAGCACATCGCGCCGCGACAGGACGGTCGAGATGGGGTAGTACCCTCCCGACAGCGCCTTGGCGATGATCACCATGTCGGGCTCGACGTCCTCCCACTGGTGGGCGAACAGCTTGCCGGTACGGCCGAGCCCCGACTGGATCTCGTCGACGATTAGCAGCACGTTGTTCCGCTTGCAGATCGCCTCGGCCGCCTTGAGGTATCCGGCCGGCGGTATGATGATGCCCGCCTCGCCCTGGATGGGCTCCACGAGGAACGCCGCCGTGTTCGGCGTGATGGCCGCGTCGAGTGCCGCCGCGTCGCCGAAGGGGATGAGCTTGAACCCGGGCGTCAGTGGTCCGAAGCCATCCTTATACTGTGGTTCGGAGGAGAAACTGATGATGCTGATCGTCCGCCCGTGAAAGTTTCCATTGCAGGCGATGATCTCGGCCTTGTCCGCCGGAATGCCCTTCACGGTATAGCCCCACTTGCGGGCCGCCTTGAGCGCCGTTTCCACCGCCTCGGCGCCGGAGTTCATGGGCAGGGCCATGTCCATTCCCGTGAGGTCGTGCAGGTCCTTGTAGAGCAGGGCCAGCTGGTCGTTGCGGAACGCGCGGGAGGTCAGCGTGACGCGAGCGGCCTGCTCCAGCATTGCCGCCAGGATGCGCGGATGGCAGTGGCCCTGGTTGACCGCCGAGTACGCCGCCAGGCAGTCCAGGTAGCGCTTGCCGTCCACGTCGTACACCCACACCCCTTCGGCGCGTTCGATGACGACGTCGAGCGGATGGTAGTTGTGCGCGCCGTACTGATCCTCGAGGTCGATGAATTCCTGGCTGCGGTTTGCGGTGATGGGCATGAGAAGGTACCGGTGAGGGACTGGTGCGTGTCCTATTCGCTTTCCCAGAGCAGCGTCAGCAGCGCCATCCGGACGAAGAGGCTGTTGGCGGCCTGCTTGAAGTACAGGGCCCGCGGATCGTCGTCGACATCCTTGGAGATCTCGACCGTGCGCGGCAGGGGATGCAGGATCATCGCATCCGGCTTCATGGTATGCAGCAGCCGCGCGTCGATGGTGTAGCGCGAGAGCGCGGCGTGATCGGCGACCCGGTCGGGGCGGATGCGCGTCTGGTAGATGACGTCGACGTCGCCGGCGATCGGCGCGACGTCGTGGAGCACGTCGTACCACACATGATGCTCGTCGAGATGCGCCAGGATGTCGGGGCGCATCTGCACTTCGGGCGGGCTGACGAAGTGGATCTTGACGCGGTCGAACTTGCTCAGCAGGTACGCCAGCGAACGCGCGGTGCGGCCGCGGTCCAGCTCCCCGACGATGGCGATCGTCAGGCCGTCGAGCGACCGGCGTTCGCGGTAGATCGTGTAGAGGTCGACGAGCGCCTGCGTGGGATGCTGGCCGCTGCTGCCGTCCCCGGCGTTGATGACCGGCACCGGCGACACCAGCGCCGCCCGCCGCGCCCCGCCCTCCTCGGTGGGCCGCAGCACGATGACGTCGCAGAACGACCCGATGATGCGGATGGTGTCTTCCAGCGGCCCGCCGTCCATCTCGGACGAGAAGACGCGCGCGTGCTCGGTGGACAACACGCGGCCACCCAGGCGGTACATCGCGGCCTCGAACGAGAACCGCGTGCGCGTGGAGGGCTCGTAGAAGAGCGACGCCATGATCTTGCCGGAGTAGTCGCGGGTGCCGCCGCGCGCGACGAGACGCTCCATGTGCCGCGTCCGCTCGAACAGCTCCATCAGGAACGGCACGGTGAACTGCTGTGATTCGAGAACGTGCTGGAGTTTCATGGTGGCCCCCGTCACTCGCGCACGATGTGTGTGCCTGCATCTCCCCGAACCGCATCGCACAGGCGTTCGTGGGAGGTGATGATCACTTCCGTGCCGCCATCGCGCAGGAACCGCAGGGCCGACTCGACCTTGGGGCCCATGCTGCCGGGCGGAAACTGCCCCTCGGCGTGGTACCTGCCGAGTTCTCCGGCCGTGACGCGTGCCAGCGGCCGCTGGGTCGCCTTGCGGTGATCCAGGCAGACGCATTCGACGTCGGTGGAGATGATGAAGAGGGCCGACTGCAGGTGCGACGCGAGGAGCGCCGACGACCGGTCCTTGTCGATGACGGCCTCGACGCCGCGCAATGCGCGCCCCTCGCGCACCACGGGAATTCCACCGCCGCCCACCGCGACCACCAGCACGCCACTCTCCGTGAGGCGCCGGATGACGGTCTCCTCGATGATCTCGACCGGCTCGGGCGATGGCACGACGCGCCGGAATCCCCGCGCGGGATCTTCCACCAAGTGCCAGCCGAACTGCGTTCGCCGCTCCGCCGCATCCTGCGCCGAGTAGAACGGGCCAATGGGCTTGGTGGGACGCCCCATGGCCGGGTCCAGCGGTGACACCACCACCTGGGTGAGCACGGTCGCCACCGGCATGTCGAGCCCGGCGTCGGCCAGCGCGCCCCAGAGCGACTGCTGCAGCAGGTAGCCAATCTCTCCCTGGGTGGTTGCGTCGCAGACGTCGAGCTGATGGGTGTAGACGTGGTCCGCCGACCGTTCCGATCGCAACAAGGCCGCGCCGACCTGCGGGCCGTTGCCGTGCGTGACGACGACGTTGAAGCCCAGGCGGATGACCTGGACGATGGCCTGGGCCGTCCGTCGCGCGTTGGCGCGCTGCTCGGCAATGGTCCCCTTCTCACCAGCGCGGATGAGCGAGTTCCCGCCGACGGCAATCACCGCAGTCTGCGCCACGGCCGGCTACCTCATGAGCTCGAGCATGATCGCCTTCTGCGCGTGCAGGCGGTTCTCGGCCTCGTGGTAGACGACGGAACGCGGCGAGTCGATGACCTCGTCGGTCACCTCGTCGCCGCGATGCGCCGGCAGGCAGTGCATGAAGATGGCGTCCGGCCTGGCCCGCCCGAACAGCGCGGCGTTCACCTGGTATGGCCTGAAGATTTCCTTGCGTGCCTCGCTCTCCGATTCCTGGCCCATGCTCGCCCAGGCGTCGGTGTACACCACGTCGGCATCGGCCACAGCTTCTGCCGGATCATCGGTGATGAGGCAGGTGGACCCGGTCTTCGCACCCTCGGTGCGCGTCCACGCGGTCACCTCGGGCCTCGGCTGGTAGCCGGCCGGCGCGCCGATGGCGATGTGGACACCGAACCGGGCGGCCGCGAACATCAGCGAATTCGACACGTTGTTGCCATCGCCGACGTACGCGAGCCTCAGGCCCTCGAGCCGACCCTTGATCTCGGCAATCGTCAGGAAGTCCGCCATCGCCTGGCACGGATGGCTGAAGTCGGTGAGCCCGTTGATGACCGGGATATCGGCATGGGCCGCCATCTGCTCCACGATGTCGTGGCCGAAGGTGCGGATCATGATGCCCTGCACCATGCGCTCGAGATTCTTGGCGACATCGCGGAGCGACTCGCGCTTGCCCAGGTTGATCTCGGCGGGCGACAGGTAAACGGAGAATCCGCCCAGCTGCTGGATGCCCACGTCGAAGCTCACACGCGTGCGCAGCGAGGGCTTCTCGAAGATGAGGGCGAGCGTCTTGCCCTTGAGCGATTCGGCGAACTTGCCCGGAGTGGCCTTGATGTGGCGGGCAAGGTCGAGCAGGGACCGCAGCTCGTCGCCGTCGAAATCACGGATGGTCAGGAAGTCCTTGGCTCGCATGACACGCCCTCCGGGTAAACGAACAGGCAAGCTCCTGTTCGAGTAGCCAGCGTGTCGGGCCGACAAGCCGTCTCGCCCGTAACATGGCAGTGGGCGAGAAGAGCCGGAGACAAACCCGGCGTGCCATTAGTTTGCGTCCAAGTGAGCCGAAAAAGATAGACGGAGAAAGCCGACAGCCCTGTAGGAAGACGTTGGGGGACGGCATTGTTATGCAGAGCGAATCGCTCGACCATTTCCCGGAGCGTACACGAGGTCGTGAGGCGAAGAGGGCCAGTCGCGGCGGCCCCGCTCGGTTCATCGTTGCGGGGGACCAGCGCGTATTTATTGGATACGGCGTTTGACCGGTTCGTCGCAGATACCGGGGGGCCGCCGAGCTGAAGGTTCCCCTCCCCACCGCACGGGAGTCCCGAGATGCTGTCCACGCGTTCCATCCGCGCCCTCGCACTGCTCGTCGCCGCCGGCGTCACGGCGCAGGCACAGGCCCAAGCACAGGACGATGCCAAGCTCATCGCCAGGGCGCACGCCATTCATGCCAAGGCGATCAAGATCGACACGCACGTCGACATCAACCCGGCGCAGATGATCGGCCCTCCGCCCAACTACGTCACCGGCATCGAGCGCAATAAGGTGGACCTGCCCAAGATGGAGAAGGACGGGCTCGACGCCGTCTTCTTCAGCATCTACGTGGGGCAGCGGCAGGACTTCTCCGACAGCGGCTACGTCCGCGCCTACGCCGGCGACATCGAGAAGTTCGACGCGGTGCACACGCTTGCCGAGAAGATGGCGCCGGACCGCATCGAGATTGCGTACACGGCAGCCGACGTGCGGCGCATCCACCAGGCCGGCAGAAAGGTGGCGCTGATGGGTGTCGAGAACGCGTACGGCATCGGCACGGACATCACGCGGGTGAAGACGTTCTACGATCGCGGGGCACGGTACATCTCGCTCTCGCACGACGGCCACAACCAGCTGACCGACTCGGGCACCGGCGAGACTGATGGCGTCTGGAAGTGGAACGGCATGAGCCCGCTCGGCCGGCAGGTGGTGGAAGAAGCCAACCGGCTCGGCATGATGATGGACATCTCGCATCCGTCCAAGCAGAGCAACCTGCAGGTGATGGCGATGTCGAAGGCACCGGTGATCGCCAGCCATTCCGGCGTGCGCGCGCTCTGTGACCAGCGCCGCAACCTCGACGACGAGCAGTTGCTGGCGCTCAAGAAGAACGGCGGTGTGGTGCAGCTGGTGGCACTGGGCAGCTTCGTGAAGACCCCCATTCCCGACTCGCCGGAGCGGGCGGCGGCCGTAGCGCAGCTGCGGAAGCAGTTCGGCATGGGACGCGGCGCCGGGCAGGCCGCTGGTCAGGCCGCCGGGCAGGCCGCTGGCCAAGCCGCGCCGCGCGCCGCGCAGCAGAGCGATTCGGCGCGGGCGCTGTACCGGCAGAAGCAGGCTGAGCTCGACGCCAAGTTCCCGCCATCGCCGCGGGCGACCGTGAAGGACTTCGTGAACCACATCGACTACGCGGTCAAGCTGATCGGCGTGGACCACGTGGGCATCAGTTCCGACTTCGACGGCGGTGGCGGCGTGGACGGCTACGACAACGCCAGCGAGTCGTTCAACGTGACGCTGGAACTGGTGCGCCGCGGCTACAGCGAGAAGGACATCATTGCCATGTGGGGGGGCAACCTCCTGCGGGTGATGGAGCAGACGGAAAAGGTTGCGAAGCAGATCCAGGCTGGGCGGTAGGCGGATGCCACAAATCCCGGGCGCGTTCGAACGAGTGGTGGCCGGCTGTCGCACGGAACGTGCGCTGATCCTCGCCTGCGTCGCCGGCTTCGCCTTCTCGGCAAACTATACCAATCACGCGCCACTGGTGCCCTTGCTGCAGGCGCAGTTCACGTTCTCCAAGGCGCTCGCGGGACTGCTGACCTCGGGCATCTTCCTGACCCATGCACTGATGCAGGTGCCGGGAGGACATCTGGCTGACCGGTTCGGCGGCAAGCGCGTGTTGCTCATGGCGCTTGCCGTGGTCGCCGGCGGCAACGCAGGCCTCGCGCTTTCCACGAGCTACGCCCAGTTGCTCGGGTGGAAGATTGTCGTGGGGTTGGGCACGGGCACCTCGTTCGTCGCGGCCGCACGATTCCTCACCGCGGCCACACCGGTCGCCCGGCTGGCGCGCGCGCAGGGCATCTACGGCGCGTCAATCCTGGCCGGGTCGGGGTTCGTCATCTTCGCGTTGCCCCGCATCGCGGCTCATGTCGGCTGGACCGGCGCCTTCTGGTCGACGGTGGCGGTGGCACTGCTCGCGGCCGCCCTGTGGCTGGCGTTCGCCAAGTCGCCAAGCCCAGTGGCGCATCCGCCGAGCCACCTGCTCGAGATGCTCACGCACGGGCAGCTCTGGCTGCTGGGCCTGGTGCAAATGGCGTCGTTCGGGCTCGTCATCGTCATCGGCTCCTGGGTGACGCTGCTGCTCACGACCAACCTCGGCCTCGCGCCCAAGACCGCGGGGGCGCTGGGCTCGCTGGTGCTGCTGCTTGGCATTGTGTCGCGCCCCCTCGGCGCGCATTTCGTGGGTACAATGGGCGTGCGTCCGCTGCTCGCGCTGAGTCTGCTGCTCAACGCCGCTGCCTGTTTCGCGATGGCGGCGTTTTCGCATTCATTCACCGTGACTGCGGCGGGGATCCTCGCGCTCGGCGTGGGCTGCGGACTTCCGTACGCCGCGCTCTTCACGCGCGCGGCGGCGCTCTTTCCCGGACGCGCCGGCGCCGCCATGGGCCTGGTCAACATGCTGGGGATCGTGATGATCCTCATCGGCGCGCCGCTGGTCGGGCGGCTCGCGGACGTCACTCGCACGTTTACGTCGAGTTTTGTCGCGCTCGGCGCGTTCTCCCTGGCAATCCTGCTGACGTCACAGTTCATTCACGCCGAGGCGGCGCCGGCGAGGTAGCGCCCGCTGCGTGGCACGGGCCAAGCCGTATCTACCGCGATGCAGCGAGGAGCCTATTGACTCCGCGAAACTCCGGCTACTACGGCACGTCCGATGGAGTTCAGCGCCCGTCGGGGACCTTGGTCTTTTCGATCGGTCCCGCGGCGCTGCGGCGGACATCGAAGACTCCATTCAGGAAGTCCAGGTGCAGCCGTGAGGCCAGCGCGACGTCGGCGCCGAGCACTCCGTCGAATCGCACGAAGGTCCACATCTTGTCCGGCGCCACCGGGACGTTGCTCAGCGAAATGGCGTGATCGCCGTCGCTGAGCGCGATCTGGCGCGCCACCCACGCGGTGGGCTGTTCCTGGCCGCCCAGTCCGCTGATCGTCCCGCGACGCATCGCCACGGGCGTACGCGGCTGCTTGTGCAGGAAACCCGCCGTCACGAACGTGACCTCGGCGCCGGTGTCGAGTCCGAACAGCGCCGGCGTTCCGTCGGCGGTGATGAGCCGGACGACCGGATACCCGATCCAGAACAGGTTTGGCACCGCCCCGGGATCGCGCTTCGGACGCTGCAGCGTGATCGTGTTGGCCTGCGCATCGATGGTCACGTCGAGCAGCCGCAGGAGGTCGGTGCCGATCACGCCGTCGATGTCCACCGACTCGCGCACGCCATTCACCGTGCGGAGGTCGAGGCGCAGCGCCCCGCGGTTGACGAGCGCCGCGCCAAGCCCGCGCGCCACCACCTTGCCGATGGAAAGGGAATCGATGTACGCGGCGCGCGCCGGGATGTGGCCCGCGATGACGCTGAGCGCGAGCGTGTCGCGTGCCGCCAGGAGGGCGCCCGACTGCACGGCCGCCTCGGCCGAGAGCACCGTCATGCTCGCCCCCGTGTCGAGCCAGAACTCATGCTCGTGCCCGTTGATGCGCACGGTGACGATCGGCGTGCCGAAGGCGCTTCGGCGAAGGGGCAGGACCACCGGCGCGTCGGGAATCTCGATGAGCGGAGCGGGCACGCCGGACAGCGCGCGTCCCCAGCGCTCGACGCCCGACTGCGCCTCGAGGGAATCCGGGTGCACCGCGCTGTCCGGGGCCGCGCCAATGCCGGCAAGCGCCGGCCAGTCGGACTGCCACGACAGCGCCATGGTGAGTCCGATGCGCGAGCGCGCACGGACGTTGGCGTCGGTGGCGTTGAAATGCAGTACGCGAAACGCAATGGCCGCACCTTCCGGATCGCTCGCCATCAGCATCTTCAGTGCGACCGCGAAGGTGCGTTCATCCACGCTGCGGGCGGCCCGCTCGGCGCCCGGCACGTCCAGTATGGCGATGCGGTCCCAAAAGTCGAGCGCGTCGCTGGCGCGCTGTCGCGCCTTCCACCGTCCAGGGTCGACGCTGACCGTGACCGACCCCTCGACGGTATCGACGGCGACGGGCTGCGCCGTGCGGCCTTCCACGATCGCGTCGGCGGGAAGCAGCGGCGCGCCACTGCGGCACGAGGCGGCGGCGATGGTGAAGACGACAAACAGGGTCGACGGGCGTCGCATTCGGTGTGCGGGACGGGAGTACGGCTGCTGCACCACAGTACGATGCGGACACGCGGGAGGTGTCGCCACTCGCGCAGCACGGCCGCCCGGGTCTTAGAATTGGGCGTCACCTCAACATCACGGAGTCGCATCCATGACCACCCCTGCCCCGGCCATCGTCGGCATGCCGCTTGCCGCGGTCGACACGCCTGCGCTGATCCTCGACCTGGACGCCTTCGAGCGCAATGTGGCGCGCATGGCCGATGCCCTGCGCGGCACACCCCTGCGCCTGCGCCCGCACGCGAAGAGCCACAAGTGCGCCGAGATCGCCTTGCGCCAGATGGCGGCGGGCGCCGTGGGCGTGTGCTGCCAGAAGGTGAGCGAGGCCGAAGCGCTGGTGGCGGGTGGCGTCACCAACGTGCTCATATCGAATGAAGTGGTGGGCGCCGGCAAGCTCGATCGCCTGGCCGTGCTGGCGCGCACGGCAAAGATCGCCGTCTGCGTCGATGCGGCCGAGAACGTGGCGCAGCTGGATGCGGCGGCGGCGCGTGCCGGGGTCCGGCTGGACGTGCTGGTGGAGATCAACGTGGGCGGCAACCGCTGCGGCGCCGAGGCGGGCGCTCCGGCGCTGGCACTCGCGCGCGCCATTGCGGCCAGCCACAACCTGCGCTTTGCCGGGCTGCAGGCATACCACGGCAGTGTACAGCACGTGCGCAGCGTCGCTGACCGGCGCGACGCGATCAGCGGTGCGGTGGAGCGGGCACGCTCAACGCGCGAGCTGATAGAGCAGAGCGGCATTTCCTGCGAAACGGTCACCGGCGCCGGCACCGGCAGCTTTCCGCTGGAACTCGCGAGCGGTGCCTATGACGAGTTGCAGCCCGGTTCATACATCTTCATGGATGCCGATTACAACCGCAACGAGTTCGACGCCGCCTGGCCGCCGTTCGAGCAGAGCCTCTTCGTGTGGACCACGGTGATGAGCCGGCCGGCGGCGACGCAGGCCGTGGTGGATGCCGGGCTCAAGGCCTCCGCTTTCGATTCGGGCATGCCACAGGTGTGGCAGCGGCCGGGGCTGGAATACGTCAACGTGTCGGACGAGCACGGCGTGCTGGCCATCGCGCCCGGGGCGCAGGCGCCCGCCTTGGGGGACAAGCTGCTGCTGGTACCGGGCCATTGTGACCCCACCGTCAACCTGTACGACTGGTTCGTCTGCGTGCGGCGCGGCGTGGTGGAGGCGCTCTGGCCGGTCAGCGCCCGGGGGGCGATGAGGTGATGCCGGTACGAACGCACGCCACGCATGATTGCCTCTCATGCGTGGCGTGCGTTGCGCTCACTGCCGTTGACTAGTGTTCGTTCATCCAGACGTCGTCGAGCACCTTCACCTGCTTGGTGAACGTCTTGCCATTCGCCGTCAGGATGACGTTGTACGTGCCCGCCTCGATGCCGCCGCCGCCACCGCCGCCGAAGCCGCCGCCGCCCGCGCCGCGGCCACCGGTGCTGGCGGTGCAACTCGTGCTGGGCGGGCCGGCGTTGCCACCGAAGCCGCCGCCACCACCACCACCGCCGCCGAAGCCGCCGCGGCCGCCCGCCGGGGCCAGCATCGGCGCAACCAGTGACCACTGCACGCGGTTGATCCCTGCGCTCCCCGGACCGGTGCTCGTGCAGAGCGTCCGGCCGGCGGCGTCAGTGACCGATACCTTCACGTCACCGGTGGCGGCGGTCTTGAGCCAGTAGCTCACCGTCGTGCCCTTCGGCGCGTTCTCGCCAATGAATAGCTGCTGCCCACCTGAATGCTGCTGGATCTGCCGGTCGCTCAGGTAGTTGATTGCCGGTCGCAGGTCGAACAGGTGCACCTCGGCGTCGCGCACCGCCGGCGTGAGCTGCTGGAGCGGCGTGATGTCGTCGGCAATGAAGATGCTGCGGCCGTGCGTGGCGATGATGAGGTCATTGTCGCGCGGATGCACGAGGATGTCGTCGGTGCGCACCGTGGGATAGTTGTTCATGAACTTCTCCCAGTGCGCGCCGCCGTCGAGCGAGGCGTACAGCCCGAACTCCGTGCCGACGTACAGCAGGTCGCGGTTCTTCGGGTCCTCGCGCACCACCTGCACGTTGCCGGACGCCGGCAGGCCGGTGACGATCGCCTTCCACGTCTTGCCGTAGTCCTTGGTCACGAACACGTAGGGCTTGAGGTCGTCGCTGCGGTGACCGTCCACCGCCGCGTAGGCGGCGCCGGCTTCGAAGTGCGATGCCTCGACGCGCGAGAACCAGTAGTCGTGGTTCGCCGGCAGGCCGACGATGTTCTTGCCGACTTCGGCGAAGGTCACGCCGCCGTCGCGGCTCACCTGGAGCAGTCCGTCGTCGGTGCCGGCCCACACCACGCCCGGCATCACCGGCGACTCGCTCACCGAGACGATCGTGCTGTAGCTCACCACTCCGTCGTTCTTCGAGAGCTGCGCCTGGTCGCCCGGCGCGCCCATGAGGGCCACCTTGCAGCGGTCCACCTGCCTGGTGAGGTCGGCGCTCGCCACCCAGTGATCGCCGCGATCGACCGACTTGAAGAGCCGGTTGCCACCCAGCCACACGACGTTGCCGGCGTGCGGCGAAAGCAGGAACGGTGTATTCCAATTGAAACGATAGGCGTCGCCAAGTTGCGAGTTGACGACGTTGGCCGCCGCCGCGCCGCCGCGACCGCCGCCACCACCACCGCCACCGCCCACGCGGCCGTCTACGCACGCCGGCGATGCGCCGGGAGCGGCAGCGGCTC
>DATCGU010000290.1:0-16422 GCA_036508735.1 Gemmatimonadaceae bacterium
ACACGGCGTATCGGGCCAACTCGCGCGCGCCGTCAACCGAACGCAGGACCTCGCGGTAGGCTGGAAGGAGAATTCTCACGTCGAGTTGGAGTTTCGACAGCGCGCCCGGCAACGATCCGGCAACGTCACCAAGACCACCGGTCTTGACCAGCGGTGCGCACTCCGGCGTGACGAACAGGATCCTCAATTCGGTACGCGTCATGAGTCTGAATGCGGGAAAGTGAGAGAGTGCACAAGCCGTGGCGCCGATCAGGGGCCCGAAATTCCAGCGCGCGCGCAACTGGATGAGTATACTAAATACGCCCCCTCGTCACGTGCGCGCGTCTGAACGAGTGACGGATGATCGAGCGGGAGGAACGTATGGGCACCAGGAAGCAGGCGAAATCCGCGCCGAAGAGGCCCGTGACCGTGAAGGCCGCGAAGGCCGCGAAACCGATGGCGGCGCGGAGCAAGGCACGCGCCGACTCAACGGTGGTGGCCACTGCCGACACCGGGGAACTCGCCGAACTCAGGATCACGATGATCGCGCGGGCGGCATACCTGCGCGCCGAGCAGCGGGGTTTCGAGCCGGGCAGGGAACTGGACGACTGGCTGGCGGCCGCGGCCGACATCGATGCCCAGCTCGAGAGGCGCAGCGGCGCGTAGCGGCGCGTAGCGGCGCGTAGCGGCGCGTAGCGCGGCGGCGTCGCTGTCCGTTCGGATGTGGGCGGTCCTCCAGTCGGCTCAGGCGTGCGGTGACTCGACAAGCACGATGGCGGCCAGCGGCGGAAGCGTGACCTGCGCCGAGCAGGGAAGGCCCATCCACGCCGAGCCATCCGCCTGGATGACGCCACGGTTGCCGAGGTCGCTGCCGCCATAGTGACGGGAGTCGCTGTTGAACAACTCGAGGTAGCGACCGGGGCCTGGAAGTCCAATGCGATAGCCGGTGCGCGGCACCGGGGTGAAGTTGAGCATCACGGCGACGCGCGATCCGTCGGGGGCGAGGCGCAGGTAGCCGATGATCGAGCGCTCCGCATCGAGGCAGTCGATCCACTGGAAGCCGGTGCCCTCGAAATCGAGCGCGTGCAGCGCCGGGTGCGTGCGGTGCAGGTGATTCAGGTCGCGCACCAGCCGGTGGATTCCCTGCGATCCCTCGTCCGCGAGCAGCGCCCAGTCGAGTTCCCAGCCCTCGTCCCACTCGCGACGCTGGCCGAACTCGCCACCCATGAAGCCCAGTTTCTTGCCCGGGTAGGTGAACTGGTAGCTGAACAGCAGGCGCAGGTTGGCGCGCTGTTGCCATTCATCGCCGGGCATCTTGCCGATGAGCGACCCCTTGCCGTGCACCACCTCGTCATGGGAAAACGGGAGAATGAAGTTCTCGGTGTAGGCGTAGAGTTGCCCGAAGGTGAGCTGGTTGTGGTGATACCGGCGATGCACCGGGTCCTGCGCCATGTGGGAGAGCGTGTCGTGCATCCATCCCATGTTCCACTTCATCGAGAACCCGAGTCCGCCGGCATACGCGGGACGCGAGACCATCGGCCACGCAGTCGATTCCTCGGCCAGCGTCAGGGCGCCGGGAAACTCCGCATGCACCATGGCGTTGAGTTCCCGCAGGAGGCTGATCGCTTCGAGGTTCTCCCGGCCGCCGAACTCGTTGGGCAGCCATTCGCCGGGCTCCCGGGAGTAGTCGAGGTACAGCATCGAGGCCACGGCGTCCACGCGCAGGCCGTCGAAGTGGAATTCCGACAGCCAGTAGTGGGCCGAGGACATCAGGAAGCCTCTCACCTCATTGCGGCCGAAATTGAAGACCAGCGTGCCCCAGTCGGCGTGCCTCCCGCGCCGCGGATCCTCATGCTCGTAGAGCGCGGTGCCGTCGAACTGGGCCAGCGCCCAGTCGTCGGCGGGAAAATGCCCCGGCACCCAGTCGAGGATTGCCCCGATGCCCGCCTGGTGAAGCCGGTCGACGAGCAGGCGCAATCCGTCGGGATCCCCGTGTCGGCTGGTCGGGGCAAAATAGCCGGTGGTCTGGTAGCCCCACGATTCGTCGAGCGGATGCTCCGAGAGCGGAAGAAACTCGACGTGCGTGTAGCCCAGGTCGGCCACGTAGGGCACCAGCGCGTCGGCCAGCTCGCTGTAGCTGTAGAAGCGGCCGTCAGGATGGCGGCGCCACGAGGCGGCGTGCAGTTCATAAATGCTCATCGGTGCACGCAACCAGTCTCGCACGAGGCGGGCATCGAGCCAGTCGGTATCGCCCCACGCATAGGCGGACGGTGCGGTGACGCGCGCCGCCGTGCGGGGCCGCATCTCACAGGCCCGGGCATAGGGGTCTGCCTTGACCAGCACGGCGCCGGTGTTGCGGTTGCGCAGCTCGAACTTGTACAGCGCGCCGGTCTCGAGGCCGGGAATGAACAGCTCCCAGACGCCGCTCGAGCCGCGCACGCGCATGGGATGCGTCCGACCGTCCCAGCGGTTGAAGTCACCGATGACGCTGACGCGCTCCGCGTTCGGCGCCCACACGGCAAAGCGAACGCCGGCGACGCCGCGGCTGATCGTGGCGTGGGCGCCGAACACCCGGTATCCCTGTCGCAGCCGGCCCGCGTTGAAGAGGAAGAGGTCGTCGTCGGAGATCGTCGGCGGGAACCCGTAGGGATCGAAACCCTCGCGGATCTCCCCGCGCTCCTCGACCCGAATGCTCAGGGGAACGGAGATGGTGGACGGCGAGCGCCACTCGAAGATGCCCGCGGGGTGCGAGCGCGTGCACGACTGCCACTGCCCGTCGCTCCAGACCCAGGCGCTCGCGGCGAAAGGGAGGAACAGCCGTGCCACCCATTGGCCGGCCTCCTCGTGCACACCGAGATACTCCGCCGGATCGTGCAGCCGTGAGGCAAGCAGCAGGGCCGCCGGTATGGGCAGCTCACTGGGGTGCGAGGCGACGGGCCGCATACATCATTATAAGACAAATGACGCCGCTCGCACCGTGGCGCGGCATGGTTGTGGCGCGACACGGTCGGGGAACGCGGGGTTCGCCCGCCGCCAACTTGGGCTAGCTTTCATGTAGGACCGCTTTCGCAAGCCGGGGGGACACGCCAGGAGGAGCCAGTGGATACCCCATCTGTGAGTTCTCATTTGGGTGATGATCCGTCCGGGGACTTCCGGACCCTGCCTTCGGCGGCGCAGTTGACGCGGCACACCTTGGCCATTGTCCTCGCCGGCGGACGTGGCGAGCGACTGGGGGCACTGACCGCCTGGCGCGCGAAGCCGTCGGTGCCATTCGGGGGCAAGTTCCGCATCATCGACTTCACGCTTTCCAGTTGCGTGAACTCCGGCATCCGGCGCATCGGCATCTGCACGCAATACCGGGCGGCGAGCCTGATCCGACACGTGCAGCGGGGATGGTCGTTCCTCGACGGGCGATTCGACGAGTTCGTGGAACTGCTGCCGGCGCAGCAGCGCACCGTGGCCGCCTGGTATCGGGGAACGGCGGATGCGGTGCGCCAGAACATGGACTTCCTGGAGCGCCACGATCCGCAGTTCGTGCTGGTGCTCGCCGCCGATCATGTGTACAAGATGGACTACGCGAAAATGATTGCCGAGCACGTCGCCCGCGCCGCGGACGTGAGCATTGCCTGCGTGGAAGTGCCGCTGCGCGAGGCGAGCCAGCTGGGCATCATGGAAGTGGACGGGTCATGGCACGTCACCGGGTTTTCCGAGAAGCCGGCCAGCCCGGTGCCGATGCCCGGGCGCAGCGACGCGGCGCTGGCCAGCATGGGCGTGTACGTCTTCAATACCGCGTTCCTCATCGAGCAGCTGCGGTGCGACGACGAGGACCCGCAATCGAGCCACGATTTCGGCAGGAACATCATTCCGCAGCTGGTGCGGCTTGGGGCGCGGGCGTACGCGCATCGGTTCGTCGACTCCTGCGTCAACATGAGCGAGGGCAAGCCGTACTGGCGCGATGTCGGTAGCATCGATGCGTTCTGGGAGGCGAACCTGGAGTTGACCATGGTGACGCCCGACCTGAACCTCTACGACAGCGAGTGGCCCATCTGGACCTACCAGGAACAGCTTCCGCCGGCGAAGTTCGTCTTCGACGAGGACAGCAGGCGCGGTCACGTCGTGGACTCGCTGGTCGCCGGCGGGTGCATCGTCAGCGGTGCCGAGGTTCGTCGCTCGGTCCTGTTCTCCGCGGTCCGGGTGCACAGCTACGCCAAGCTCGACCAGTGCGTGGTGCTTCCCAGCGTCGACATCGGCCGGCATGCGCGGCTCAAGCGGGTCGTCATCGACCGGCAGTGCCGGATACCCGACGGGACCGTCGTCGGGTTCGATCCGGCGGAGGATCGCAAGCGATTCCATGTCACGGACGCGGGGGTCACCCTGATCACGCCCGACATGCTCGGGCAGAAGGTCCACAATGAGTGACCGCCGGTGAGCGACAAGCGGCCGCTCGATCTCGTGCTGGTCTGGCACATGCACCAGCCCGATTATCGCGACTATGCCACCGGCGAGTTCACGCGCCCGTGGGTGTACCTCCACGCGATCAAGGACTACACCGACATGGCCGGGCTCCTGGAGCGCTGCCCGGGCGTGAGTGCCGTCATCAACCTGGCGCCGGTGCTGCTCGACCAGCTCGAGGACTATGCCGACCAGTTCGCCACCGGCCAGTTTCGCGACCCGCTGCTGAAGCTGCTCTCGCGCGACGGGGAGCGCCCGCTGTCGGCCGCCGAGCGGGACGTCATCTTCGATCAGTGCTTCCATGCCAACCGTGACCACATGATCACGGCCTTCCCCATGTACCAGGCGTTGCACGATCTCTTCGTCAGGCTGGAATCGCAGGGGCCAACGGCGCTGGCGTACCTGAGCGACCAGTACATGTTCGACCTGCTCACCTGGTATCACCTCTCGTGGCTCGGTGAAACCGTTCGGCGCGAGTCCGACACGTTCTCGAAGTTCGTGGCCGTCGGCGCTGGGTTCACCCGGGCGCACCGGTGGGAACTGCTGCGGCTCATCGGACGCAAGACGTCGGAGCTTATCCCGCGGTACCGCCGGCTCTCCGAGAGCGGCAAGGTGGAGTTGTCGACCTCGCCGTACAATCACCCGTTGGCACCGCTGCTCATTGATTTTCGATCGGCGCTGGAGTCGCTGCCTGATTCACCGCTGCCGGTGGCCACGGAGTACCCGGGCGGTGCCGCGCGCGTGGGGTTGCACATCGCGCTCGCCATTGGGAGCCATATGCGCCGGTTCGGCGCGCCACCGGCTGGCTTGTGGCCGGCCGAAGGCGCCGTGTCGGAGGCCATGCTGAAGCAGGTCGCGGCACGGGACTTCAAGTGGACGGCGTCGAGTGAGAGCGTGCTGGCCAACACCATGCGACGGAGGGAAGGCCGCCCGTATCTTCGCACCGCCGATTTGCACCGGCCCTATCGGTTGGCCGGCGCGTCCGACGGGCTGGTCTGCTTCTTCCGTGACGAACACCTGTCCGACCTCATCGGCTTCCAGTACGCGACGTGGCGCGGTGAGGACGCGGCGGCACACCTCGTCGGTGAACTGGAGGTGATCGCCGCGGCGGCGCCCGTCGGGGAGCGGCCGGTGGTCAGCATCATCCTCGACGGGGAAAATGCCTGGGAGTCATATCCGTACAACGGATTCTATTTCCTTTCGTCGCTGTACGACCAGCTCGAATCGCACCCCTCCATTCGCACGCACACCTACCAGAAGTACCTCGCGCTCCGGGATGACCCGCCTCCGCAGGTGCGCGTGGGCACGGCGATGGCGACGCCGGCCTACGCCGCCGTCGGCGAACTTCACGGCCTCGTGGCGGGAAGCTGGGTATACGGCAACTTCTCCACGTGGATCGGTTCACCCGACAAGAACCGCGCCTGGGACCTGCTGGTGGCGGCCAAGCGGGCTCATGACGCCGTCCTGTCGGATGGACTGCTGTCGTCCGTCGAAATCGAGGCTGCCCGTCGCCAGCTCTCTGATTGCGAGGGGTCCGACTGGTTCTGGTGGTTCGGCGACTACAACGCCGCCGACGCCGTTGCCTATTTCGACCGGCTCTACCGGATGAAGTTGTCGAACCTCTACACGTGCCTGCGGCTGCCGGCTCCGGCCGCACTCCAGCAACCGATCAGCGTCGGCAAGGGTGACCCTGAGTCCGGCGGCAGCATGCGCCGCGCCACATGACGACAGCGGCAGCGGGTGCTCGCCTCGACAGCCGGATGAGCCTGCTGTTCGGCGTGCACGCGCACCAGCCGACGGGCAATTTCCCTGAGGTGATCGACCAGGCGCACGAGCGCTGCTACGCGCCCTTCCTGCGCACGCTGCACCGGTATCCCGGTTTCCGCTTTGCCGCTCACTTCAGCGGCCCGCTGCTCGACTACCTGGCTGGCCGGTATCCGGCGGACATCGAACTGCTCGGCGAGATGTCCGCGCGTGGACAGGTGGAACTGTTCGGCGCCGGCGATACGGAACCGGTGCTTGCCGTGATCCCGAATCGCGACCGCCTCGGCCAGATCGAGCGCCTCTCGGCGAAGCTCGAGCGACGCTTCGGCCAGCGGCCCAAGGGGGCATGGCTCACCGAGCGCGTCTGGGAATCCACCGTCGTGCCCGCGCTGGCGGATTGCGGCATCGAGTACGTGACGGTGGATGACTACCACTTCCTCTGCACCGGACGCCGGCAGGACGAGCTGCACGGCTTCTTCTCCACCGAAGAAGACGGGCGGCGCATCGACCTCTTCCCCATCTCCGAGGCACTGAGGTACCGCTTTCCGTTTGCGCCCGCGCCCGAGGCCGTATCGTTCCTCGAGGGACTCGACGTGCGCCGCGACGGGGGAGCGGCCGTGTACTTCGACGACATCGAGAAGTTCGGCGTCTGGCCCGACACCTACGAGTGGGTCTACGAAAAGCGCTGGCTCGAGCAGTTCATCGAGGGCGTGCTCGGTTCGACGCGCGTCGTGCCGCGTACCTTCCAGGAATTCCACGCGTCGCAGCGCACACTGGGCCCTATCTACCTGCCGACGGTGTCGTACGTCGAGATGAACCAGTGGACGCTGCCACCCGCCGCGGCCGCCATATACGCCGGAATGCTGGCACAGGCCCGGTCGGCCGGACGGTACGACATCGAAAAGCCATTCGTGCGCGGCGGCATCTGGAAGAACTTCCTGTCGCGTTATCCCGAAGCCAACTGGATGCACAAGCGCATGCTCGGCCTTTCGGCGCGGGTCGCCGCGGTTGCCTCGGGCACCGCGGCAGCAGTTCAGGAAGGGGCGCTGCATGACCTGCTGTATGCAGCGCAGGCGAACGATGCGTACTGGCACGGCCTCTTCGGCGGCCTGTACCTGCCGCATTTGCGGCGCGCCAACTTCCGCAACCTGGTGGCTCTCGAGGCCGCGCTGGACCTGCTGGTGCACCGGCCGGCCTCGACGCGCGACGACCTGGACCTGGACGGCATTGACGAACTGTTCCTGCAGAACGGCACCATCCAGGCGGTCGTCAGTCTCGACGGCAGTGCCTCAGTGGTGGAGTTCGACGATTATCGGTTGATGCAGAATTTCGGCGACACCCTGCGCCGCCATGCCGAGCATTACCACATGCTGCTCGGCGGCAAGGCCAGTGCTGCGGACGCCGGTGACGGCATCGTCTCGCCGCACGAGCGGGTCAGCTTCCGGCAGCAGATTACGCCGGCGGACGCGGCGCCCGACGACCAGGCGCAGAGCATGCTGCGCGATGCCTTCCACCCGCGGGCCGGCCGATGCACCCGGCTGGATCACTATGCCGAGGTGCCCGCCGAAGGGCCGGCCGCCGAATTCGCCTGTGCCGTGGGGAATGGGAGTGCGCGCAAGCGCATCGCCATCGATGGCGAAACGATGACGGCCAGCTGGCGCCTGGAACGCTTCGACCAGGGCGACTTTCGCACGACGATGGCAATCGCGATGCCGAGTTGCGACGGGGTGGCCGGACGGTACGTCGTGGACGGCGCCATTCCGGGAGGCTTCGGGCAGTCGTTCGACTGGTCAGGGATGACCGCGCTGCTGCTCGAAGACCTGTTCATGGGCGGCGCAGTGGAGCTTACTTTCTCTCCGCCGGCACAGGTGGCGGCAACGCCCTATCGCACGGTATCCCAATCGGAAGACGGCTTCGAACGGATCATGCAAGCAGTGAACCTGGAGATCAGCTGGCCGGTCACCGGTGGTGACGAAGCGCTGGCGTTGTCTATGAGCACACGGTTGCCATGAGCGAGATCGACGCCGCAGACGCCCTGTTGTCACGCTACGGGCGCGACCCGCATGCCCTGGTGCAGATTCTGCGCGAGTTGCAGGAGGCGCGAGGGTGGCTGCCGCCCGACCAGTTGTTGCGGGTCGCCCAGGAGCTGGGGATGACCCTCGCGCACGTGGAAGGAGTGGCGAGCTTCTACCGCTTTCTCCACACCCGGCCCATGGGCCAGTACCGGATACTCTTCAGCAACAACATCACCGACCGCCTGCTGGGATGCGGCGAGCTGCTGGCCGACCTCTGCCAGCGCCTCGGCGTGAAGCGCGGCGAGGTTCGCGCCGACGGCCGGGTGAGCGTCGACCACTGTTCCTGCACCGGCCTGTCTGACCAGGGCCCGGCCTTGCTGGTCAACCACCAGCAGGTAGTCACCAGGCTCAATGCCGAGCGCGTGGCACAGCTCGCCGAGTTGATCGAGTCCGAAACGCCGGTGGCGGATTGGCCGATGCACTGGTTCCGCGTGCTGGACAACGTCCGGCGTGCCGATGTACTGCTTGGCTCGCAGGTGCCGGCTGGCGCGGCCATCGCCGCGGCCCTGGCGCGGGGCGCAGAGGCAATACTCGCCGAGATGAAGCGGTCGAACCTTCGTGGGCGGGGCGGTGCGGGCTTTGCCACGGGCCTCAAGTGGGAGTTGTGCCGTAACGCGCCGGGTAGCGCGCACTACGTGGTCTGCAATGCCGACGAGGGTGAGCCCGGGACCTTCAAGGATCGCGTGCTGCTCACCAGCTACGCCGATGTCGTGTTCGAGGGCATGACGATTGCCGCGCTGGCCATCGGGGCAACGCGGGGGTTCGTCTACTTGCGGGGTGAGTATCGCTACCTGCTGGAGCCGCTGCGCGCGGTGCTCCAGCGCCGGCGCGAGCAGCGCCTGCTGGGGTCGGGCATACAGGATCGCGAGGGCTTCGACTTCGACATAGACATTCACGTCGGGGCGGGCTCCTACGTGTGCGGCGAGGAATCGGCGCTCATCGAGTCGCTCGAAGGCAAGCGCGGCACGCCGCGCAGCCGGCCGCCGTTCCCGGTGGAACACGGCTACCTCGGACAGCCGACGACGGTGAACAACGTCGAGACCTTTTGCGCGGCCGCGCACATCGCGCTCAACGGCGGCGCGTGGTGGGCGGGCATCGGCACGCCCAAGTCGACGGGCACCAAGATCCACTCGGTGTCGGGCGACTGTGACCGGCCGGGCATCTATGAATATCCATTCGGCACGCGCATTGTCGCGCTGCTGGAGGACTGCGGAGCGCGGGACACGCAGGCGGTGCAGGTGGGTGGGGCCTCGGGCGTGTGCATCTCGGCCTTCGAGTTTGGGCGGCGCCTCGCCTTCGAGGACGTGCCCACCGCCGGCGCCTTCATGGTGTTCGACCGTTCGCGCGACATGTTCCGCATGGTGCGCAACTTCGCGCACTTCTTTGCGCACGAGAGCTGCGGGTTCTGCACCCCGTGCCGCGTGGGCACGGCCCTCGTGGTCAAGCGGCTGGAGAAGCTCGCGACGGGCCGCGGATCGCGGCACGACATCGACGTCCTGTTCGAACTCGACAAGCTGATGCACACCGCCTCGCACTGCGGACTGGGGGCGACGGCCTGCAATGCGCTGCGCGACACCATCGCCAAGTTCCGGCCGGCGTATGAGCGGCACCTGAAGTCGCTCTACTTCGAACCGGGCTTCGACCTCGACGCCGAACTCGGGGTCGCACGGCAGTTGACCGGCCGTGATGATCCGGCGGCACACCTGGAAGATTCGGAATGACCGAAATCAGCGCGTCGGATGCCGGCGAGCCCGGCGTCACCTTCTCGCTCGACGGCGAGGACGTGCCGTTCCGCCCCGGCGAGTCCATCCTGGAAGCCGCGGAACGGGCCGGGCGCTACATCCCGCACCTCTGCTGGCATCCCGACTTTCACGCGCACGGCTCATGCCGAATCTGCATCGTGAAGGTCAACGGGCGCGCCGGCGCGGCGTGCACGGTGCAGGCCGCGGCGGCGCAGGAGGTGGAAAGCAACACCGAGGAACTGAACGCCCATCGCAAGACGCTGCTGCAGATGCTGTTCGTCGAGGGCAATCACTTCTGTCCCTCGTGCGAGAAGAGCGGCAACTGCCTGCTGCAAGCGACCGCCTACGAGATGAACATGGCGGGCCCGCACTTCGAGGAGTTCTACCCCGACCGGCCACTCGACGCGAGCCATCCCGACATCCTGCTCGACTACAACCGGTGCATCCTGTGCGAACTGTGCGTGCGGGCGAGCCATGAGGTCGATGGCAAGGACATCTTTGCCGTCGCCGGCCACGGCATCGGCACGCACCTCGTGGTCAACAGCCAAAGCGGCCGGCTGGTCGACACCGACATGGCGCTCTCCGACCGCGCGGCGAACATCTGCCCGGTGGGCGTGATCCTGCCCAAGCGCCGCGGATTCGCCATCCCCATCGGCGAACGCCGGTATGACCTGAACTCGGTGACCATGCCGGGCAACCAGGAGGCTTCGTGACGCAGGTGTACGTGCCGTATCCATCGCCCGCGCCGCACAAGTTCAGGGTTGCCACCGTGTCGCTGGCCGGGTGCTTCGGCTGCCACACGTCGCTGCTGGACATCGACGAACGGCTGCTGGACCTGGTGCAGCGCGTCGAGTTCGACCGGTCGCCCCTGACCGACATCAAGGAGGTCGGCCCGTGCGACATCGGCCTCATCGAAGGGGGGCTCTGCAACTCCGAGAACGTGCAGGTCCTGCGCGAGTTTCGCGCCCACTGCAAGACGCTGGTGGCCGTCGGTGCCTGCGCCATCAACGGCGGCCTGCCCGCGCAGCGCAACCATCTCGAGCTGCGCGCCATGCTCAACGAGGTGTACCACCGCCGGCTCGGCATGACCGAAGGCAGCATCATCCCGAACGACCCCGAGTTGCCGCTCCCGCTCATCAACGTGCACCCGATCCACGAAGTCGTCCATGTCGATTACTTCCTGCCGGGCTGCCCGCCCCCGGCGGACGCCTTCTGGAGCTTCCTGAATGACCTGATGGCGGGACGCACGCCCCACCTGGGCCACGGCCTGATTCGCTATGACTGAGCAGACGAGTCCATCATGACCTTCAATCTCGAAACCGCGGCCGCGCCCAAGGGCCTGCGCCGGGTGGCCATCGACCCGGTGACACGGGTGGAAGGCCACGGCAAGGTGACGATCCTGCTCGACGAACAGAACCGCGTCAAGCAGGTGCGCCTGCACATCGTCGAGTTCCGCGGCTTCGAGAAATTCATCGAGGGCCGGCCGTACTGGGAGGTGCCGGTGATGGTGCAACGGCTCTGCGGCATCTGCCCGGTGTCGCACCACCTCGCCGCGTCCAAGGCCATGGACCAGGTGCTGGGCGCGCGCCCGGTCACGCCCAGCGCCGAGAAGATCCGCCGGCTCATGCACTACGGCCAGATCATGCAGTCGCATGCGCTGCATTTCTTCTACCTGGCATCCCCCGACCTGCTGTTCGGCTTCGACTCCGACCTGAACCTGCGCAACATCATCGGCGTGGCCCAGGCCCACCCGGAGATCGCCAGGAAGGGCGTGCTGCTGCGCAAGTTCGGCCAGGAGGTCATCCGGGTCACGGCCGGCAAGCGTGTGCACGGCACCGGGTCGGTGCCCGGCGGGATGAACAAGCACGTCAGCCGCGCCGACCGCGACGCGCTGGCGCGCGACGTGCCCCAGATGCTGGAGTGGGCGCAGGACGCCGTGAAACTCGTCAGGCAGTTGCACGCGCAGAACGCGGCGCTGTATGACCGCTTTGCCAGCGTCCGCGCCAACATGATGTCGCTGGTGCGCGCCGATGGCGCGATGGACCTGTACGACGGCGTGCTGCGCGCACGCGATGCACGGGGCGGGATCATCTTCGACGGTGCCAGCGACCAGAGCTACCTGGACCTGATCGAGGAGGAAGTGCGGCCCTGGACCTACATGAAGTTCCCGCACCTGCGCAGCCTCGGCCGCGACAAGGGCTGGTATCGCGTGGGACCGCTGGCGCGCGTGCAGAATTGCGACTTCATCCCCAGCCCGCTGGCCGAGGCCGAACGCCGGGAGTTCGTGGCATGGGGAAAGGGCGCTCCGGTTCACGCGACGCTGGCCTACCACTGGGCGCGGATGGTGGAGATGCTGCACACGGTCGAGGTCATCGGCGCGCTGCTCGACGATCCCGGCATCCTGGACGGCGACCTGATGGCCGGCGGTGAGCGCCAGAGTGAGGGCGTTGGCGTCATCGAGGCGCCGCGCGGCACGCTGATCCACCACTATCGCGTGGACGCCAATGATTTAGTAACGATGTGTAACTTAATCGTGGCGACCACGCACAACAACCAGGCGATGAACGAGGCCGTGCGCGCGGTGGCCCGCGAGTACCTGGACGGCAACGAACTGACCGAGGGCCTGCTCAACCGCATCGAAGTGGCCATTCGTGCGTTCGACCCGTGCCTGTCGTGCGCCACCCACGCCCTGGGGCAGATGCCGCTGGACGTCACCCTGCTGGGACCCGACGGCGAGTTGATCGACCACGTGCTGAAGTCGCATCGCGGCGAGATGGTGCGCAACCTGGACGCGCCGGCGGGGCTGCCCGGGTGACGGCGCCGCTGCTGGTGTTCGGCTGGGGCAACCTGAGCCGTGGCGACGACGCGCTGGGCCCGATGTTCATCCGGCACCTGCGCGCGCAGGTGCGCGCGCAGGTGCGCGCGCAGGTGCGCGCGCGCTCGGGCGACGCCGGCGCGCATCGGGTGGAGTTCCTGGAGGACTACCAGCTCCAGGTGGAGCACGCGCTCGACTTGGCCGGCCGCGAGCGCGTGCTGTTCGTCGATGCCAGCGTGGACTGCGCCGCCCCGTTCGAGGCCACCGTCCTGCAGCCGGCCCGCGATTCGGGCGTCACGACGCACGCCATGTCGCCCGCTGCGGTTATGCAGGTCTTTCGCGACGTGCACCACGCCGAGCCGCCACCCTGCACCCTGCTGGCAATTCGCGGCGAGACGTTCGAACTGGGCGAGCCGCCCGGCGAATCCGCCCTCGCCAATCTCGGCCTGGCGGTCGGCTGGGGCGTGCGCTGGGTGGGTGGGCCGCCGTAGGGCGCGCCCGCCCGCGGACCATCAATCTCGCGGCCTCGCCCTGACTGCCCGCGGCACCCCGACGCCGGAATCAGGCGAGCGGTGGTCGTTGGCTCCGTAAGCCGTGCCCGTCTTCGCATCGTACCAGATGCTGTGCGCGTCTCCCTGCGACGCGGCAGGTTCGGCGCGCAACCGGTGGCCCTTGGCGACCAGGATGCGTGCGGCCTCCGCGTTCACCGCCCCCTCCTCGTAACGCAATTCGTCGGGCAGCCACTGGTGGTGCACCCGCGGAGCGTCCACCGCGGCGCGCACCGACTGGTGAAATGCCGTCACGCCGAGCACGACGTCGATGACGGTGTTGGGAATGGTGCGCCCGCCGGGCGAGCCCGTGACCAGCACGAGCTGGCCACCCTTGGTGATGATGGCCGGCGTCATGGAGCTCAGCATGCGCTTGCCCGGGACGACGAGGTTGGCATCGGTGCCGATGTCTCCTCTGGTGGACGTGTAGCCGGCCTTCTTGTTGAAGTCGCCCATTTCGTTGTTCAGGATGAAGCCGGCGCCGCGCACCACGATGCCCGATCCGTATCCCCCTTCCAGCGTGTAGGTCTGCGACACCGCGTTGCCCTGCGCGTCCACCACCGAGAAGTGCGTTGTTTCCTTTGGTTCGCTTGTTTGCGTCACTAGCGTGCCGCCGAGCGCCACGCTGCTCGAGGCGTGCGCCGTGTCGATGCCGCGGGCCAGTTCGGCCGCGTACCCCTTGGAAAGCAGGCGGGGCAGGGGCACCTTGACGAAGTCCGAATCACCCAGCCATCGCGCGCGGTCCAGGTAGGCGCGCCGCGCCGCCTCGATGCGCAGGTGCAGGAACTGCGCCGACGAGCGCGGCATGCGCTGGATGCCGAACTGTTCCAGCTGGTTGAGCGTTTCCACCAGCACGACACCGCCGGAGCTGGGCGGCCCCATGGTGATGATCTCGTGCCCCAGGAACGTGCCGCGCAGCGGCGCGCGCTCCACGGCGCGGTATTCGGCGAGATCGCGCTTGGTGATCAGGCCGCCGTGCGACCGCATCTGCGAGGCGATCGAATCGGCAATCCAGCCCGTGTAGAAGGCATCGGGGCCGCCGGTGGCAATGGTCCTGAGTGTACGCGAAAGGTCGGCCAGGCGCAGCGTGTCCCCTGCCTGCCAGGCGCCGCCGCGCGGCTTGCCGTACGCGGCGACCGACGACGGAAAGGGTGCCAGCTGTTCGCGCAGCGCGGTGTTGAGCTCCTCGGCCAATGCCGGAGTGAGCACAAAGCCGCGACCGGCCAGGTCGGCGGCCGGCAGCACGACGTCGCGCCAGGGTAGCACGCCAAGACGGCGATGCGCCAGGGCCAGCCCGCGCACCGTGCCCGGCACGCCGGGCGAAGTCCACCCGGAGTCGGTGCGCGCCCGGGCGATGCTGCCGTCGGCGTTCTGGAACATCGTCGGCGTCGACGCCAACGGTGCCTTTTCGCGGAAATCGAAGGTGGTCGCCTCACCGCCGGCCATGCGCACGATCATGAACCCGCCGCCGCCGATGTTGCCAGCCGACGGATGCGTCACGGCGAGCGCGAACGCGGTGGCGACCGCGGCGTCCACGGCATTGCCGCCGCGCGCGAGCACGGCCGCCCCGATGTCGGATGCGATGTTCGATGACGAAACCACAGCGCCCCGTTGCGAGGCCACTGCGCCGGACTGGGACTGGCCGAGCGCCGCGTGGGCGCCGGCGGCGACGAGGATGCAAGCCGCCAGCGCACGCGTGAATGAACGGAATCTATTTGGCATGATCGGAGACAGGTTGGTCGTTCACATACCGGGGTAGATGGACCTCGAACGTCGTGCCATGCCCCAGCTCGCTGGACACCGTGATGAAGCCGCCGTGCTGCTTGACCGCGCCGTACACCATGGCCAGGCCGAGGCCGGTGCCCTTGCCGACATCCTTGGTGGTGAAGAACGGTTCGAAGACACGGTCGAGCGTGACCGCGTCCATGCCGCTCCCCGTGTCGGTGACGGTGAGCCGCACGTACTCCCCGGGAAAGATGCCCGCATGGGTGGCACAGAAGGCTGCGTCGAAGACGTGGTTGGCCGTGGCGATGGTCAACGTGCCTACGTTGGCGATCGCCTGCCGCGCGTTGACCACCAGGTTCGTCACGATCTGCTCCATCTGGCTCGGGTCCATCTTGACCGGCCACAGCTGCGCCGCTGGCTGCAGGACGACCTCGATGTCCTCGCCGATCAGGCGCTGCAGCATCGAGAGCAGGGCCGGCACGGTGACGTTCAGGTCCAGCACCTGGAGCGCCACGGGCTGGCGGCGGGCAAACGCCAGCAGTTGCCGCGTAAGTTCAGCGGCGCGCTGCGCCGACTTGTGCACCTCGAGAAGGTCGGCATGGACCTGCTGCGCCGGATCCAGCTGCCGCAGGGCCAGTTCGGTATTGCCGAGGATCGCCGCCAGCATGTTGTTGAACTCGTGCGCCACGCCGCCGGCCAGCAGGCCCACCGATTCCAAACGCTGAGCGTGATGGAGCTGCGTTTCGAGCGCGGCCGCCGCGGCCTCGGCGTGCGTGCGCGCGGTGATGTCGTGGAACGACCACACCCGTCCGTCAATCGCGCCATCCTTGAGGATCGGGGCGGAATGGCGCTCGAACACCCGTCCGTCCGTGAAGTGCAGGGTGTCCCTGCCCTCATCTGCCGTGCCATACAGCAATCGCACCTTCGAAAGGAACTCCTCCGGGTCGGACAGCTGGCTGACGACATGACGTTGCAGCGCGTCGTCGTCTCCCGAGTCGATCAGCGCTGACGGAATGCGCCACAATTCCGCGAAGCGCCTGTTCGTCTTGATGACCTTGCCACGGCGGTCGACGGCCAAGATCCCGTCAGCCGTCGATTCCAGGATGACCGCCAGTTCCGTGTCGCGGTCGCGGAGCGCCACCTCGGCCTGCTTGCGCTCGATGACGATCGCCGCCTGGCTTCCGACTTCGGCGAGGAACCTGAGGTCATGCTCGCTGTAGCAGTTCTCCCTTGCGTAGTCCTGGAGAACGAGGACGCCAATTATCCTCGAAGGCGTGCGCAACGGAACACCCATCCAAGACAGTGAAGGGGAACCGACCAGC
>DATCGU010000291.1:0-5635 GCA_036508735.1 Gemmatimonadaceae bacterium
CCGGCTCGCGGATGCCCTGTTTCGGCTCGTCTGCCGCCCCGAGACCGCCCCGGCAGGCAATGGTCAGCAGGATGCACACGACGCCAAGAAGCCTCTTCATTTCCATACTCCCGCGATGGTCTGCTTGCAGAACGCGCACGCACCGTTCTTCAGGTGCATCTCGGTGACGAAGAAGTTGTCGCGTTTGATGACGATCTTCCCGCAGCCCGGACAATAGGTGTGGTTTCCCGGGTGGCCGGGGACGTTGCCGACGTACGCGTAGTGAATCCCCTTGGCCATGGCGATGTCGCGCGCCCGCTCGAGCGTCGCGATCGGCGTCGGCGGCAGGTTCAGGAGCTGGTAGTCCGGGTGGAACCGCGTGAAGTGCACGGGCACGTCCGGCCCGAGATCGCCGGCGACGAATGCCGCGAGATCCTGCAGCGACTTTTCGGAGTCGTTGAGGGTCGGGACGACGAGGTTCACCAGCTCGAGATGGCGCCCGCTCCGCGCGACTTGCCTGATGCTTCGCAGCACCGGCTGGAGTTCGGCGCCGCAGACGGTCCTGTAGAACTGCTCGCTGTAGCCTTTGAGGTCAATCTTCACCGCCGCGAGCGCGCCGCAGATGTCTGCCAGCGGGGCCTCGTTCGCAAAACCGCAGCTGACCATGACCGACCGCACGCCCTGCGCCTGGGCCGTCCGTGCGACATCGAGGAGATACTCGATGAAGACCGTGGGCTCGTTGTAAGTGAAGGCGATGACCGGCGTTCCGCGGGAGGCCGCGGCGCCAGCCATGTCGGCGGCCGTCGTGAAAGGAGCCTCGAGATCGCCGGGCGTCGATTGCGACAACTCCCAGTTCTGACAGAACCGGCAGTGAAGCGGGCATCCCGACGTGCCGAACGACAGCGCGCTCGTGCCGGGCAGGAAGTGGTAGAAGGGCTTCTTCTCGATCGGGTCGATGTGGATGGCCGCCGGCCGCCCATAGACGAGGCTTCGAAGCTCACCCTTGACGTTCATTCGCGCGCGACATTTGCCCCGCTGGCCGCTGCGGATGTCGCAGTGCTGGGCGCACAGGAGACATCGAATCGTCGTGGGATCGTGCGCGTGGGTTGCCGCGGCGCTCGGGACAGTCGTGTGACACGCCGCGCAGTTGCTGCCCGCCAGCGCCGACGTCGTCCAGTAGCGGGCTTTCGGCGCCAGGCGCAGCAGATCGTCCTGGGCGGCGGCGAGAAAGCCAGCGAGGGCCGCGGGCGGTGCGAGGGTCAGACCGGCTGTCGCGGTCGCCGACCGGGCGGTCAGCGAGAGGAAGCTGCGCCGCGATATCATGGCGCCCATCCTACACCTGATTGTCGAATGGCTCATGGTAGCATGAGGCCTCGTGGGACGCGGCCCCCGGGGAGGCGCACGTGGCAGTCACGCCCCCGGGGGACTGCGCGGGCCGGCCTGCTACTGTGGCCGCTGCGGCTGCATCGAGACGTTTCTCTCGGGACCTGGACTGTCCCGGGATCACGAACGGGCGACCGGACTGGCGCTGGATCCGGCCGAGATCGCGCGTCGAGCTGACGACGGCGATCCGGCGGCCACTGCCACGCTCGAGCGTTACGAGGATCGAATGGCGCGTGCGCTGGCCAGCGTCATCAACGTGATCGACCCGGACGTGATCGTGCTTGGCGGCGGGATGTCGAACATCGCGCGCCTCTACGCCAATGTGCCGGCGCGCTGGGCGCAGTACGTGTTTTCGGACCGAGTGGATACGCGCCTGGTGCCGCCGCGGCACAGCGATTCGAGCGGCGTGCGTGGGGCAGCGTGGCTGTGGCCGGCCACGCCGTAGCGCGTCGCGCTCGCGACAGGTTAGACCGTCGATCTGTGTCACAATCCGCTCACAGCGCTAGCGAGGCGGGCATGTCGACGGTCTGAAGCCCGCCTCGCTAGCGCAGGAACGCTGTTGGCTGGCCCCGCGCGTGCGCGGGGCTCCAGACGTCTTGAAGGGCATGAGTGATGTCGACAGAACTTGACTCATTTGCAACGAATGTGGCCCTTCAAGACGTCTAGAATCGCCGGTCGGGCTCCGGGTGCGGAACTGCGCGCGGAGCCGGCCGGCCTCCATCATCAGGGGTGTCGCATGAACGGACGACGTTGGGTGGTGTGCGGAGTGATGGTTGCAGCCCTGGGTCTCGGAGCGAGGCCCGTGGCCCAGAACCGGGACACGCCACGGCCGGAGTTCGACGTGCGCGCGCATTACACCAAGTACGAGGCACGCATCCCGATGCGTGACGGTAAGTGGCTGTTCACGTCGATGTACGTGCCCAAGGACACCGCGCACCCCTATCCGTTCCTCATGACGCGCACGCCGTACACGGTGGCGCCCTACGGCGAGGACAACTACCGCTCGCGGCTCGGACCGTCTGTGACGTTCGATCGCGCCGGCTACATCTTCGTCTTCCAGGACGTCCGCGGGCGCTACATGTCGGAGGGCGCGTTCGTGGAGATGCGCCCGCACATCGACCATCCGGAGGGCAATCAGGACGTCGACGAGAGCACCGACACCTACGACACCGTGGAGTGGTTGCTGAAGAACGTGCCGAACAACAACGGCAGGGTCGGCATCTGGGGGATCTCGTACCCGGGGTTCTTCACCTCGGCGAGCATCATCGACTCGCACCCCGCCATCAAGGCCGCGTCGCCCGAGGCGCCGATGACCGACCTGTTCTTCACCGACGACGGCTACCACGGCGGCGCTTTTCAGGTGGGCGCCAACTTCGGTTTCTACACGTCGTTCCGGCCGCGCGACCCGGTGCCCTGCAGCATGCCGCCGTGCAAGAGCGCCGGTGGCGACGCGTTCGTCCCACCGAGGACGTCGACGCCGCCGTTCGACTACGGGACGACGGACGGGTACGAGTTCTTCCTGAACAACGCGGTGCCGCTCTCGAAGCTGGAGACGCTGTTCAAGGAACCGAACTGGCTCTACCTCGACCAGGCCCGTCATTCCACCTACGACGCGTACTGGCAGGCGCGCGATCTCTCGCGGCACATGCACGGCGTGAAGTGCGCCGTGCTGACCGTGGGCGGGTGGTACGACGCGGAGGACCTGAGCGGACCGTTCAAGACCTACCACGCGATCGAGCAGCAGAGCCCGGGGACCTTCAACGCGATCGTCGTGGGACCCTGGGTGCACGGCGGATGGTCGCGCTGGGACGGCTCCAGCCTGGGCCGCGTGCAGTTCGGATCGAAGACGGGCGAGTTCTGGCGCGAGCAGATCATCTTCCCGTTCTTCGAGCAGTACTTGAAAGGCAACGGCGACGCGAAGCTGCCGGAAGCCTACATGTTCGAGACCGGCACCAACGTGTGGCGACAGTTCGCGGAGTGGCCGCCGAAGCAGTCGCACCAGCGGGAACTCTACCTCCACGCGAACGGAAAGCTGTCGTTCGACCCGCCGAGCGACGCCCAGCCATCGTTCGATGAATATGTCAGCGATCCGGCGCGCCCGGTCCCCTTCATCCCGTACACCGACGTGGGCCGCACCGAGCAGGAGTACATGGTCGCCGACCAGCGCTACTACACGCGTCGTCCCGACGTGCTGGTGTACCAGACCGACCCGCTGGAGGAAGACGTGACGGTGGCGGGACCGGTCTCGCCGAGGCTGCGCGTCTCGACGTCTGGCACGGACGCGGATTTCGTGGTGAAGCTGATCGACGTCTACCCGAACGATTACCCGGAGCCGGAGGCGGCGCCGAATGCGACGCGTCCGACGGATGTGTCGCTGCCGACCGAGCGAATGGCCGGCTACCAGCAGCTGGTCCGCGGCGAGCCGATGCGGGCGAAGTTCCGCAATAGCTGGGAGAAGCCGGAGGCGATGACGCCCGGCAAGGTCGAAGCCGTGAACTTCGACATGCCGGACGTGCTCCATACGTTCCGGCGCGGGCACCGCATCATGGTCCAGGTGCACAGCTCGTGGTTCCCGCTGGCCGACCTGAACCCGCAGACGTTCGTCGACATCCCGAACGCGAAGGCGACGGACTTCAAGAAGGCGACCGAGCGCGTCTACCACGACAAGGCGGAGCCGTCCGGCGTGGTGGTGGGCATTCTCGGGAGATGAGTGCCGCTGCGGGGATAGCTTGGAGACTGGCGCGCGCTTGCCCTCGGCCGGGCCGGGGCTGAGTCCCATAAGCGCTAACTTGTTGTCGAGTCCATGAAATGACGATATTCCTGAGTCCGCCGTTTTCTCGGTGACTCCTCCAGCTCTTGGGTGATCGTCTGCCAGTTCGCGATCATGGTTCGCAGGGGGATCGACGGGTTAATCGCATCCACAACCTGATGAAAGGCAAACGAGAATTCACGCCACCGACTCGGTGAGCGTCCGCGCTTGCAAGCGATAGCCCCAGGGGGAAAGTGCGCTGGCATGCTCGATCAATTTTTCTGTCAGGAGCGCCACGAACAGCTTGCCATAGAGCCAGGCCTGCGCGCTTTGGTCGTCGTGCTTGGGTAGATGCCCCAGTTGAGCGATTTGTTTGAATCGCTTAAACAACAACTCGATCTGCCAGCGGAACCGATACCACTCCAGAATCATGACGGAGGGATACTGATCCTCGGGAAACGTCGTGAGCACCATGATGTACTCGGCGTAGACGAGGGTGTCAGGCTGTAATTGAGACCCGTGTTTACTGGCTTCGCGCTGGAGCTTCTTGATGGCTTGGGCAATGGCGGCGTTACTCTTACGCACCACACAGATCCTCGCCTCCACGGGTGTGTGATTCTCAAAAGGCACGCGCACCTTCCACGTGGCGACCTGCCCGGTGCGTTGGATGGTTTTGAGCTTTTCCAGCAAGGCAAAGTTTTCACCCTGTTGAGTATGCAGGATAATGCTGTAGGGATTGAGCCGAACGGTCACCCAGGCTTGCCCCGCGGCGACGTGGTGGATGCCTCCGGCCTGACAGTAGCCACGGTCCACCAGAATCAAGTCTCCGGGGCTCACCGGATATTGCCGCAAGGTCTCTCCGGTACCTTTGCCCTCAGTGGCCGTCAGTTTAAAGTAGTCGCATCGCAGAGTGGGCCACTGCAAGCTGTAATGGATCCGCCACTGGCTTCCTGTCGGGCCAGGCTCCTTCACCACGGTCGCGTCCATCAAACGCAAGCCGACTCCATGGTGATCAGGGCCTTTCAAGCCACGCTCGGCCAACAGCCCGCGGCAGAGTTCACAGAGCCAGTCCTTGCCTTTGCGCAGACGCTTGAGCAGGGCGACGTCGGACAGGTCGGCCAACGCGGCCTGTCGGGCGCGGACCGCCGTTTCGCGCAGAGAAAAGCCGCCGCCCAAATGCATCAAGAGAACCCTGAGGTAATTCTCTTCCGACTTATCCTGGCGCAGGCCCTTCAACGCGCCCGTCCTGCCAGCGGATGCTCTCCAGTCCGGCGGAAAAAGCGAAATCAGCAGATCCCAGTCCTCGTCCACAGCGTTGGGCGTGGTCATGCCAGCAGTATGACCGAGTCAAATCAAAAGTCAACCAACACGTTAGCGCTTATGCGGGTGCGCGCAGTCCTTGCCGCACGTCTTGCGCCGGACGGGGCAGTGGCACGTTCGACCATGGCGGCGCGCGCCATCGTGGACGGGACATTCGGCAGGAGGAGGCGTCTCCTCGACCACCGGACCCGCTTCGACAACCAG
>DATCGU010000292.1:0-7356 GCA_036508735.1 Gemmatimonadaceae bacterium
GACGTCCTGGCCGGCGCCATGTACCTGCGCAGCCGCGATGACGTGGACGCGTCGCGCCTCGGCATCTGGGGGCTGTCGTACGGCGGCCTGCTCACGTCACAGGCGCTCGCGCGCAACAGCGACGTCTTCGTGGCCGGCGTCGACTACGCCGGAGTGCACCTGTACGGCAGCTCGCTCGACACCGCGGCACTTTCGTTCAAGTCGTCGGCCGTCGGTTCCATCGACAAGTGGAAGTCTCCGGTGCTGCTGGTGCAGGGCGATGACGACCGCAACGTGGACTTCGCGCAGATGGTCGGCCTCGTGCAACTGCTGCGCGCCCGGAACATCTACTACGAACTGACCGTCATTCCCGACGACACGCACGAGTCGCTGCTCCACAAGAACTGGGTCGACACGTGGGAGCGCACCGACATTTTCCTCAAGCGTTTCGTCTGGAACAAGGAGAAGCCGCCCACGCCGACGCCGTGACGCCATTGGGTTCCCGATGCGCGAAACAGCCCTGCCGCGAATAGCGGCAGGGCTGTTTGCCATCAACGTGTTACGCGGCCACTTCGGCCGGTGGCTGGTCGGGGAACTCCCCTTCCCACCGCGCCATGACGGCGGCGGCGAGGCAGTTGCCCACGAGGTTGATCGACGTGCGGGCCATGTCCATCACCGCGTCGACGCCGAGGATCACCGCCACCGCCTCGAGCGGAAGGCCGAACATCGTCAGCGCGCCCGACAGGATGACCAGCGACGCGCGAGGCACCGCCGCCACGCCCTTGGACGTCAGCATGAGCGTGAGCATCATCAGCAGCTGCTGCCCGAACGTCATGGGGACGTTGCCGGCCTGCGCCGCGAAGACGGCGGCGATGGAAAGGTACAGCGTCGAACCGTCCAGGTTGAACGAATAGCCCGTCGGCAGCACGAACGCGACGATGCGCTTGGGAATGCCGAACTTCTCCAGGTTCTGCATGGCGAGCGGCAGCGCGGCCTCGGACGACGCCGTGGAGAAGGCGATGAGCCAGGGCTCCTTGATGAAGCTCCAGAAGCGGCGGATCGGCACGCGCGCGATGAGCGCCACCGGCATCAGCACGCACACGATGAACACGGCCAGCGTGCCGTACAGCGTGCCCACCAGCATCCCAAGGCTCCGCAGCACCCCCAGGCCGCTCGTCCCCACCGTGACGGCGATGGCGCCCCCAATGCCGAAGGGAGCGAACGACATCACGAGCCCGGTGAACTTGAACATCACCTCGCTCAGCGACCCGCAGAAATCGAGCATCACCTGCTTCGGCTTTCCCGTCACCCGCGACAGTCCCACCGCGAACAGGATGGCGAAGAAGACGATCTGCAGCACCTCGTTGTGGGTCGCCGCCTCGAAGAAGCTCTGTGGCACCATGTGCTCGATGACGCCGCCGAAGGTAATCTTCGTCTGGGCGAGATCGCTGCCGGTGGTCACGGGCGCGGCCGCGAGGTTGATGCCGCGGCCGGGCTTCACGAGGTTCACCGCCCCGAGGCCGAGGAAGAGCGCGACCGTCGTTACAATCTCGAAGTAGAGTATCGCCCGAAAGGCCAGGCGTCCCACCTTCTTCATGTCGTCGCCGTGCCCGGCGATGCCCACCACCAGCGTGGAGAAGATCAACGGCACGATCAGCGACTTGATCATCCGCAGGAAGACGGCACTCATGGCCTTGGCGGCGACGTACACCGCAGGGTATTCCGACATGGGGTACAGCCAGCCGACCAGGATGCCGATGACCATCGAGACGGCGATCCATTGGGTCGAACTCAGGCGCGGTCTTTTCATGAACGTTGCGGCTTGCCGCTGCGAAGTGTGGAGTTGCGATAACCGTAGGACACGTACAACACCATCCCGATCACCAGCCACCAGAAAAAGCGCCTCCAGGCCGTGCCCGGCAGACCGGCCATCACGTACAGGCACGACGCCGCGCCACTCAGCGCCACCGGCCAGATGAACGGCACGCGAAACGGGCGCGGGCGATCGGGCTCCATGTAGCGCAGCGCCAGCACACCCAGGCACACCAGCGTGAAGGCGAACAGCGTCCCGATGTTCGTCAGGTCGTACGTCTCGTTGGCGTCACCGATCAGCGACCAGCAGGCCACGAAGACGCCCGTGAGCAGGGTGGTGACGTGCGGGATGTGCGTGCGCGGATGGATCTTGGCCGCCCAGCGGGGGAGCAGGCCGTCCCGCGCCATCGCGAAGAAGATCCGCGGCTGGCCGTACTGGAACACGAGCAGCACGGCGGCCATGGAGAAGACCGCACCCAGGGCGACGATCCTGGAGATGCTCGTCAGGCCGGTCGCCTTGAGCGCGTAGGCCAGCGGATCCGCCTCTGTCCCGAGCTGCTGGTACGGCACCATCCCGGTGATGACGAAGCCGACGATGATGTAGATGACCGTGCAGATCGCCAGGCCGCCCAAAATCCCGATGGGCAGGTTGCGCTGCGGGTTCTTGGTCTCCTCGGCCGCCGTGGAGATGGCGTCAAAGCCGATGTAGGCGAAGAAGACGATGGCCGCGCCCTGATGGATGCCCCGGAAGCCGTTCGGCGCGAAGGGAGTGTAGTTGGCCGTGTTGATGTGCTGCGATCCCATCACCAGGAAGATCGCGAGGACGATCAGCTTGACCGCCACCATGATGTTGTTGGCGCGGGCGCTCTCGCGCACGCCGGACAGCAGCAGCACCGTAATGAGCGACACGATGGCGAACGCCGGCACGTTGACCAGCACGGGAATGCCGAACACGTGAGGCGCGGTGCCGATGAGGCCATGCACCGCCGGGTCGGAGCTGAGCAGCGCCGTGCGGTACCCGGTGGTCATCCACACCGGCAGCGAGAGCCAGTCGCCGGTGAGTGACTTGAAGTAGTCGCCCCACGAGATCGCGACGGCGACGTTGCCCACCGCGTACTCGAGGATCAGGTCCCAGCCGATGATCCAGGCCACGACCTCGCCGAGCGTGGCGTAGGTGTAGGCGTAGGCGCTCCCCGCCTGCGGGATCATCGACGCCAGCTCGGCGTAGCAGAGGCCGGCCAGCGAGCAGACCACGCCAAGCAGGAGGAACGAAAGGACGAGCGCCGGTCCGGCGCCGACGCGAATCACGTGGCCGAACGCGTCGGTCTGGCCGGCGGCGGCGGAACCGATGGCGCCAAAGATCCCGGCGCCGATCACGGCGCCGATCGCCAGCATGATGAGGTCCACCGGACCGAGCGAGCGCTTGAGCCCGCTCCCCTCGGTTTCCGCCATCAGGGCGGCGATCGGCTTCCGGCTGAACAGGGTTTTCATGCCATCACTGCCATGTAAGAGGAGCCGGAATCGGGACGCGAAAGCCAACCGCCGTACGTGCGGTGTACGCACGTACGGCGATGGTCGTTGGCGCAGTCAGGCGAAGTGCGGAACGGGTGTAAGAAATCGTCGAAGGCACGGTGATCAGCGCGCGCCGCTCAGGCCGCGGCGCGCGAACCGCGCGCGCGCCAGAGGAAGAAGACCGGAATGCCCAGCAGCACGATCACCAGGCCGGCCTTTGCCTGCGTCCGGGTGCTCTCGGCGATGAACAGCGACACGGCGACGGCCGTGGCCAGCAGCATGTAGAGGGCGGGCAGCACCGGATACCCGATGGCCCGGTACGGGCGCTCGGCGTCCGGACGCTTGATGCGGAGGATGAAAAGGCCGGCGGTCGTCAGCACGTAGAAGACGAGGGCGGCGAAGATCACGTAGTCGAGCAGCTGGTTGTAGGTGCCGGTGAGGCAGAGCGCCGACGCCCACACCGACTGGGCGATGAGCGCCCACGCCGGCACTCCCTTGCCGCTCAGCGTGCCGGCCTTCGCAAAGAACACGCCGTCGCGGGCCATGGCCCAGTACACGCGGGCCCCGGCGAGGATCAGGCCGTTGTTGCAGCCAAAGGTGGAGATGAGGATCGCCACCGCCATCAGCGTGACCGCCGAGGGGCCGAAGATCATCTCGGCGGCCGCCGTGGCGACACGATCCTGCGTGGCAAACTGGATGCCGCGTGACATGACGTCGATGCCGTCCGCCGTGCCATGGAGCGGCAGGACGCTGAGATACGAAACGTTGGCCAGGATGTAGAGCACGGTCACCAGTCCGGTGCCCATCACCAGCGCCTTCGGCAGGTTCTTCGCCGGATTCTTCACCTCGGCGGCGGCGAAGGTGACGTTGTTCCACGAGTCGCTCGAGAACAACGATCCGACCAGCGCCGCGCCGAGGACGATGGCGAAACTGCCCGAGAAGTCGGGGCCGGCGCTGAAGTTGCCACCCGAGAAATTCGCCGCCAGCGCGGTGGCGTTGCGTCCCACCGTGATGCCGAGAATGACGAGCGCGGCGAGCGCACCCGTCTTCACGACGGTCAGCGTCGTCTGCACCGCCTTGCCTTCCTTCACGCCGCGCAGGTTGATCCAGGTGAGCACCCAGATGGACACCAGGGCAACCACGCGCTGCAGCGAGAGGCCGATCTCGAATGACTTCGACGGGTCAGTGCAGCCCAGCATCCCGACGCACAGGTCGGGATGCGGAAACCAGGCAAAGCGGGCGGGCGTCACGCCCGGGAGCAGCACCCCGAGGAACCGCCCGAAGGCCACGGCCACCGCGGCGATGGTGCCCGTCTGGATGACGAGGAAGAGCGTCCACCCGTACAGGAAGGCCATGAGTGGTCCCATGGATTCGCGCAGGAAGACGTACTGTCCGCCGGCCTTGGGGTACATCGCCGCGAGTTCGCCGTAGGCCAGCGCGCCGAGCATCGTCATGACGCCGGTGAGGAGCCAGACGGCGAGCAGCCACATGGGGGACATCACGCTACGGCCGATGCCGGCCGAGACGATGAAGATGCCGGAGCCGATCATCGACCCGGCCACCAGCATGGTGGCGTCGGTGAGCGAAAGCGCCTTTACGAAATGGTGCGAGTCCTTCTCGTCGTTGGCCGCGGTGCGGTCGCTCATGCGGTGCCTCGTGACGGAATGGGGCCAAAGCCCCGGTAGCCGGCCAGAAGGCGCGTAAGTTATGCGCCGCGCTGGAGTTGAGCCAGTAGCCTTCCGCCGGCGGGCGCTCACCGGCGCGTCCGGCCCACGCAACGAGAAAGCCCGCCTTGCGGCGGGCTTTCCGTGTTGCCTGGTGCGGTTCGGCCCTAGCCGCTGGTCTTGGCGGCCGCCCGCTTCGCCCCGCCGATGCTCATTCCGTAGAACGAGCGATAGACGAACACCAGCGCGATGGAGAAGAACACGATGGACAGGCCGCTGGTGAGCAGCGTGCCCGACTCGGCCGTCAGCTTCACCGCGAGCTGCACGGCGAGCATGCCGAACAGCGTCGTGAACTTGATGACGGGGTTGAGCGCCACCGACGACGTGTCCTTGAACGGATCGCCCACCGTGTCGCCCACCACCGTCGCGTCGTGCAACGGCGTGCCCTTCGCCTTCATCTCGGTCTCGTCGATCTTCTTGGCGTTGTCCCACGCACCGCCGGCATTGGCCATGAAGATGGCCTGGTACAGGCCGAAGATGGCGATCGAGATCAGGTAGCCGATGAAGAAGTACGGCTCGGCGAACGCGAAGGCCAGCGTGGCGAAGAAGACCGTGAGGAAGATGTTGAACATGCCCTTCTGCGCGTACTGCGTGCAGATTTTCACCACCGCCTTGCTGTCCTCCACCGACGCCTTCTCGGCGCTCTCGAGCTTGATATTCTCCTTGATGAACTCCACGGCGCGGTAGGCGCCGGTGGTCACGGCCTGCATGGACGCGCCGGTGAACCAGTAGATGATGGCGCCGCCGGTGATCAGGCCGAGCACGAAGGGCGCGTGCAGCAGCGAGAGGTTCTCGGTGTTCGTCGTCAGGCCGTTCGTGAGCCCCATCATGATGGAAAAGATCATGGTGGTGGCGCCGACCACGGCCGTGCCGATCAGCACCGGCTTGGCCGTCGCCTTGAACGTGTTGCCCGCGCCGTCGTTCTCTTCCAGCAGGTCCTTGGCGCGCCCGAACACGACGTCGAAGCCGAAGTCCTTCTTCACTTCCGCCTGGATGTTCGGCACCTGCTCGATCATGGAGAGCTCGTACACCGACTGCGCATTGTCCGTCACCGGGCCGTACGAGTCGACGGCGATCGTCACCGGGCCCATGCCCAGGAAGCCGAACGCCACGAGGCCGAACGCGAACACCGCCGGGGCCAGCATCAGCGGCGAACCATTGAACGCGCTGCCGAGGCCCAGCGTGCTCACATAGGCGCCGATGGACATGAGGGCCACGATGCTGATGCCGAGCCAGAACGCCGAGAAGTTGCCGGCCACGAGGCCCGACAGGATGTTGAGCGACGCGCCGCCCTCTTCGGACGACGTCACGACCTCGCGCACGTGCCGCGACTCGGTCGACGTGAACACCTTCACCAGTTCCGGGATGACGGCACCGGCCAGCGTGCCGCACGAGATGATGGTGGCCAGCTTCCACCAGAGCGTCGGATTGCCGCCGAGCTCCGGGATGATCGCCTTGGAGACGATGAACGTCAGGACGATGGAGATGATCGAGGTGAGCCACACCAGCGACGTCAGCGGCGCCTCGAAGTTCATGACGGCGGCGGCGGCGTACCGCGCCTTGGCCACCGCTTCGTTGATGAAGTACGAGCCCGCGCTGGACACCAGCATCATGATGCGCATGACGAAGATCCAGACGAGCAGCTGCACCTGCACCATCGGGTCGTGCACGCCGAGCAGGATGAACGTGATCAGCGCGACGCCGGTAACGCCGTAGGTCTCGAAGCCGTCGGCGCTCGGGCCCACCGAGTCGCCGGCGTTGTCACCCACGCAGTCGGCAATGACACCGGGGTTGCGGGCGTCGTCTTCCTTGATCTTGAAGACGATCTTCATCAGGTCGGCGCCAATGTCGGCGATCTTGGTGAAGATGCCGCCGGCAATGCGCAGCGCGGCCGCGCCCAGCGACTCGCCGATGGCAAAACCGATGAAGCAGGGGCCCGAGTACTCGCGCGGGATGAACAGCAGGATGCAGAGCATGATCAGCAGTTCGACGCTGATCAGCAGCATGCCGATGCTCATGCCGGCGCGCAGCGGGATCGAATAGAGCGGGAAGGGCTTGCCCTTCAGCGACGCGAAGGCGGTGCGCGAGTTCGCGAACGTGTTCACGCGGATGCCGAACCAGGCCACCCCGTAACTGCCGGCGATGCCCACCAGGCTGAACGCGAGGATGATCGCGACACGGAACACCTCCATCTTCAGCAGCACGCCGAAGTAGAGCACGATCACCACGGCGATGAACGCCTCGAGCACCAGGATGAACTTGCCCTGCGTGACCAGGTAGGTCTTGCAGGTTTCGTAGATCAGCTCCGATACCTCGAGCATGGACCGAT
>DATCGU010000293.1:0-23556 GCA_036508735.1 Gemmatimonadaceae bacterium
TTCGGATGCCCCGCCTGCCCAACACGAAATCGTGCAGCCTACTTATCCCACCAGATCTTCGTCCCCATGTTGTCCGGACCCTGACGGGTGATGGCCGCCTGCAGCGCGTCGTTGTTCACCGACTGCTCGGTGGTCGCATACATCATGCGACGCGGGATGTAGCTGAGCGTCGCCTTCGGGCCGATCGTGAGCGTCGGCACGCCGGTGCGGCGCCAGTTGGCCCACGCCACGTCACCCTGCGTGAACAGGGAGATCCACTTCTGCGTGAGGATCTGCGTCAGGCCGGCCGCCCCGCCGGCATACGCCACCGACGGTTGCGCCAGGTACGTAGCGGCCTGCGCCGCGGTGCCGCCCCACTGCGTAATCGAGGCGGTAACGGCGGCATTGTAGAAGTCGGCCGCCTGACCCGCTGACAGCCCACCGATGCCCCGGTTGGCCGCTTCCGCCTTGATGAAGGCGACTTCGCTGTACGTCATCAGGTACGTCGGCGTCTTGCGGCCCGCCGACGTCCCATACGTGCCGTACACCGTCGAACCCGGATAGAACATCGCGCCCGGGCGCGAGGCCGTGGAGCCGTAGGCGTTGGCCGCGGCGTTGTCCAGGCCGTTCGGCTCGCCCGCGTACTTCGTCGAGTCGGCCTTGGTGGGCTGGGCGTAGAACGGTACACGCGGGTCGTTCATGCCGTTCATCGCATCCATGAGCGTCTTGCTCATCCGATGGTCGTCACGAGTGGCGAAGTTGGTCGCCCACGGGTTGTCGAAGACGTTGTCGCCCGGCCAATTGATCTGGGCGTTGTCGGCATTCGACGCCATCACCCCGCCCGCGGCGGAGAAGGCTGCGGCCAGTTCCGCGGTGGCCTTGGCCGCATCGGCGTTCAGGATCTGAAGCGCCATACGCGCGCGCAGCGAGTTGGCGAACTTGCGCCACTTCGCGGCGTCGCCGCCGTAGATCTGGTCGCCGCTGCCGAGGCCCACGCCCGTGCCCATCGCGGCGTTGGCGTCCGTGAGCGTCTTCAGCATGCCGTAGTAGATGTCCTTCTGGGCATCATACTTCGGCTTGAGCGGACCCGTCACGCCCTGCAGCGCTTCGCTGTAGGGAATGTCGCCCCACATGTCGGTCATGGTCTGGAACACGAACGACTGCATGACCTGGGCTGGGCCCCACGTGTTGGGATCCTTCTGGGCCTGGCCCACCAGGACGACCTGCTGGAAGTCCATCAAGTCACCGGTGTATGGCGCCGTGAAGAACCCGTCGATGTTGCCGACGCGGAACGCGAAGCGGTCCTCGTCGACGTATTGGTACTGCGCGATGTGCTGGGACAGCAGCTCGGTCATGGAGAGCGAGTAGAACGAGCCGAAAATGCGCTGGCCCGTCGTTGCCACGGCGCGCGTGAAGATTGTCCCCGCCGGCGGCGGCGTGGCAATCGAGGGACTGTTCGGGTTCACATTCAACCCAGTGAGGTCGGTCTTGCAGGCCGTCGCCGCAACTGCGACGGCGGCGAGCAGGGCGACCGAAAGCCGAGTGGTTCGCATGAAAACTATCTCCCGGTTGGCGGTCACGGAGTGATCGTGAAGTTGAGGCCGAACGAACGCGTCGTCGGCAGTGCACCGTAGTCGAAGCCCTGTCCCGCGTTGCCGGAGCTGGTGGCATTCTCGGGATCGAAATTCGGGAACTTCGTCCAGGTGTGGAGGTTGCGGCCGATGATGGCCACGTTCAGTGCGCTCAGGTGGAGCTGGGTCAGCAGGTGCCCCGGCACGTCCCAGCCGATGCGCGCGTCACGCAGCTTCACGAAGCCGGTGTTGTAGATGCCGTCTTCCACGGTGTAGAACCAGTTTTCGAAGTACATTTGGGACGTCACGTTGGTCGTGTTCGCCTGGCCGGTGGTCTGGTCGATGCCGTCCACCACGATGCCCGGCTTGTCCCAGTCCTGCTCGCGGCCGCGCAGCGTCGTGGAGAGCACGCCGGTGTAGTTGCCGAACCAGTTGCCCGACGAGAAGTTCTGGCCGCCCTGGCGAATGTCGAGCAGGAAGCTGAACGTGTAGTTCTTGTAGCGGAACTCGTTGTTCACGCCACCCGTCCAATCCGGGTTCACGTTGCCAAGGAGCTTGAGGTTGGCATCCGCCACGGGGAGACCGTCCGCCGTGATGATCTTGCCGGTGGCCGCGTCGCGCAGCCAGCCCTTGCCGTAGATGGCGCCGTAGGGCTGCCCGAGCCGCGCCTCGATGCGCGCGTTCCAGTTGGTGCCCAGCACGATCGTGTTGAGGCCCGGGGCCAGCTCGTCAACCTTGTTGCGGTTGCGCGTGTAGTTGAAGGTCGTGCGCCACGAGAAGCCGTTCTTCAGGTCCAGCGTCTTGAGCGTCACCAGGGCCTCGATGCCCTTGTTGCTCATCTGCCCGGCGTTTACTCTTGCCGCGCTGTAGCCGATTTCCGGCGCCGTGGCGAGGGCGAAGATCTGGTCCTTGGTCTTCTTGGTGTAGTACGTCGCGTCGATCGTGAGCTTGTCGTCGAACAGCGAGAGCTCGAGGCCGCCCTCGGTGCCGAACGTGCGCTCGGGCTTGAGCGTCGAGTTGGCCGACGTGTCCGGCAGCGTGAACAGCGTGCGGCCGCCGAACTTGTTCGACGACCCGTTGAACGTCGTCTGCAGCTGGTAGGCGCTGGCATCCGAACCCACCTGCGCATAGCCGCCACGCAGCTTGGCGTACGTCACGAAACCGCCCTTGGTGATCGACGGGAAGAGATCCGAAAGGACCACCGAGCCGTTCACCGACGGATAGAAGTACGAGCTGTTTTCCTTGGGCAGCGTCGACGAGTAGTCGTTGCGCGCCGTCACCTCGAGCGTGGCGAGCTTGTTCCAGGTAAGCACGCCCGACCCGTAGACCGAGTTCACGCCGGAGTGGAATTCGCTGTTGCTGATGGCCGGCGTGATGGCCGCGTTGGTCAGGTTGTAGATCAACGGCACGACGATGCCCGTGGTGCTGAAGGCGTTGTTGTACGAGTTGTTGCGACGGATGTTGCCGCCGACGTTCCCCGTCACTTCGAGCTTGCCGAGCGACTGGTTCGCCGTCACCAGGCCTTCGAGGTTCGACTCCGACGCGCGGTTGTTGTTCGACGTGAAGCCGCCGTTCCAGCTCGCGCTGGTGCGATCGATGTTCCCTTTCGCCAGCTTCTCAGCGGCGGTGTAGCGGAAGAAGTCCTGCCCCATGCGCATCATGCCCTTCAGCCAGCTGGTCGCCTGGTAGTTCAGCGTCGCCTGCGAGATGACGCGATCGCGCGTGTCCATCTCGCTGTTCTTGTACGCCATCCAGAACGGGTTGTTGTGGTAGTTGGTGTTCCAGTTGAACAGGCTGCCGTCGGTATTGTAGTACTGGGCCTTCAGCGCATTCATGTCCACCTGGCGGCCGAACCAGGTGAAGCCCTGGAACGGATTGCCTTCGGTGTAGCCCGTTTCCGTGCGGTTGTTGCCCTCGTTCTGCACCACCTGCAGCGAGCCCGACACGCTCCACTTGTCGGTGATCGACGCGCTCGCCGAGAGCGAGGCGGAGAGCTTCGACAGGGTCGAGTTCGGCACGATGCCGGAGGTGTTGTCCTTGGTCAACGAGAGGCGCGCGGCCGTCTTGCTGCCACTGGCCGTCACGGCAATGCCGTTCGACACCGAGTAGCCGTTCTGGAAGAAGTCCTTGACGTTGTTCGGATGCGAAACCCACGGCTGCTGCTTGCCGGTGAACTGGTCGATGAGGCGCCCGGGGACGTCGAGCTTGGGACCCCACGATTCGTCGGCGCCGTCGTTGACACCGCCGCCGGAGCCGTCCACGTACTGGAACGCGCCGCCGAAGCCCTGGCCGTACGAGTTCTGGTATGTGGGGAGCACCGAGAACTGGTCGGACGTCATGTAGCTGCGCAGCTGCACCTTCACGCCTTCCGCCGCGCCCCGGCCAGTCTTGGTCGAGATGACGATGGCGCCGTTCGACGCGCGCGATCCGTACAGCGCCGCCGCGTTGGGGCCCTTGAGCACCGTGATGCTGGCGATGTCGTCGGGGTTCAGGTCGCTGATTGCGTTGCCGTAGTCGCGGCCACCGTACGCATCGGCGCTCGAGAAGCCGGCGTTGGAGATCGGGATGCCGTCGACGATGAAAAGCGGCTGGTTGTTGCCGGTGATCGAGCCGGAGCCGCGGATCACGATGCGCGACGAGCCGCCCATCTGGCCGCTGGCCTGGATCGCGATGCCCGACGCCTTGCCCGAGATTGCGTTGATCAGGTTCGTCTCGCGCGTCTGCGTCAGGCTGGTGTTGTCGAGCGCCTGCTGCGACGTGCCGATGGTCGACTTCTCGCGCTGCACGCTGAGGGCCGTCACCACCATGCCGGTGAGCTGCACGGCCTGCGCCTGCAGCGTGAAGTCGGCGGTGATCGTCGTGCCGTTCAGGACGATGTTCGTGGTCGCCCGACGGTATCCGATGCGCCGCGCATTGAGCACCGTGGGACCGCGGCTGCTGCCCGCCACGGTAATGGTATAGCGGCCATCCTCGCCCGTCTGGGCGCCAGCCTTGAGCACGTCAACGAAAACGCTCGTGCCGGGAAGCGGCGTACCAGCCTCGGTCACGACGCGCCCCTTGATGATGGTCGCTGCCTGAGCCTGTGCCTGGGCTGCAACGCCCACCAGCACGGCCAGTCCGACCATGCCCGCACGACAAGCTCGGGCCAATCGAATTTTCATGTGCAACTCTCCTAGCGGGGGTGGTAAAGAACACCGCGCCGCCAAACTCGACGGACGGCCGCGTACACCATCCGCCTGGGTATCAGCACGAGATGCCGCTGATGGACCCAGCAAGGTATACGGCAGACTGAAAGATACGGGGGCGCGGACACTGCAGACCGTCGGGCTTCTTGGAGTCTTGTATCAGGGAAATCCCTGTGCACATTGCCTCCAGCGGCGAGGCGGCCCTGAACGCGCGTCTGTTCGAATGGCACGGCGACGGCGAACCGGGCGACGAAACAGCCACTGGTGGCACGCCGGCCGACCGGCCAGCTTCCTCCCAGGTCCATGCGCTCAGTCATCTTCTGCCTCGCGACCGTCATTGCGTTGCCCACCCAAGCGCAGGGAACGCTCACCGGCCACGTGCGCGACCCATCGGGTCTTGGTGTCGCCAGCGCCGAGGTGCACCTCGCGGGTGGTCCGACGGGCACGGTCACCGATGCTCGCGGCGCGTTCCGCGTGCAGGGCGTGCCGGCTGGCCTCGTGAAGGTGTCGGCCAGGCGCATCGGCTTTCTGCCGGGATCGAACGACGCCACCGTCGGCGACGGCCAGACGGTGGACGTAACCGTCGTCCTCGACTTCACTCCCCTGCAGCTCGAGCAGATCACGGTGACCGCGCGCCGGGAACCGTACGACGCGCGGCTCGCCGGGTTCCGGGAGCGGAGCCTGAAGCGCGTCGGTACTTTCATCACGCGCGAGCGGATCGAGGCGTCGTCGTCGTCCAACTTCAGCGATCTCCTGCGCAGCGTACCGGGCGTGCGCGTGGGGTCCGTGAACTCCGGCTTCCAGAATTCCGTGCGCTTTCGCGGCGCGGACTGCGCTCCGGTCGTGTTTATCGACGGATTTCCCGCGACGGCGGGAGAGTTCGATGTCGACGTCATCGACCCGGCCAGCGTGGAAGGCGTGGAGATCTACATGGGCATGCTCACCGTGCCCCCTGAGTTCGTCGCTCCGCGCGCCCTGGAGCACTGCGGCGTCATCGCCGTCTGGTCGCGACCGTACCGTCCCACGCCGCGCAAGGCGAAGGCGGTTTCGCAAGCCGAACTCCGGAAGATGGTGGAGTCATCCGCCGTGTATACCGCAGACGAGGTCGACACCCCGGCCCGCATCGATCGAGAGACCTTCTCCCCCGTCTATCCCGATTCGCTCTGGAAAGCGGGTGCCAGTGGGCAGGCGATGGTCGAGATGGTGGTCGACACCTTGGGCCGTGTCGAAATGGACTTCTTCAGCGTCGTCTCGGCCTCGCACGCGGAGTTCGGCGAGTCGGTGCGGCTGGCGCTCGCCCGCGCCCGCTTCGCTCCGGCCATCAAGAGCGGACGCCGCGTGCGGCAAATCGTGCAGCTCCCCACGCGCTTTGACCGCCCGAAACCGTAGATGCCGCCGTAGAGGCGCCACCCTCCATTTGCGCGCCGCCGGCACTCATGCTAACACTTCTTCCCTATGACCCGTCACCTGCCATTGGCCACGGCCCTGCTGTTCGCGCTGTCCACGCTGCTCGCGGCGCCGTCAGGCGCGCAGGATCCGCTCTCCGAGCAGGATCGCCTCTCCCATGCAGAGCGGGCGGATATCGCGCGCATCCAGGGCTCGCAGACGGCTGCCACCTGGTTCGTCATCGTGGGCGACCTCGCCGGCGCGCAGGATCGTGCCTTCGAGCATGATGTGTGGCCAATGATCGACTCGCTCTTCGTCCGGCCTGGCCGCCTGCGCGTCGCGTGGGTGAACCTTCCTGATGATGCGTCCAAGGCGTCACAGATCGCCGCCGAGGTGGTCGCCTGCTCCTCTGCCGACCGCAAGTTCTGGTCGCCGCACCAGCTGATTCTCTGGGAGCAGCCGCGCTGGCTGCACCTTCCCGACCCCACTGACATGCTGGTGCGGTTGGCCGCCCAGCGCGGCGCAAGGATGAGCCTGATCCTCGAGTGCCTCGACAAACACTGGATGCGGAGTTTCCTGCAGGCAGACATTGCGCGCGCCCGGCGAGCCGGCGTTCGCAAGGCGCCCGGCTACATCCTCGGCAACACTGTACTCGCGGGAGTGCGCACGAGCGAGGAGTTTCGCTCGGCCATCGAGCGCGCGCTCCCCAGGCAGACGCCTCCACAACGCCGGCCTGCGCCGGCGAAATAGGCGCGGCGGTTCGCCGGGAATATTGGCACGCGTGAGCCGGTCAAGTTAGGAGAAGCGTATGCGCTCAGCCCTCCTCTGCCTGATGACCGTCATCGCCCTTCCTGCCCGTGCGCAGGGGACGCTCACTGGTCATGTGCGCGAACTCTCCGGCCTGGGTGTCGCCAACGCCGGCGTGAGGATTGCGGGTGGCGAACTGGGTGCGGTCACTGACGCCAACGGCGCGTTCCGGATTCAGGGCATTCCCGCGGGCGCGGTGAAGGTGTTGACGCGACGCATCGGTTTTCGGCCCGGAACCGATGAGGTCACAGTGGTGGATGGCCACACGGTGGACGTCACGGTCGTTCTTGCCCCGACGCCCCTGCAGCTCGAGCAGGTCATCGTGACGGCACGCCATGAACCGTACGACGCGCGGCTCGCCGGCTTTCGGGAACGAAGCATGAAGAAGGTGGGGACGTTCATCACGCGCGAGAAGATCGAGTCGCGGGCGGCGCCCAGCTTCAGCGACCTGCTGCGTGAAGTACCCGGCGTGCGCATCGTGGCAGCGCGCTCGGGCATCCGCAATGCCGTGCGCTTTCGCGGCCAGAACTGCCCGCCGCTCGTCTTCGTTGACGGCGTCCCCGCATCGGCGGACGAGTTTGATGTTGACATGATCGACCCCATCAGCGTGGAAGGGGTGGAGATCTACATGAGCATGCTCACCGTGCCGGCGGAACTGACCGCGCCGCGGGGCCTGGACCAGTGCGGCGTCATCGCCGTCTGGTCGCGACCCTTCCGTCCGGCGCCCAAGCCGGCCAAGACGGTGACGCCGGCCGACCTGGCGCGGCTGGTCGACTCGGCCGTGGTGTTCACGGCCGACCAGGTCGACACGCCGGCTCGCCTGGAGCGTGGGAGCTACACGCCGCTCTATCCCGACTCACTCTGGAGGGCGGCGGCCGGTGGGCAGGCGACCGTCGAGTTTGTGGTCGACCGCTACGGTCGGGTCGAGATGGAAACCGTCAGCGTCGTGTCGGCATCGCATGCGCTGTTCGGCGAATCGGTGCGGAACGCCCTTGCGCGCTCACGTTTCACCCCGGCCACCAGGAAAGGGCTCCACGTGCGGCAGGTCGTGCAGCTTCCCACCCGCTTCGAACCCCCGAAACCGTAGGCGCGCCGGTGCGCCGCCACCCTCGACACGCCCGCGCCTCGGCGCCAGCTTTGCAGGGGACGCACTCACCTGCATGGAGCGTATTCGTGGCAACCCGATCGAGCAGTCTCATCATGGCCCTCGCGGCGGCATCGACGGTTGCCTGTGCCAGCGCAGCCCGCAGCAGCGGCGCAAGCGCCACCAGCCAACCGGGTCAGCCACCGGTCAGCACGTCGCAGACGCTCCAGGGGAACTTCCGGGCCATCCTGCAGAGCTCCGGCACTGTCGGCGGCGCGACGAAGATCCACGTCGACGGCTCGGTCACCGTCATCTCCACCGGGGGGGCAAACTCGACGACGCGGGTGCGGCTGTCGGTGAATCTTCCCATCTTCAACGAACAACTGCCGTGGGCGATAGCGCCGGGCAGCTGCGGAAACGGCGCCATCGCCGTGGCCGCCGTCAGCAAGTTCGGAACCATCGACGTCGGATCGACGGGCAGCGGCGCGCTCGAAGCCGACCTCGCTATCGCCCTGACTCCCGGCGCGCAGTACCACGTGGAGATCTACCGCGCCGGGCAGACGCTCAGTGACGTGGTGGCCTGCACGAACCTTCGCAGGGTCGAGTAGGGAGAACGCGAGAACGCGAGAGACACAGGAAACCGGGTGCGCGCCCTGCGGCGCGCACCCGGTTTCTCCTACTCTGGCCCTGCGGCAGGTCTTACTTGCCGCCGGGGTTCGCCGTGGCGCCGCCGAACGTGTAGATCGGCAGGTTCAGCGTCTCGAGTTCCTTGGCCGGCACCGGCAGGTGACGAACCGTGCCCACCCGCAATTTGTCGTTGCGGCGACGCAGGTACAGGCCGTTCGTGACGGACAACAGCTCGATGTCCTGCTCGTAGTTGATGGCCTTCAGCAGGTTCGTGGCGCCGTCGGCCGCCGTCGCCGGGGCAAGCTGGCCACGGGTGACACGCGTCTTGTTGATGAGCGTCGCCGCCCGCGACAGGTCGCCGCTGGTGCGCACGAGCGCCTCGGCGATCAGCAGGTCGTTCTCCGCCGCCAGCACATATGGCATCGGGCCCATGTAGCTCTGGGCCTGGTCCCAGCCGTAGTAATAGTAGCGGAAGTACCAGTATGGGCTCTGCTTCCAGATACCACGCGCCGCATTGCCCGCCACCGCGTCCTCGTACGATATGTCGGCGCCCGTGGGGTGGAAGCTGTAGTCAGAGTAATCGATCTGGGGCGTGTTGCCCAGCCGCGCATCGTGCGTCGCGCTAGGCGCCACCATCGTTCCGTCGAAGCTCGCGGGAACCGTGGGGTCTATCATGTTGATGGTCTGCGTGCTGACCGGCATGCCCCACGTGGAGTTGACGGACGAAGAGAAGTCGGCACCCCAGTTGATATAGCCGTCGCCAATGACCGTAAAGTCGAACGACGCGAGGCCGCTTCCGGTGATTCCCTTGTCGGCATACGCCAGGATGCGCGCCCACGGCAACGCCTGGGTTTCAGCCGCAGTGCGCGCCGAATACGCCAGCGTCCGCGCCGCCATGGTATTGGCGATGCGGTTGAGGTGGGCGCCGTCGAATGCAACCTTGTCCAACGGAAGGACCGACGTCGCGAATGTGTAGGTCTTGCCGGCGGAAGCTGCGATGACGGCATCCCACTTGGCCATCGCCGCCGTGATGACGTCCTGGTACTTCACCAGCACGGGAAAGCCCGTGGAATTCTCATCGACCACGAAGGCCTGGTCGAAGACGAGTCCCAGTTCACCCAACGCCGCGGCCTGCGCAAACATGGCCAGCGTCTTGTACTGGTCGGTCTCCGCGTCGGTGGCGAGCTTGAGGCCCGCCTTGAACGCCCTCATGGCGTCGTTGGCCGCGCCCAACGCACCGTACTGGCCGTTCCATGGCGTCTCCGCCACGGTCCGGTCGCCGCCCGACGAAATGTTGGCGTACGGAATGCGCGGAATCTCGTTGTTGAACCGCATGCCGAAGTTGCCGTAGTTGCCGGTGATGTGCTCCGACGTTACGTCGAACATCAGGTACGGCTCCACCGCGGTGGCGTTGAGGTACCACGTGTTCAGTGCGGAGCCGGCAACGTTCTTCACGTCGTTCGGCGTCGCGAGCACACGGAGCACATCTGGGGCATCGTTGTTCTTGACGTCCAGCGGGGGGGCGCAGGCGCTCGTGACGAAGAGCGCGGCCGCGGCAAGGGCGCCGAGTCGAATGTGTCGCATCATGGGATTATGGCTCCTCATCGGTCAGAAGGTGAGTTCGAACTGGCCGGTGATCTTCCGGAAGTTGGGATACTTGAAACCGTCGATCCTGAAGTTGAAGTCGCTGCCCGACGCCACTTCGGGGTCGAAGCCGCTGTACTTGGTCCACGTCTTCAGGTTGCGACCGATGACGGCGAACTTCATGCCCTTCACGACCCTGTCCAGCTTCACGGCCTGGATCATGCTCGGGCTGAACGTGTACGCCGCCGACAGCTCGCGCAGCTTCACGTACGAGCCGTCCTCCACGAACGGCGCGTTGGCCACGAGGCCGTTGTACATCACCTGATAGAAACCGTCTGTAATCTTGTCCGCCTGCGCCCGACCGGCCTGGTCCTGCATAGCGGTGCGCTGGTCCTGCACCATCCACTGCTTGGTGAAGTTGTAGATGTCGCCGCCCTTGGTGCCGCTGAACAGCGCGTAGACGGAGATGCTCTTGAACCGGAACGTGTTGGAGACGCCGAAGTTGTACTTGGGGTTGACGTCGCCGATGACGAAGTTGTTGTTGCCGGTCTTGTCGACGTAGACGATCGGCACTTCGTCCGTGGTGCCCCGGAGCGACTTGAGCACCACGTAGCCGTCGGGGTTCACCACGTAATTGCTCAGCGAGATGCCCGCGTTGGCCGGATTGTCGAGCAGCTGGTTCACGTTGCGGACGAACTTCTGCCCGTAGATGATGCCCAGCGGCTCGCCTTCCTTGTAGTAGAAGGCGTCCTGGCCCTGCTGACCGTCGGCGTTCATGCGGAACGCGGACCGCCCCAGCTTGGTGATCATCTGCGTCGTGTGGTCGGCCGTGACCCCCATCTGCCACTTGATGTCCTTGCTGTCGTAGAGATTGGCCTGCAGCGAGTACTCCATCGTCTTCGCTGAAATCGTCGCCGCATTCTGCACCTGCGTCAGGTAGCCTCCCGATTGCGCCACCGAGAGCGGTATCGCCAGGAAAGCGCCCACCGTGTTGCGATCGGCCTTCACCACTTCGAGGTCAAACCGGTTGAGGAACTGCATGTTGAGGCCGAATTCCTTCTCGGTCTGGATGGCAGGCTTCAGGTTCTTGTTGCCCAGCTGGTTCTTGCTGAACGTACCATTGCCCAGCGAGTACGTCTCGTACTGGTCCGAGAAGCCGGGGCGGAGCCCCGCCGTCCCCTGCGCGGCACGAATGCGCAGTTCCTGCACGTGCGGGATCTGGAAGTCCTCGGTCAGCCGGTACGTACCGGCCACGCGATAGAAGTCGGCCCAGCGCGCCTGGGGACCGAACAGCGACGACCCGTCTTTCCGGTAGAGCGCGTCGAGCACGTAGCGATCCTTGTAGTCGAACGCCTGCGACACCATGTAGTTGACCGAGTTCAGCTCGTGGTTGTACGAGCTGTCCGACAGGGTCGTCGGATCGAGCGCCGCCATGTCCGGCACCTGCGAGACGTTCAGCTTCGTGCCACTGGCTCTGTTGTAGACCTCGTGGAACTTCTCCACCAGGTAGCTGGCCCGGGTCGTCGTGTTCAAGTTGCCGAACCAGAGGTGCGACGCAATCGCGTTCACCTGCATGTTCTCGGCGACGTCGTTGCTGGCGCTGTAATACAGTGAGCCGTTGCCGACCGTAGCAGTGTTGTTGTTCATGCTGTAGCTGCCGCGCGGCGAGTACGCGTCCTCGCGACGGTTGGAGCGGTCGGTGCCGTACGACGCGTCGAGCTTGAGCCACTCGAGGGGACGATAGCGCCACGCGGCCGAACCGAGGAATCGCTCGCGGAAGAAATTGTCCGAATTAACGGACAGCAGATACAGCGGATTGCCGCGGAGGCCGGTGCCGTACTTCGCCGGGATTGCCGGAAAATACGAGATGGTCGTCTTCGTCGGATCGGGGTGGAGCAGGTCGACATTCGGCGGCGCCTGCAGGAGCGGGAACCAGATGCCCGTGCTCCCCGTCGGCATGTCGTACTTGCTGTCACCGTAGGTCACGCTCGCCGAAATGTCCATCTTGGGGTTGATCGCCTGGTCCACGTTGAGGCGGGCCGTCTGGCGCCAGAACCCGTTGCGCATGGGCACGATGCCCTGGTCGTGATCGCTCGTGAACGAAGACGCAAAATTCGTGTTGCCTTTCTTCATTGAAACTTGGACGTTGTTCGAGTAGTACTGGCCGGGCTTCAGCCACAGCTTCAGCTGGTCGCGCCAGACGTCCGGGCCGGTGGACGGATACGCATTGTCGACGATGCCGTCCGTCTTCACCACGGGCGTGCCAGCGGTGCTGTAGAAGATGGAGCCGTCGGCGTTGAGCTGGTAGTTGGTGTGATGGTTGGTGACGACGTAGTGCTCGACGTCCGACTTGCCGAACTCGCTGCGGGTCTTGATCAGGACCTCACCATCGACGCCGCCCTTGCCGCGCTTGGTCGTGATGTTCAGCACGCCGTTGGCCGCGTCGGAGCCGTAGAAGGACGCCGCCGCGGCGCCCTTGAGAACCTCGATGCTCTCCACGTCGCTGGCATCGATGTCGGAAATCGAGAACTTGGTGATGACGCCATCCATGAGAATGAGCGGCGAGCTGGTGCCGACGCCGAGGTTTGTCGACCCCCGCAGGCGGATGATCGGCGCCGCACCCGGCTCACCGGAGCCCAGTTCGACGTTCGCGCCAGCCACCTTGCCGGCCAGCGCCGCCACCGGCGAGCTCGCCGGGACTTCCTTCATCTGCGCATCAGAGACCTTCGCGATCGAGAACGGCACCTTGTTCATCGACGTTTCCGTCGCGACGCCCGTGATCACCAGCTCCGACAGGCGGAACGGATCGGCCTTCATCACGAAGTCGATCGTCTGCGCCGCGCCCGTGAACGTCACGTTCTTCTTGACCGGCTGGAAGCCGAAGAAGCGGGCGCTGATTGACGCGGTCTGTCCCCGCGCCACGCCGGCGGGCACGCTGAAGCTGTAGGCGCCCCGCTCGTTGGCGATGCCGCCCCACGTCTGATTCGCCAGCATGACCGCGACATTCGCGCCGGCCACTGGCTGTCCGGCCTCCGACGTGACCCTGCCCGTAATGATCATCTGCTGGGCGCCGGCCACGCCGGTGAGCAGCAGCAGAAGCGCGGAAAGCCGCAACGCCGCGGCGAGTCGCCGCGGCCACGCTCGAAGTGTGATATGAGCCATCGTGTCCCTCATGGAGCTGGAGTGGGAGAAGAACAGCACCGCTTGAACAACCATCTGGAGCGTAAAGGAAACCTCACCGGGGACAACCTAAAACCCGCACAACATGTAGTTACTCGGGCAGGAACGTCTTTCGTCACAGCTCGACCAATCCCGCCAACCCTTACACGCCACCCGGCCCCTGCCACGGCGACGGCAAACACCTGCATCTCCAGCCGCGGGCCGGTGAACACCAGTCGTGGGTCCCGACTGGAAGTTCACAACAGCCACCAAAGTACGAGTCAGGGGAAGCTACAAACTGTACGGCTATCCCGTGATTACTATAAGGAAATTCCCTACAGTTCTCAAGACCGGCTGCGCGACCGTCCCTGACGAAACCGCAGCAACAAGTCCTGGGTGCGCAGACGCGTCAGCGAGGCCGCCCGGATGCCCGCCACTCGCTGCGCCGTGCTGGCCAAGTGCGACGGCGAGGCGAACGCGAGCACCGTGGCCACGTCCGCCAGGTCGTACCCGGGGTTCTTTGCCAGCTCGGCCGCCGCCATCAGCCGCACGAGATCGATGACGCGTTTCAGGTTGGGTGCTCCCCCGGACGAGAAGCTCCGGCTCAGGTGCTCGCGCGTCACGGCCAGCGCCAGGGCAATGGCTTCGGTGCGCACCGGACGTCCGCCCGCAGACACGATGAACTCCCACGCCTGCTGCTGCAGCGGGGTGGCCAGTCCGAGTGCGGCGTGCGCGCCACGCAGCGCCGTGGCGAACCGCGCGGAAAAGGAATGGCGCACCACCAGCTCGCGCAGCACCGCGTCGTCCACGCCCTCGGCCAGCAGGTCGGCAAAGTCGAGCGCGGCGCACCGGCCGAGCACGCCCGCGTCCGCGGGGCGCGGCGGGGCCAGCGCGAAGAACGGAATGCTCGGCAACTCGCGGGCGAGCGCCGCCACGGCCCACGTCTCATCGCCGGGAGACGACACGTCCACCACCACCGCGTCGACGAGCGAGGCCCGCAGGGCGGCGGCCGCGGCCTCCGCCGTCTTCACGAGGAGCAGACGCGCGCGGCGCCGGGTGAAGGTTCGCCGCAGGAGGTCGCGCCCCTTGTCGCGCGTCGCGTACGCGAGCACCGACGGCACCACCTCGCGCTCCGTGGCCACTTCGCTCACGGCCTACCCGCCTGATGCCAGCAGCGCGTTGGCACGCGCCAGGACGTCGCGCGCGTTTCCGTACGACACCAGCAACGCCGCTTCGTCGAAGTCGAGCCACTTGCAGGCGGTGATTCCTTCCTTGCGCAGCGGACGCGCCTCGCCGCGCGCTGCCTCGATCAGGTAGAAGTGACAGATCTTGTGCACCAGGCGGCCGCGAAACCGAAAGTGCCAGTCGATGACCTCCACGGGCGCCCTGAGCGAGAGTCCGTGCAGTCCCGTTTCCTCCTCGACCTCCCGCACGGCGGCGGCGTCAGGCGACTCGCCGGCTTCCACGTGCCCCTTGGGGAACCCCCAGTTCTGGTAGCTGTCCCTGATGAGCAGGAAGCGCACGCCTCGCGCCGATCGGCGGAAGACGATCCCCCCGGCCGAGACCTCTTCCGTGGCCAGCCGCACGGGCGCGTTCATATGGCATGGCCCGGATCCACATCGGCGCGCCCCTCGATGAAGCCGCGCACCACCGGATCGGCGCTGTTCTGGATCTCCTCCACCGTGCCCACCTGGCGCACCGTTCCGTCATAGAGCATCGCAATGCGCGTGGCGACGGTATAGGCCGACTTCATGTCGTGCGTGATCACGATGGATGTCACGCCCAGCGTCTTCTGCATGCGCAGCATCAGCTCGTTGATGACGGCGCTGGTCACCGGATCGAGTCCGGTAGTCGGTTCGTCGTACAGGAGGTACTTCGGGCGCAGGGCGATGGCCCGGGCGATGCCGACGCGCTTGCGCATGCCGCCCGAAAGCTCGATGGGGAGGATCTCGGCGGCGTCTGGCAGGTCGACGAGCGCGAGCGCTTCATGAACGCGGTCGGCGATTTCCTTGTCGCTGTGCGTCCCCTGCTTGCGCAGCCCCATGGCGACGTTGTCGCCAACCGTCATCGAGTCGAAGAGGGCGGCAAACTGGAACACGTAGCCGATCTTGGCCCGTAGTTGGTAGAGCTCGGGCCGGCTGAGCTTCGGCACCTCGAGGCCGTCCACCAGCACGGTGCCCTGGTCGGGCTCGAGCAGCCCGACGATGTGCTTGATGGCCACCGACTTGCCCGTTCCCGAGTAGCCGATGATCGCGACCGTGTCGCCCTCAGGCACCTCGAGCGAGAAGCCCTGGAGGACCTTCTTGACGCCGAAGGCCTTGTGGATGTTCTGGAGGGAGATCACGAGTAGCGAGTACGGGGGAAGAGTACAGGGGAATATGCGGGGAGACGGCGGACAGCGGATAGTGGTGGAGATATTAGCTCACCTTTTGCCTTTGTGACGGTCTGGGAGATGCGGGAGTAGAAGGTTTTGGATGGTTTGGTGTGTGGGGCAATCCCGAAGGAGGTTGTCTGGCATTTCCTTAGCACGCGGTGGTGGTTTTCCGCGCAAAAAGGGTTGACACCGGGCCTACGGGAACGCCACTTTCGGCGTCTGCGCACCTGTTGTGATCCGCCGCAGTCTTCCCATGAGATACTGCGGCGGCGGTCGTTGAGGTGCACATGGACGGCGCATGGTGAATGCGCGAGGGCAGTCGGGTCATTGGGATGTTCGACCATTCTTCTTGGAGGTCTCGTGGGTAAGAGGATTCTCATCGCGGCAGCTGCCGTGCTGTTCCTCGCCGTCGGTGGAAACACCGCCATGGCGCAGGGCACGCGGGAGGTAACCGGCAAGGTCACGCTCGCGGGAGGGACGCCGCTGCAGGATGCGGCCGTCGCCGTTCTCGGGCAGGCCATCGGAGTGCGTACCAATGAGCAGGGCGATTTTCGCCTGCGGGTGCCGGCGGGTGACGTGACCGTGCAGGCACGCGCCATCGGGTACAAGCGCGTCACCGCGCGCGTGCCGTCCGGCCAGAACAGGGTCAATTTCACCCTCGAAAAGGACGTGCTGCAGCTGGAGGGCGTCACCGTCACCGGCGTCGCCTCGACGATCGAGAAGCGCAACGCGGCCACGGCCGTCTCGTCCGTGAACGCCGCCGATCTGACCCGCGTGCCGTCCGTCTCGCTCGAAAGCTCGCTGCAGGGCAAGGTGGTGGGCGCCTCGATCAGCATGAACAACGGTGCCCCGGGCGGCGGTGGCCAGGTGCAGATTCGCGGCGCCTCGTCGCTGATCGGCAAGATCGACCCGCTGTACGTGGTGGACGGCGTCATCATCTCCAACGCGACGCGCTCCAACCACCTGTCGACGGTGACCGGCTCGTTGAACGCCGGCGAGGAGAACGGCACGAACCGCCTCGCCGACATCAACCCGGCCGACATCGAGAACGTCGAGGTCCTGAAGGGCGCGGCCGCGTCGGCCATCTACGGCTCGCAGGCGACCAACGGCGTCATCGTGATCACCACCAAGAAGGGCGCGATGGGCGCGCCGAAGTTCAGCCTGTCCCAGCGCTTCGGCACCTACCAGCTGATCCGCAAGCGGGGCTCGCGGCATTTCACGCCGACGACCATTCAGGAAGCCGTGGGCAACGCCGACATGACGGCCATGGCAGCCGCCAACTGCACCGCCACCACCTGCTCGTGGTACGACTACCAGCAGGAGTTGTACGGCCGCACCGATCCGTCGACGGAGACCGTCATGTCGCTGTCCGGCGGCGCCAACAACACGCGCTACTTCGTGTCGGCGCACGACCGCCAGGATGCCGGCACCGCCATCAACACGGGGGCCCGCCGGCAGTCGGTGCGCGCCAACCTGGACCAGGCGGTCGGCAGCAAGATCACGCTGACCGTCGGCTCGAACGTGATGCACTCGTTCTCGCAGCGCGGCATTTCGAACAACGACAACGCGATGTCGTCGCCGATGTACGTCTTCGGCTACACACCGGCCATCGCCAACCTCAACACGCGCGACGCCGCGGGCAACTACCCGGTGAACCCGTTCCCGTACGGCGCCGGCTCGACGTCGAACCCGTTCCAGACGTTCAACCTGATGACGAACAATGAGGACGTGTTTCGCATGATCCTCAATGGGCGCGCGAACTACAGCGCCTATGCCGATGGCAAGAACAACATCAACCTGTCCTTCACGGGCGGCGCCGACCGGTTCTCGAGCGAGAACTACATCGTTGCGCCGGTGGCCCTGCAGTTCCAGAAGGCGGGCACGCCGCAGGGTGGCACCTTTCCGGGCACGGTCATCCAGGGCAACGGCACGAGCCTGCAGACCAACGCCACGATGGGTGGCACGTGGGCCTATACGGGATCGGGGTGGAACTCGACGGCCCAGGTCGGCCTGCAGGTCGAGAACCGCAAGTCGAACGACTACAACATCACCGGACGCGGCCTCGGGCCGCAGCAGCTGGACGCCGCGGGCGCCACGAACACGTCCGTGTCGCAAACCCAGCAGGCCGTGAGCAACCAGGCGTACTACGTGCAGGAAGAGGCGCAGTTGCTCAACGAGAAGTTGTACCTCTCGGCCGCCGTGCGCGGTGAGCGCTCGAGCGTGAACGGCGATCGCAACAAGATCTTCACCTTCCCGCGTGTCGCCGCCTCGTACCGCTGGGTGGATCCGAAGTTCGTTCCGTTCACGGATGAACTCAAGTTCCGCGCCAACTACGGCCAGTCGGGCAACCAGCCCAACTACGGCGACCGCGACTTGACCATCGCCTCGTATGGCCTGATCGGCGGCCTGGCCGGCTTCGGCGTGCCGGCGTCGGTGGGCAATGCGAACATCGAGCCGGAACGCCTGGCCGAGAACGAGTACGGCATCGACGCGTCGTTCCTCAAGGAGCGCATGCACCTCGAGGTGACGTACTTCAAGCGCGACATCACCAACCTCCTCGTGCGCCCGGTGCTCGCAGGGTCCACGGGCATCACGCAGACCGTGGTGAACGGTGGCGTGATGCAGTCGAAGGGGTGGGAAATCGGCACCACGTTCTCTGTGATCCAGAAGACCGACCTGAGCTGGCTGGCGCACGTGAACTGGACGCAGAACGCCGCCCGCATCACCCAGTTCCCGGCGGGCGTGCTGCCATTCACCATCGGCGCGGCCGGCGGCTTCGGCAACGCGTACGGCCGCCTGCGCTTCGCGCCCGGCTTCTCGGCGTCGCAGATCTACGGCAACGTCAAGAACGCCGACGGCACGACCACCCTGGGCGGGCCGATCGCCGACGCCAACCCGACCTACCTCATGACGTTCTCCAATGAGTGGACGTGGAAGCGCCTCAGCGTCAGCGCCATGGTGGACTACCGCCGCGGCGGCTACCTGTCGAACATGACGCTGAACATGTTCGATGAAGGCGTGAACACGTGGGACTACGACAATCCGTCGCCGAAGGCCGGCGTTCCGCTGGGCAAGTACCGCTACGACAACTGGGCGGCCGGCGCAAACACGGCGCAGTACATCACCAACGGTTCCTACACGAAGGTCCGCGAGATCAACGTGGGCTACGAGCTGTCGTCACACTGGGTAAGCATCATCCCGGGCGCCAAGTCGGCGCGCGCCAGCGTGTCGGGACGCAACCTGTGGATCATCTCGGGCTACAACGGTTTCGACCCCGAAGTGAACAATGGCGGCAACCAGGTTGCCCGCTTCGTGGACCTCGCACCGTTCCCGCCGAGCCGCAACGTGTTCTTCTCGCTCGACATCGGGTTCTAGACGATGCCGCGCAGACCAACCATTACGAGAGGACCTCTGATGCATAGCCTCAGGAAGTGGGCGCTCCCCGGAGCGCTCCTGGTCGCGGCGGCGGCCTGCAGCGCCGACCGCCTGTCAATTCCCAACTACAATTCGCCGACGGTCGCTGGTGTGGCCACCGACCCCAACGGCATCCAGCTGCTCGTCACCGGCATCCAGGCCGGGCAGCGCAATGCCTGGAGCGGCTGGGTGTCCGACGCCGGCGTCTTCGGACGGGAGTCGTACAACTATTTCCCGACCGACGCCCGCTATGTCTCCCAGTACCTGACGGGGATCCTGAACCCGCAGCGCCTCGAGCGCTCCGGCTTCGCGTCGGGCAACTGGAGTGGTCCTTACCAGAACATGAAGAACGAGGTCAATCTGATCGCGGCGGCCAACGCGTCGGCGTTGCCGGCCGACAAGAAGAATGGCACCATCGGTTTTGCCAAGACGATGCGAGCCTACGACCTGCTGGTCATCGCGATGATGCGTGACTCGTTGGCCGGCCCGACCGACGTTCCGGCCGATCCAGCCGCGCCAGTGCCAGCGCCGTTCGTGTCGCGCGATTCGATGTACAAGGCGATCTCGGGATTCCTCGATGAGGGGAAGACCGCCCTCGTCGCAGCCGGCTCGAGCTTCGCGTTCACGCTGCACTCGGGGTTCACCGGGTTCGACACGCCGGCGACCTTCCTGAAGTTCAACCGCGCTCTCAAGACGCGCGTCGAGGTGATCCGGGCGACGCAGGGGTGCGGCGCCACGTGCTACGCTAACGCCCTCGCCGCCGTCGCCGAGTCGTTTGCCACGCCGGTGGGTGGCGCATCGTCGCTGGCCGCGCTCGACGCGGGCCCGGCGCACGTCTTCTCCGCCACCGCCGGCGACGGGCTGAACGCGAACAGCTATGCGGAGCAGAGCTACAAGTATGCGCACGCCAGTACCGCCACGGATGCCCAGAAGCAGGCCGACGGCGTCACGCTCGACGACCGCGTGTTGCGCAAGATCACGCCGCTGGCGACGCCGGTGCCGCACCCGAACAACATCTCGGCCACGTACCGCTTCCTGATGTACCCGACGCCCAGCTCACCGGCGCCGATCATCCGCAACGAGGAGCTCATCCTCCTGCGCGCCGAAGCGAACATCGCCACCGGCAACACCGCGTCGGCGCTGACTGACATCAACAACATCCGTGCCGTCTCGGGCAAGCTGGCCCCGATCGCCACGGCCAACCTTGATGCCCTGATGTACGAGAAGCGCATGTCCACGCTGTTTGAAGGCCTGCGCTGGGTCGACATGCGCCGCTGGAACCGCCTCGCTCAGCTCCCGATTGACCGGGTGGGCCAGTTCGTGGCCAAGGTCATGCCGATCCCGCAGGCGGAGTGCGATGGGCGGACGGTGAAGCCGAACGGGTGTGGAGATGGGCAATAGACGATAGACGATAGACGATGGACGATGGACGATGGAGGGGGTCCGGCGATTGCCGGGCCCCCTCTATCAACTATCAACTATCAACTATCGTCTATCGTCTAGGATGAGAACGACTGCAGCGCCCGCCCCACGTCGCCCTCGCGCAGCCGCTTCAGCGCGCGGTCGCGCAGTTGGCGGACGCGTTCGCGCGTGACGCCGAGCATGGAGCCGATCTCCTCGAGCGTGTGCTCGCGCCCCCCCTCGAGCCCGAAGTACAGCCGCAGCACCTTGGCGTCGCGCGGCGGCAACGTGCCAAGCGAGCGCTCGATCTCATCAGTGAGGAAGCGGTTCATCGCCTCTTCCTCGGTATCGGGCATCTCGTCGGCCACGAACCGCTCGATCAGCGAGCGATCTCCGTCGGGATCCATCGGGGCGTCGAGGCGCACCTCGCCGCTGTTCAGCGCGGCCAGCGACGACACGACATCCACCGAAAGGCCGGTGACCTTGGCCACTTCCTCGGGCGTGGGTTCGCGACGCAGCTTCTGGCGCAGGATCTCCGACGCCTTGATGATACGCGACAGGTCAGCCGTACGATTGAGTGGCACGCGCACCGTGCGGCCCTGGCGCGCCAGCGACGACAGGATGGCCTGGCGAATCCACCACACCGCGTACGAGATGAACTTGACGCCCTGGTCGGGGTCGAACTTCCGCGCTGCCGTCAGCAGGCCCACGTTCCCCTCGCCAATCAGGTCGATCAGCGGGAGTCCCCGGTTCTGGTACTTCTTGGCGACCGAGATGACGAAGCGGAGATTCCTCTTGACGAGTTCCTGCAGCGCATCGGGGTCGCCCGCGCGAATCTTGCGCGCAACGTCGATCTCCTCCGTGCCTTTCAGGAGGGGATAGGTGCTGACCTCGTAGAGATACTGGTCGAGGATGTCGCGTTCGGGTTCGCTGGGCGCGATGCCCACGGGGGCGGCGCGACGGCGACGGCGCTTGACTTCGATTGCCATGTACTATGCCTCGGCGAGCCAGGGGCTCGTGCGTGAAATCGGTGTTCCCGGGGGGACCCCGAACTGGGCCTGACCGGATACTGCCGCGGCGCGCGCTCTTCGCACTCCGGCGAGGGCGCGGCCGATGTTGCCAAATGATGAATGGCGAGTAAAAATAGCGCCTTCTGCGAAATGCGCCAGAGTGGCCGCTTGACCTTGGTGATACGCTCGGATACCTTTTTTGGTTCCTGACGGAACGCTCCGGTACCCGTCGGGCCGAGGGGGCGTAGCTCAGTTGGGAGAGCGCTTGAATGGCATTCAAGAGGTCAGGGGTTCGATCCCCCTCGCCTCCACTTGGGAGCCGGTCGCTGGCGTCCGGCTCATTCGGTCCCGGACCTCAATCCGGGACGAGCGCGGGAATAGCTCAGTTGGTAGAGCACAACCTTGCCAAGGTTGGGGTCGCGGGTTCGAGTCCCGTTTCCCGCTCTGGAACGAACGAACAGGGTCGATGACGGATCTGCCGGCAGGGGTTAGGGTGGCGAAAGATCCAACGCAGGGTGCGACACGGGCGTAAGATATGCGAGACAATCTCGGCGCCTCCCCTGCCCGACCTGCGTATTGATTTCCGGGCGGTTAGCTCAGTTGGTTAGAGCGCCACGTTGACATCGTGGAGGTCACAAGTTCGAGTCTTGTACCGCCCATTGCCTCACGAGAGATTCTCGTGGGGCTATTTTCTTCCAAAATCCTTCCCGCCACCTGCCGTCGGACCGGCACTTTCCGAGTGAACCGATGACGCCAATCTTCCGTACTTCGTTCCTTGCCCTTCTGGCCGCAGCGCCGCTCGCTTCCCAGAAGCCGGCCGCCGTCCCTCAGCCAGCCGCCGCCGCTTGCTCAGTTGACCTGAGCCAGCCGAAGGAGCTGGTCACGCTCTACAACATCAGCCGCGTCAGGGCGATCCAGGCACCTCCTGGTGACGAGCGCGCCAAGGTCGTCAAGGAAATCCTGAAGGTGCTCGGCAACCCCAAGATTGCGGGCGCGAACCCGAAGGGGACGGACCTTGTCGCCGGCCAGATGCTGGTGATCTGGATGATGCAGCCCGGCGCCACCGCCACCACCACGCGGGGTGCGCTGGACTGGGGCGAACCCAAGGACGCCACCATCGATCTGGCCAGGACGGTCGACTCGCTGTTCACCAGCGTCGAAAAGGGCGATCCGGCTTGCGCAAGCGAGACCAAGATCTGGCGTGAGGCCAAGCCGTGGCAGGACCTCATCAACGGCTCCTTCAAGGCGCTGCAGGCGACCCAGATGGACTCGGCCGAGAAACTGGCCAAGGCGTCGATGATCCTCGCCCGCACCCCACCGTACGCCGAGCGCGTGCTGGCTGCCGTAGCCCAGTCGCGCAACCAGCAGGGCGAGATGCTCAAGCACCTCGAAGCGGCGCTTGCGCTGACGGTGGGTGACACGCTGTACGCCGACGACCGCCGCGCCGTGCTCTTCTCGATCGGGCAGATCGGCCTCGAGTATGCCGAGATGCAGCCGGAGCCCGCCCGTACAGAAACGCTGCGGAAGGCAGCGGCGGCGATGCTTACCCTCGCGATTGAATCGCCCACGGCCGACGCCACGCCGTATGCGCTGTCGGGCCTCGGCATGGCCGCCATGTCCCTGAAGGATTCGTCGCTGTTCGACAAGTGCTTCGCGACGGTCGACAAGGCGCTGGACAAGTACAACGACCTCGCCACGCTGCAGGCCGCCGTCTGCGCCAACCGCAACGGCAAGACGGCCGACGCGGTGCGCATGTTCCAGGCAACGCTCGCCAAGAATCCCAATTCGCGCGACGCGCTGTACAACAGCGCCGCCCTGCTATACGACCTTCGCAAGGGATCGGAGATGATCCCGCTGGTGCAGCGCCTGATGGGGCTGGACCCGTCGAACCCCGACAACGTGTCGTTGTACGCCTACGCCTACAACGTGCTCCACGAGCAGGCCAAGGCGGCGTCGGACGCAGCGGCAGCGGCGG
>DATCGU010000294.1:0-3749 GCA_036508735.1 Gemmatimonadaceae bacterium
CTCTTTTCCCGGATCGCCAAGGAAGCCGACGGGCGGGGACGGGAATACGTGCTCGAAGACGTACGCATGACGCGGCGCGAGCGCGAGGTGATCGACCTCATCGGCGAAGGGCTGAGCAACAAGGAAATCGCCCAGCGGCTCAACATCGCCACGCATACGGTGAAGAGTCACGTTCGCAACGTCATGGAAAAGCTGGCGTTGCACACGCGGCTGCAGATTGCCGCGTATTCCCACCGCGAGCGGCCCGAGTAGCAGGTCGGCTCACATCGTGCCGCGCGGCGTGGGTATCACCACGCGCGGATGACCCAACCAGCCTACGCCTTCTTTCACCCATTCGTGCGATGGGGGCGTTGCGCCGTGCGTTCTAGTATCCGGAGTACACCCACTCAGGAGTTCCGGATGACGAAAACAGACGATAAGATCGATGCGAAGGCCGCGGTCGCGAAGGACAGGGCTGGCAAGATGATCGACGACGTTGCCGATCTCGCATCCCGTGCCGCAAACAAGGCCAAGCACCAGGCGCGCGTCGCCGGCGAGAAGGTCAGGTATGCCGGGGTGGAGATCGGCGACGCCAGCGGGAAGGTGAAGAATGCCAGCGAGAAGCTGGTGAAGGATGCCGGCGAGAAGGTGAAGAAGGCCGGCGAGCGCATCCTGAAGCTGGCGGAGTGACCATGACACGCAAGTTCATCGCGATCGCGGCGCTTTGCGCCGTGCCGGCGTTCGCCGGCGCCCAGGGCGGCGGAATCGGCGTCAAGGGCGGGCTTTCGTTTGGCAACGTGTCGAACAGCGGCGCGCTGCCGGGTTCCGTCACGCAACGCTCCGGATTTGCCGTCGGCGTGAGTGCGATCTCCGGCGGCGTCGTCGGCGTCGGCATCGAGGCATTGTACGCGCAGCGGGGCGTTACGAGTTCCGTCGGCGCCGACTCGCGCCATCTGGATTACCTCGACATTCCGCTCTATCTGCGCCTGGCGTTCCCGATGGACGCGGTGACGCCCTTTGCGTACGCCGGCCCGCAGGCGTCGTTCGAGCTGAAGTGCGGCACGAGCAGCGGCAACTGCCCCGACACCGGGCGGCCGAAGGCGATCTACGCCGGCGTCATCGGGGCCGGCGTGCGGCTGGGAGCGCTGCATGGGCTGTCGCTCGAGGGGCGCTACATCTACGGGCTGACGGACCTCAAGCTGAACACCGTCTCGACGACCAGCAGTTACAAGACGCGATCCTTCATGCTCCTGGCGGGGATCGGCTTCTAGCACTACCGCATAGGCAGGAACCATCCCCCGTCGGCGTCCTGGATGCCGGTGGGGGATTTGTCGTGCCGGGCCGAGGGGGGCCGAGGCCGCCTGCGAGGCGTCAGGTTGTTTCTGCGACACGACTTATCGGAATGGGGTTACGCAACGCTACCCCAAGCGTAGTACGCCCTCTTTCACCCGTTTGGGCGATGGGTGGCTCTGTCGATGCGTCCTATTCTCCATCACATGCCCCCGAGGGCGGAAGACTCTCGGAGGCGCCGCGCGCCCCTGCCGTTACCAACGCACCCGGAAAGTCCCTCTTCACCCCCTGCAGTATGGAGCTACACATGCGGCCATCACATTTCACGGGAATGCTCGCGCTGGCCCTGGCGGCATGTACGGGCGGCGCAGCGAAGGATGCGGGCACCAATGCCGCCGACGCCGCCGCCGAGGCCAACGTCATCTCAGGCGGCGGGGGAACTGCCGGTCGGGATCTGGCGAGCGGCACACGAGTGACCGCCACGATCCAGCAGGGCGTGACGTCGCGCACCAACAAGGCGGGCGAGACCATGCTGGCCATCGTGAGCCAGAACGTCACGGATGCGAAGGGGCGCGTGGTGATCCCGGCGGGATCGAATGTCACGCTGCGCATCGACCAACTCGAGCCGGGCAGCGACCAGGTGCGCCCCGAAGGACGGCTTTCGCTCGCCGTTGCGTCGGTGACCATCAACAACGAGACGTATCCGCTGGACGCGACCCTCGAGCCGGTGGCACACCACTTCGAGGGACGCGGCATCACCAAGGATGAAGCCGCGCGCATCGGCGCGGGCACGGCGGTCGGTGCGATCGCCGGCCAGGTCATAGGAAAGAACCAGAAGAGCACCGTGCTCGGTGGCGCCATTGGCGCCGTCGCGGGCACGGCCGTGGCGGTGCGCTATGCGTATCGCGACGTGGTGGTGTCGGCGGGCACGCCGATCGTGTTCACGCTCACGCAGCCAGTCACCGTTGCCGCGAGATAGGGACGAGCCGTCCCCATGCCCGCATTCACGCAGGTTGCAGGAGGAGTTCAAATGAAGAGCATTACGAAGAACCGGGTCGTTCGAGCGCTGTCGCCCACGTGGCGCAGCGCGCGTGTGCTAATTGCCGTCGCGATGGCCGGTGTGCTGACTGCCGCGTGCGATGTGCACGGTGTGTCGGCGCCGGGTACGCTGACGAGAATCAGCGTGTCGGACGAAACACTCGTTGCGGGAGCCACGCGGCAAATGGTTGCCGTGGGCTACGACGCGGATGACCGCGTCATGAGCATTACGCCGACGTGGTCGGTTGTGGCGAGTGGCGGCACGATCGCGTCATCGGGGGTGTTCACCGCCGGCAGCGTCACAGGACTGTTTCCCAGTACCGTCGTCGCGTCGGTCGGCACCATTTCAGGCCGGGCGTCGATCACCGTGATTCCGGGGCCGCTGGCGACGATCACCGTCGTCCCGACGCCCGTCACCCTGGCCGTCCTTGGCACCCAGCAGTTCATCGCGGTGGGAAAGGACGCGTCGGGTAACATCGTCACGTTCACGCCCACGTGGTCGGTCGTCGCCGGTGGCGGCGCCATCACCCAGACGGGCATCTTCACCGCCGGCGCAACGGCCGGCACCTTCCCCAACACGGTGCAGGCTTCGAACGGTACGATCAACGGGGTCGCCACGGTCATCGTGACGCCAGGGCCGCTGACGTCCATCGTCGTAACGCCAAATCCGGCCACGCTGCCCGCTGGTCAGTCCGTGCAGTTCACGGCCGTCGGCAAGGATGCGGGCGGTAACGTCCTCAGCTTTACGCCCGTGTGGACCGTCGTCGCTGGTGGCGGCACGATCAACAGTATGGGCCTGTTCGTGGCGGGCGGGACGCTTGGGACCTTTGCGAATACCGTTAAGGCGACCAGTGGCAGTGTCTCGGGCACGGCCACGGTCACGGTAACCCTCGGTGCGCTCGCGACCATCACGGTCACGCCGAACCCGGTTACTCTAGCGATCGGCGGTATACAGCTGATGATCGCGGTGGGGACGGACGCCGGCGGCAACATCGTGGCGATCACGCCCGTGTGGTCGGTCGTGAATAGCGGTGGGGTGATCGACCCCATCACCGGTATCTTCACGGCGGGCCTGGTGGCCGGGACGTTCAACAACACCGTCAAGGCAACCAGCGGCGCGATTTCGGGTACGGCGACCGTAACCGTGACACCGGCACTCGTGACCATTACCGTGACGCCGAATCCGGCCTCCGTGATTGTCAATGGCACCCAGCAGTTCGCCGCCGTTGGCCGCGATGCGGGTGGCAATGTCTTCGCTATTTCGCCCGTCTGGTCGGTCGTCAATGGCGGCGGCAGCATCGATGCCAATACGGGTGTCTTCACCGCGGGTGCGGTGGTCGGGCCATTTGCCAACACCGTCAAGGCAACCAGCGGCACGATCTCGAATACGGCGACCGTAAATGTGACGCCGCCGCTGCGGAGAATTACCGTGACGCCGAATC
>DATCGU010000295.1:0-15415 GCA_036508735.1 Gemmatimonadaceae bacterium
AGCCGCGCGTGGCCATCGGTGCCAAGTTGATGGCCAACATGCTCACCGGCGCCGGCGCCGACCGCATGCTCGGCATCGACTTCCACCAGCACGCGCTGCAGGGCTTCTTCGACATTCCCGTCGATCATCTCTACGCTGCACCCGTGCTGACGGCGCACTACCGCAAGAAGAACCTCAAGGACCTCGTCGTTGTCGCGCCCGACGTCGGTTCGGCCAAGATGGCGCGTGGCTTTGCCAAGCGACTCGACGCCACGCTGGCCATCATCGACAAGCGTCGGCCGACCGCCAATGTCGCCGAGGTGCTGAACGTCGTCGGCGACGTCGAAGGACGCGATTGCCTCCTGGCCGACGACATGATCGACACGGCCGGCACCGTCAGCGAGGCGGCGATTGCGCTGAAGAAGCTGGGGGCCCGGGACATCTACATCTGTGCCACCCATGCGCTGCTGAGCGGCCCCGCCGTGGAACGCCTCAGCAGCGCGCCGGTGAAAGAGGTGACCGTCACCGACACCATCGCGATTCCGGAATCGCGCAAGTTTCCGCAGCTCCACGTGCTGTCCATCGGCGAGCTGCTGGCCAAGGCCATCCGAAACACCCATGCATACCAGAGCGTGAGTTCGCTCTTTGAGTAAGTCGCATTAAAGGGAAGCTGTACGCTGTACGCTATACGTTATAAGCCATACGTCGTACAGCGGAAAACGTACAGCGTAGTGCGTAGAGCTTCTTTTGCAGTTTCGCAGCACCCGGCCGAGGGCCGGAATCGACGTGTGACGCCGGGCCGGACATTCCGGGAACCCACGTAGCGCACAGGTACTCTTGAAGGGCCCTGACAATGGCATCCGTTCAGTTCACTGCAGAAACCCGTTCCGACACCGGCAAGGGCGTTGCTCGCAAGCTCCGCGCCGCCGGCCGGATTCCCGGCATCATCTACGGCCACGCCCGCGCGCCGCAGCCGCTGTCGCTGCACACCAAGGACTTCGTGCAACTGCTCGAGAAGGTCTCGTATGCGACGACCGTCTTCGAGCTCGACGTAGCCGGCACCAAGTCGAACGCGCTCATCCGCGAGATCCAGCGCCACCCGTTCAAGAAGCAGATCCTCCATGTCGACTTCCAGGAACTGGTCGCCGGCGAGAAGGTCACGGTGCGGGTCCCGATCGTGTACACCGGCGCGTCCGTCGGCGTGAAGGAAGGCGGCATCATCGACCAGATCATGCACGAGCTCTCGATCCACGTCGATCCGATGCAGATCCCGAACCACTTCGAAGTCGACGTGACGATCCTGGGCATCGGTCACTCCCTGCACGTCAGGGACTTGGCGGTGCCCGAGGGCGTCGAAGTGCTCGACGACCAGGACGCGACGGTCTGCACCTGCGGCGCGCCGAAGGCGGCGGAAGAGGTTGCGGTCGTTGCGCCGGTGGAAGGCGACATCGCGATCGAGCCGGAAGTGCTCGCCAAGGGCAAGAAGGAGGAGGAGGAGGGCGCCGAGGCCGCGAAGCCCGCCAAGCCCGCAAAGGGCTAGGCGTCTCCGACCCGTGAAGCTCGTCGTCGGCCTCGGCAACCCGGGGCGGGAATACGAGGGCACGCGTCACAACGTCGGCTGGTGGGTCGTTGACCACCTGGCCGACGTTTGGCGTTTTCGCCCATGGCGCGCCGTCCCCGACGCGCGCGCCACGGACGGTACCCTCGACGGAAAGAAGGTGCGGTTACTCGAACCGCTCACCTTCATGAATGGCAGCGGTGAGGCGCTGGCGCCCTACGTGCACCGCCCGTTCTGGGCGGTGGCCAATGACCTGCTGGTTGTTGTGGATGACGTCGCGCTTCCGCTGGGCTCCTGGCGTTTCCGCGCCAAGGGCTCCTCCGGGGGGCACAACGGACTCGGGAGCATCGAAGCGACGCTGGGAACGCGGGAGTACGCGCGACTGCGCATCGGGGTGGGACGCGCCGAACCGGCGCCGCGGGAAACGCTGCGCGATTTTGTGCTGGGTGAGTTCGCCGCGGAGGAGTCGGTGCTGGTGCGAGCGCTCTTCCCCGCACTCGAGCTGGCGGCGCGCGAGTGGGCGCTGCTGGGCAAGCCGAGCGGACGAGCCGCGTGTTCACCGGGCGATGACGGCGAAAGGAAGCTGTAGGCTGTACGCTGTACGTTCTACGCGGTACGACAACCACAAGGGAAGCTGTACGCTCTACGCTGTACGTTCTACGCCGTCCGCAGCGGGCCGACGTTTGGCCGGCATCTTCTTCTCGACGAGGTCGGTGCGGACGCGGTGAATCAGCCCACCGAGCATCTGGCGCACTTGCAGCGTTCTCGCCTCCAGCCGGGCGTACGGTACGGTACCGAGCGCCCCGAGATCGCGAGCCAGCAGCAGATCGTACGTGAGTTCCAGCGCCGACGCGCCGGCCATCTGCAGGAACCTCGCAAACTCGGGCTGTGACGAATGGCCGCACCCCTCGACGATGTTCGCCGGAATCGAGGACGCGGAGCGTCGCAGCTGCGACAACAGCCCGGGGTAGCTCCGTTCGGGCACTCGAGCGGTCACCCGGTACACCTCCAGCACGAGTTCGTGCGACTTCGTCCAAACGGCAAGCTTCTGAAAGTCCTGCATTGGGCCTCCGGATGCGGACAAGATGGGCACGAATTTCACGCCGCACGCCATCCGATGAGCCCGACCCGTTACCTTTCATTGCACGGTGCTCCAGCGGATGGCTTATAGCGTACAGCGTAGAGCGTACAGCTGCCGTACGCCCCTGATCTCGCCATCTCACGCCTGAACCATGCTATCGCTCGGAATCGTTGGCCTCCCCAACGTCGGTAAGTCGTCGCTCTTCAACGCCATCACCTCGGCCAAGGCCGAGGCGGCGAACTATCCATTCTGCACCATCGACCCGAACATCGGCGTGGTGAACGTGCCCGACCCGCGGCTCGACAGGCTCGCCGAGGTCGTGAAGCCGCAGCGCACGGTGCCGGTGGCGGTGCAGTTCGTCGACATCGCCGGCCTCGTGCGCGGCGCCTCCAAGGGCGAGGGACGCGGCAACGCCTTCTTATCGAACATCCGCGAAACCGACGCCATCGTGCACGTGGTGCGGTGTTTCGACGATCCCGACGTGACCCACGTCGAGGGCGCGGTCAATCCGGTGCGCGACCGCGAGACCATCGAGTTCGAGCTGGCCCTCGCCGACCTGGGTTCCGTGGAGAAGCGCCTCGACAAGGCGAAGCGCGCGGCCCGGACGGGCGACAAGGCAGCCGCCGTCGAAGCGGCCGCGCTCGAGAAGGCCTTCGCACCGCTTTCCGAGGGTCGGGCGCTCTGGCACGTCGCGCTGACGCCCGCGGAAAGGGAATTCCTGCAGCCCCTGCAGCTGCTCACCTCCAAGCCCATCCTGTACGCCGCCAACGTCACCGACCAAGAGCTGAGCGGCCCCGAGGGGCCGCACGTCACGGCGCTGCGCGCCGCCATCGCCAACGATCACGAACCGGCCGAGGTGGTCACCTTCTCGGCGAAGATCGAGGCGGAGCTGGCCGAGCTGCCGGCCGGTGAGCGCACCGAGTTCCTCGCCCATCTGGGCATCGAATCAGCCGGCCTCGACCGGCTGATCCGCGGCGGCTATCACCTGCTGGGCCTGCACACCTACTTCACCGCCGGCGAGAAGGAAGTGCGCGCCTGGACCATCCACCACGGGGACACGGCGCCCAAGGCGGCGGGCGTCATTCACAGCGACTTCGAGCGCGGCTTCATTCGCGCCGAAACGGTGGGCTACGACGACTTCCTGAAGTTCGGCGGCTGGAAGGGAGCGCGCGACGCCGGCGTGGTGCGCAGCGAGGGCAAGGAGTACGTGGTGCAGGACGGCGACGTACTGCTCTTCAGATTTAACGTTTGAAAAGAAGCTGTACCTCGCTAAAGCTCGATGACTTGATCCGCAATCGCCCGCGGCGCCTCGCGGTGCGTGCAGAACACCACGGTGCACCGTCCTGCGAGCGCGCGCACTGTCGTCAGGATGCGCTGTTCCGTCTCGGCGTCGAGCGCGCTCGTGGCCTCGTCGAGCACCAGCAGGCCCGGCTGCCGCAGCAGCGCGCGGGCCAGCGCCAGGCGCTGCCGTTCTCCTCCGCTGACCAGCACGCCGCGCTCGCCGATGGCTGAGTCGAGACCCTGCGGCAGGCTGTCCACGAAGTCGCAGGCGGCACCGCGCAGCGCCTCACGCAGTTCGTCCTCCGACGCGCCGGGGCGCGCGAAGAGCAGGTTGTCGCGAATGGTGCCGTGCAGCAACATCGCTTCCTGCGCCAGGTAGCCCACGCGATCGCGCCACGGCGCGCGCCGAAGCCCGGCGAGGGGCTGCCCATCCACCAGCACGGTTCCGCCTTCGGGCTCGAGCAGTCCGAGCAACAGGTCGGCGAGCGTCGTCTTTCCTGCGCCGGACGCCCCGAAGACCACGGTCAGCGAACCGACCGGAAATCGCGCACTCAGGCCGCGGAGCGCCGGCGTCGCGCTCCCCGGGTAGCGCACCGTCACGTCCCGCACCTCCATCGACATTGCATGCCGTTCGCCGTCGAGTGCGTCGGGTGGCATGCTTGCGACGTCAGGAATCCGGGAGTTCTCCCGCAGGCGATCCGTTTCGGCGCGCGCCGCCTCGCAGCGTGCAAGCAGTGCAGTCACCGCGTCGAATGAGGCCAGCGTCTGCGAGAAGGAACTACTGACTGATTGCAGCTCCGACAGCCGCGGCACCAGGCGCGAATAGAGCAGCAGCAGGAGCAGGAGGGTGGCCGGCGCGAGGTGGGCAACGGCAACGCCGAACCAGACGAGCAGCGCCAGCAGCAGCACGCCCAGCACGGCCAGCGCGAAACTCACGCGCGCCCGCAGCGCCGCGGTATGCCGCGTGAGCGCCGACCACTCGCTCGTGCCGGCGAGCACGGCCGCGACCGCCCGCGATTCCGCGCCATGCGCATGCACCATCTTCATGCCACCCAGCAGTTCGCTGATGCGCGCAAACAGCCCGGTGCTCGCCGCGAGCAGGCGCTCGCCTTCGGCGCGCCCCGGAGCGCGCAGCGCGCGTGCCGCCAGGTAGAGCAACGCGCCGGCCGCCAGCACCACCGCTGTCAACGGCAACGACACCACCATCGCCACGACGCCCGTCGCCGTCACCGCCGCCACCAGTGACACTGCTTGCATGAACATCAGCAGCGCGCTGTGCACGTCGTCCACCTGGGGCCCGACGGCATGCATCAGCGCCGCCGGACGTTCTCCGGCAAACCGGGCCCACGGCATCTGCACGATCGCGGCAAACAGGCGCTGGCGCAGTCGCCCCACCACCCCGACCTCGAGCCGGGCATCCCAGTGCGCCAGCAGCCACTGCAGTCCCGCACGTGCCGTCACGAGCACCACAACGGCGGCGAGCACGCCCGGCAGGTCGGGCACGATGCCCAGTGCGCGCAACAACGACTCCATGCCCTGCGCAATGCGATCGGACGCGCCGTCGCCCAGCGATACGCCCACCAGGCGCAGCATCGGCACCAGCATGAGCAGCCCCACGCCCTCGGTGAGCATGAGCGCCAGCGACAGGACGGCCACGACGAGCATTGACTTTCGATGGTCGCGCCACAGCGCCGCGACGAATGGACGTAGCGACCCGGTCATGCGCGGCGCCCGAACGCGTGGTGCAGCAGGCGCCACGCGCGCACCGGGTACGCCAGCGGGAGAAGCGCGTCGGGGAATCGCGCCATCTTCCGTTCCTGCGGCGTCGGCAGCGCGGCGGCGAGCGCGAGATACCGCAGTTTCGCCCACGACCCGTCGAGCCACTGCAGGTCGTATCGCGCCGTGGACGGCTGACCCACATCCTCCACGCCGGCTGCGCCAAGGATGCGGCCGCACGCGGCAGTCGCCAACCGCCGCACGGGGGCGTCGGCGAGTGCCACATGCAGCCACGCGTCCGGCACCTCAAGCGCCAACAGGTCGTGCGCCACCAGCAGCGCCTCCGCCATCGCGCGGCGCACGCGCCACTCGCCGGCACGCTGATCAAGCAGCGCCCAGTCGAACGAAGGGCGTAACATGGACGCGGTGAAATCCGCGACCCAAAGCAGCGACTGCCACGCGTGCTTCACGCCGTGCAGCGCCAGCAGCACGGCGAGGTCCACCGGAGCCGGAACGAGGACGCGACCGCCGGCCATGTCGCAAGGCACGGCGCGGGCAACGACGTCGGCGGGATCCTGCGGCCCACCGTAACGCGGCGCCTGGCAACGCCAATGCAGTTCGACGGGCAGTTCCGCGCCGCGCGCAAGCTGCGCCACACCTTCCCACGCCGAGTAGAAGCGCTCCTCGGCGGGCGTGTAGCCTGCGGGCGAGCGGTACCCCGCCGCGAGCAGCGCCCGCAGCGCACGATCGCGGTCGCGCTCGGCCACCAGCAGGTCGAGGTCGGTGAAGCCGCGGGCGCCGGCGTCGCCGTGCACATCCACCGAGAGCGCCGGCCCCTTGTAGGCCACGGCTCGCACGCCGGCCGCCTCGAGCAGACGCACCAAGGCCGACAGCTCTCGCGTGCCCGCGAGCGACGCCAGCGCGACGTTGCGCGCCGCATCGCCCAGCCACTCATGCACGGCTTCAGGCACGGCATCAGGCACGGCATCAGGCGGCAGCGCCCGCGCCACCCACCACGCCACGTCGTTCGCTGCGGCCAGTTGCGCCACGCGCGACCAGTCGGCGACGGCGGCGGCCGCATCGGCGCGCGCGCGCGCCGCACCGGCGTCACGCCGCACTGCGGCGAGCACGAAACGCATCTCGGGAGCAACGGGCGTCAGCATACGCTCCCATCAAGATGCGGCCGCGCGCGGCGCGGCGCACGTGGACCTACGGGCCATGCACCGCGGCGCCGATAAGTTCCACGAGTGCCTCGAGCCGGGCTGGATCGGCGTGCGGCACCAGCCGGCGCACGCGGCGCCCCCGCAGCATCGCACCGAGCGCACGCATCTCGTCGCCACGCATGCGATCATCCAGCAGATAGTTGGCGTAGCTGTTCGCCACCAGTTCGATGAACCCCTCGCGCGGTCGCAACTCCTCCACCCGAGGCGCGTCGTCATCAGTCACGCGCGGCGCCAGCACGAACAACTCGCCCAGTGGAGCGGGCGCCCGGTGGAACGCGTACCTGCCGCCAAGCGGCAATGCCCGCTTGTCCCACGTCGGTGTCAGCAAGGGCAACTGGCCAACAGTGCCAAACAGCATCTGCTCCGACGAGTCCCAGAGCCGAAGCAGGCCATACGACGGATACGCCATCGCGACATCCCCGACTTGGCGCACCGCGAGCACGTCGTCGCACAGTACCGGTACGCCCGCGGCCGCAAAGGCCGCCGCCGTCGTCGACTTCCCCGCCCCGCTGGGCCCGAGCATCGCCACGGCCCGCCCGTCGAGTAGCACCGCGCTCGCGTGCAACGCCAGCACGCCGCGCAAACGGAGCACGAATCCGAGGATCGGCCCCAGCAAGTAGGTCGCGGTGTCCTCGAGCGTCGACCCTTCATCCCACCAGGCACCGATCGTCCTCGCATCGCGGTCGACCACGAACTGCGTCCCGTCGGCGTAGCGGAACCAGAACCCGCGCGACGCATCGCCCCGCACCTCGACCGACGGCACGCCGCCGTCCTCGGCCGGGCCTAGGTAGTGGCGCGGCCGATCTGCCCACTCCGCTGCGGTCAGGCGCGGCCCCTGCACGCGAATGTCCACGTCCACGCCGGCGCCCGCGACCGCGACTTCCAGTCCCGCCAGCACGCAGTCACTGCGGATCACCAGGCCGTACAGACCGTACTCAGGCACGGCGTGCTTCCTCGCGCGCGAGCCAGCGGTCGATCACCAGCACGCGCCAGGAGTCCATCACCTGAAACGGAGTCCCCGAGCGGTAGATGTCGCGTACCGCGTCGATGTCCACCCACCGCGCCATCCGCTCCGACACCGGGTCCATGGCACCGCCGCGCGCGCGCCATCGCGCCACGCCGCTCTCAATCCGGCCCACCAACGCGGTCTTGGGCCGCGCCAGCACCGCCGCGGGCAGGTCATTCCGCATCGCCTCGCGAAACAGCGCCTTGTTCTGGCACCATGGCACCGGCGGAATGGCGAAGACGAAGGCGAGCAGTCGAGGATCCACCAGCGGCAGCGTGTAGAGCACGCTGGCGCGCGAGACGGTCGGCGCCATGACCGCATACTGTGCATCCCACAGTGGTGACGACAGCGCAGACACCGCTTGCGGCCTGAGAGGGTGCACCGGCCGTTCGCGGCGCGGCACCGCCATGGCGCGCAACACATCGGCGCGCAGCCACGGCGTTCGGTCCGGCTCGCCCCCGTGACGCAGCCGCGCGAGCCGTTGCCGCCACTCCAGGCCGACCCACGGACGGTGTCCCGAGCGCCACCAACGTCGGGTCCAGCTCGCAACGACCTCGCCGAACGGCTGCGTACGCAACTGTCCCAGGAGCGTGGGCGCCTGCAGCAGCATGTCGCCGTCCTCGCCGTACAGCGCCACCGGCGCCGCGGCCGCCGCGACCCCAAAGACACGCCGGTAGGCGTCGACGTCGCTCTCATCATAGGGCTGCGGGAGGAGCGAGTCGGGCGTGTCGATGTATGCCAGGTCGTCAAAGCTGTCGAGGTCGAGGACCTGGTGGTCCATCCCGAGTCGACGCGCCACCTGCACGGACAAAGCGGCGTCGTCAGTCGGCGCCATACCGGGATTCGTCGTTGTCAGCGCGTGCAGTCGCACCTGCGGTGCGGCACGCCGCGCCGCCACGGCCAGCGTCGTCGAGTCCATGCCGCCGCTGAGCAGCACCGTCGCCGAATCAGCGCGCAGGCGGTCGCGCAGCGTGGCATGCAGGATCTCGGTGAAGTGCTCCAGGTAGTCGTCGTCCTTCCGGTAGCGAATCGGAGAAGGCACCGGCCAGTCCCAGTGCCGCCGAACGACGGGTTGGGCACCCGCGTCGAGCACCAGCGTGTGCCCGCCGGGCACGCGATGCACGTTGCGGAAGACGGTGCGCTCCGCATCCTCTATCCAGCCGTCGCGCAGCAGGCCCACGATGGTCGGCTCGTGCAGCTCCGCCGAGAGGCCCGGCAGCGCACGGACGGCGTCGATCTCGCTGCTCACGATGATGAGCGACCCGACCCGCCCCCAGAACAACTGGCGGTTGCCGTGTGGATCGGTGGCCAGTACGAGCCGACGCTCGGCGCGATCCCAGACGGCCAGCGCGTAGTCGCCGATGAGGTGTTCGGCAAGGCGGTCGCGCCAGCGTCGGTACGCGAGCGCCACCAACCGCGCATCGGACTCCGCGGTCTCGTCGTCCGCGTTTGGCAGCGCCAGCTGGGCGCGCAGCGCGGCGCGCGCGTCGATGCGCAGGGTGCCCGCCACCACCAGACGGCCATCCCGGAGCGGCAGGTCGGCGTCAAACGAGAGGGGGCGCGAGTCGGCGAGGTGCACCAGGCCTACTTCCTCGTCCACCACCATCGTGACGCGCCCTTGAATCGCGGGAAGGGCACACTGCATGCGCGGCGTCATGTCCGGGGGCAGCGGCGCGAGCGATTGATCGATGATCGCGCCGAAGGCGAGCATTACACCGACCTCAACCTGGCCGTACGCCCGACGGCGACCCCAGCCTCGTCACTGGCTGATCGGCGCGCCCTTCCTCGATGTCCGGTCGATCCGTCCCGGCCGTCACGCGTTCGCCCCGGTAAAGTCCGCGTGCCACAGAACCGCCATCCACACACCCTACGTTCTGACCATGCTGCCCTTGCCGCCGTCGGGGTTGCCGGCGGTCTTTGTTGAGGCGGTAAGCGACGCGACGTTTCCCAATCGCACGAGCTGCGGCCGCTTCCACGCGGCCAGACTGTCACTCGCCGGCGATTGCGGTGCGGTGCGCTGCTTGCTGTTCGATTGTTCCATACGAGACGCTCCGCTTCAGGAAGAGAACCGGACTGAATACACATACCTCTGCAATTCGATCCGGCGATTCCAGCCACTGTCATTCCGAGCAGCGCTGGACGGCGCCCTCTGGCAATTGAGCACTTCCCACTCTGCGCCGCCAACGACGCCGAGCCCGAGATGTGTACCAATTCTAGCCGGCGCTCAGCAATTAATCAATGAATTTCTCCATCAACTGAAGTCCCGAAGACCGCGAGCGTCCGGTATGCGTCGAGATGCTCAACCTCACCCGTTACCACCACACCGCCGCTCTCCAGCCAGGCATGCGCGTCGAGCGGCAAGCGTTCTGTCGGCGCGCCGGGTGCCACGCCAAGGCTGAGGCGCGCCTCGTACCCATCGCCGCGCAACAGCAGCTCTGCGGTGAGCGCCTGCGCCAGGCAAGCGCTGCCCGGAAGGGTGCGGGCGGCCCGGTCGACGGCTCGCCGCACGGCACGTGCCGCCGTCGCATCGGAGTCGGCGCGACGCCCTCGCGTCAGCCGGTCAACGAACCGGCGCACGCGGGGAAACGGCATCGTGCGCAATCCCACCTGCACTCCCAGCATGACAAGCACGGCTCGCAAGGCGAGCCCGCGTTCGCCGCTCGGCAGCGACGCGAACGTCCTAAGGCGCGCGGTGAGCGACACGCGTGACCAGGCCAGACGCCTCGAGCTCGGCGACAAACGCGATCACCTCGGCCTCGCACGACTCCGCGGCGACCTCGTACTCCTGAAGCAGCGTGTGCACGACATCGCCAAGGCGCGCGGGCTGCTGCACCAGCGCCCACACGCGGGCGGCCACTCCATCCACGCCGTAGTAGACGCCGTCCCGCATGCCGAGAATGATGACTTCCTCGGCGAGGTTGGCGGCCACCTGGTCGCGTGAGGCCACCACCGTGGTGTCGAGGGTGAGCGCGTTCACGTCGCTCCCCCTCCGGCCTGCGCTGCGTCCTCGTCCTCAAGGCCGGCAAGCAGTGCCGTGCAGTAGCTCACCGCGTCGGCAACGCTGGTGAAGCGCCGCGGATGGCGCGAGGCCACCTGCGCCGCGATGTCATCAAGGGAGTGCGCGCCGTCCGCGAGGTCGAGAATCTCGCGCGTGAGCGCCGCGCTGGAACCCGCCACCGGCGCGTGCGAAGAAACCCGTCGCCTGAGCGCGTCGAGCGAGAGGGGCAGCGACGCACCAAGCGTCGACTGGCGCTGCGACGTGGTGGCCCCGGCTGGCGTCGCGTGCGTCGTATCCCATGCGAACACGTAGCCCTCGCCGACACGCCGAGCGCGGAGGTCGAGCGTCACGCGATCGCCGGCCGTTGCGGCGCGAGACCGCGCGAGCGGAAAGAACGCGTGCCCGTAGACCGTGCGTGGCGCCCCAGGCTCGTTCAGAATACGCGATCCGCCAAACAGCTCGGAATTGAACCAGACCGCTACGCCGTCGAACGCGCCGGCACGTGCCAGTGTCCACTCACAGCGCCCCTCCATGTCCGGACTCTGCACCACGGAGTAGTCGATTGTCCCCCAGCGCACTGGGGTCGCCAGCAGATCGCCAGCGCCTACACGGGCCTTGTGAACGTCGCTGCGCAGCCGCTCGGCCACCGGCTCGCGCTTGATGCCGTGTGTCGTGCCCTCATCGAGCCCGAGCAGCGGCGTCACGCGATCGGGCCGTCGGCAGGGAGCCGCCCAGAGTTCGTCGCGCGCCGTGATCAGCCGTGCGCCCGGCTTGAGCAGTCGCTCCCTCGCATCGACGAGCGACGGGATTCGCCCCCGCAGCAACGGAAACATTCCGCGCAGATCCTCGAGGAGGACGTCGCCGCGCTCGGGAAGGTCGACGCGGGTCGAATAGCCGTGGATAAAGGTGATCCGATCGGCGCACCCGTTCGCCTCGGCAACGGCGGGGCCGAGCGCGACCAGCGGGTTCACCTCGATGGCATAAACGTGCTTCGCGCCGGCCCGCACGCAGGCCACAGCAAAGTACCCGGTGCCGGTGCCGATCTCGACGACGATGTCGCCGGGGCGCACGGCGGCCGTGATCGCGGCCAGATACGGACCGGTGCGCGCCTCGTCGGCGAACATCCGGTCGAAGTCGTGAAGATCGTATGTGTTGGCAGTGATCGAACTCACGGCGTCATCTCGGTACGTGGCGCCGGAACGCCGCGGCGGGCGTCAGGACTTCCTGAGGGAGATCGAACCGGTGGTAAAGATCGGGGCGGAGATGCTCGACGTCAACGAACATCTCACCCCGAAACGTCGCGGATGCGCTCGCGGGAAGGCAGGGTGACCTCGGGCGCACCGCACCACCGGAGAGTTGACCCAACCGCCGCTGCGCACTATGCTTATAGGCTATCATCAAACGCGGCCAATTCGGCCGTCACGCCTCCTCCCGCGTCGGCAACCCGCGGGAGGCCCCAACGACCAAAGGAGGATTGCCACACGTGATCCGTGAATACGAGGCGGTATACGTCTTCGACTCGACGCTCGAAGACGCCGCCATCAACGAAAAGATCGCCAAGCATCACGCGCTGCTCAGCGCCGAAGGCGAACCGTCGCTCAACCACTGGGGCCGTCGCCAACTTGCCTACAAGATCGGCAAGCGCGACACGGGCTACTACATTGTGGCCCGCTTCAAGGCCGACGGAAAGGTGCTGCCGGAATTCGAGCGTTCCCTCAAGCTCGACGACGGCATCGTACGCTACCTGATCTCCATCCACGAAGACGAACTCGGCGCGCCGCCGATGACCGAAGAGCAGCTCGCCGCCAAGCGGGCTCGCGATGATGACGAGGATGACGACTGATGCGCCGCCAAAAGAAGACCTGCCCGATGGACGAAGCCCGCATCCGCTGGGTCGATTACAAGGATGAGCGCTTCCTGTCGCGTTTCATCACGGACAACGGCAAGATCCTGCCGAGCCGCCTGAGCGGCACCTGCGCGCGACACCAGCGCCAGCTGGCGAGCGCCATCAAGAAGGCGCGTTTCCTCGCGCTCCTGGCGTACACCCGTGGCCAGCAGGCGTAAGTGACCGAGCCCGTCGTCGACCCCACTCCGCGCGAACGCGGCTGGCGGGGCGTTGTCGGCGGGCTCGCGTTGTTGCTGTTGCTGCCGGCCATGCCACCATTCTCGGTGGCGCTGCCGGTAGCGGAAACGTCGCTCCTGCTCGTACCGGCGTTAGCCGCCTGTTCGCTGGCGGGGTGGAAGGCCGGTGGACGGTTGTTTCTGGCCCTGCTGTGGGTGGCTTTTGCCGCCTGGATTGTGGTCAGCGGCGAGTCGGGGAACCAGTACGCGCTTCTGGCACGGGGCTGGGGAGTGCTGGTGGCGGTGGCGTTCGGCGCGGCGGCCCTGTTGTGGCCTCGGCGTTCGTTCCTCCCCCGGGCACTGGCCGCTGTGGCAGTGGCGTTGGTGGTGAGTGGTTTGTTGTCGGTGGTCGTTCCGGGTGGGCCGACGGGTATTCGACAGGTGTTTGGTCGCGAGACGATGCGCCGGGCGGACGCGTTCGAGGCCGACTGGCGTGCGCGTCTGGCCAGCAAGGACTGGGCGGAACTCCGGAAGAATAATGCCGAATCGGCCGCCTGGTTCGAGCAGACGCTGACGGAACAGCGAACGATGGTGAGGAGTACCGCCGAACAGTCGTCGGTGCTGTTCCCGGCCCTGCTCGCGCTGGAAACGTTGGCCGCGCTCGGGCTCGCCTGGGCGCTGTATCATCGCGTGGGACGCGCCCGCATTGGCGCGCCGCTCGCAAGCCTGCGGTTGTTCCGGTTCGACGACCAGTTCATTTGGGGACTGGTGGGCGGGCTGGCACTGCTGGTGGTTCCGGGACTGGGCATGGCGCGTGGTCTCGGGGCGAACCTGCTGGTGTTCTTCGGGGTCCTCTACGGGCTCCGCGGGGCTGGTGTGGCGCTGTTCTTCCTGGCGCCGGGACGATTGATGACGGTCGTTATGGTCAGCGTGTCGGTGTTGTTCGCCGGTGCGGCTGGCGTGATCCTTGTGGGGCTCGGCCTGGGCGACACGTGGCTCGATTGGCGTCGCCGCGAGCGCCCGTCTACCTGAAACGTTGGGGTTCCCGATGGAAGTCATTCTGAGAGAAGCGATCGAGAAGCTCGGTCATCCGGGCGACATCGTGAAGGTGTCGGCGGGGTACGCACGCAACTTCCTGTTGCCACGCGGCAAGGCGTATGAAGCCACGCTGGGCAACAAGACACGCATTGCGCAGGAGAAGGACAGCCTGGAGGCGGCCGAGAACGGCCGCCGGTCCGAGGCCCAAGCGTTCGCCGCGACGATCGAGCCCATTTCCCTGACCTTCGCCGCCCGCGTGGGCGAGGAGGGCAAGCTGTTCGGGTCGGTGACGTCGGGTGACATCGCCGCGCAGCTCGAGGCGCAGGGCATTCACGTGGAGAAGCGCCAGATCGATCTGCCGGAGCCGATCAAGGCCCTGGGCGTGTACAAGGTGGGCATCCGCCTGCACGCCGACGTGATGCCGGAGATCAAGGTGTGGGTGATCAAGAGCTAGAACGAGAGCACGGAAACGCGAGAGCACAAGAACGCGAGAGGCGCGGGGGATCCGGGGGACGGGTCGCCCGCGCTTCTCGCGCTCTTGCGTTCTCGCGCTCTTGCGCTCTTCAGTAGTATTCTGTCGTACTCTGTGGATCCTGCGTTCTTTCACGCGGAACTTTCTCCCCGCTCCGGTGTTGCCTTCTTAGAATGTCCGTTTCCTCCCATTTGACCCCGCCCGCCATGATCGCCGAGCAGGCGCGCCGCGCGGCCGCGCTCTGCGTGGACAACAAGGCCAGTGACGTCGTCCTGCTTGACCTGCACGGCGTCACCGACATGACCGACTACTTCGTGGTCGCCACCGGCACCTCCGACACGCACGTGCGGAGCGTCGCCGGCAACCTGGTCGCGGCGATGGCCAAGTCCGGGTGGACGGCCCACCATGTCGAGGGCATCGAGCAGGGCCGCTGGGTCCTCGTCGATTTCGTTGATTTCGTGGTACACGTGTTCCATCCCTCCATGCGCTCGTATTACCAGATCGAACGCCTGTGGGGCGACGCCACAGCAGTTGCCATCACTACCTAGCCGGGAGTGCCGATGTCGAAGGTAAGCCTGCGAGCCCTGTTGCTGGCGCTCTGCGCCGTCCTCCCGCTGGGGGCGCAGGGCTACTTCGGCCAGAACCAGGTCCAGTTCCAGAAATTCAACTGGCAGATCCTGAAGACTGAGCACTTCGACATCCATTACTACCCGGATGAGGCGCAGATGGCGCACCTCACCGCCAGCATGGCCGAGCGCTCGTACGCACGCCTTTCGCGCCTGATGAACTACACGTTCAAGGAGCGCAAGCCGATCATCGTGTTTTCGTCGCGCGGCGCCTTTGCCCAGAACAACGTCTTTGGCGACCTGGGCGAGGGGACGGGCGGCGTCACCGACGCGCTGAGGCAGCGCAACATGTTCTTCTTCACCGGCAACCTCGGGGAAGCCGAACATGTGCTGACGCACGAGATGGTGCACCAATTCCAGTACGACATCTTCGCCC
>DATCGU010000296.1:0-23730 GCA_036508735.1 Gemmatimonadaceae bacterium
TCGATGCCAGCCAAGTCGAGCCCGGGGGCGGGGTCGATCGCCCGTGGCGGATCGAGTGGCCAGATGGCCTGCGTCCGTTCGACGCCGAGGAGGTTCACCAGTCGCGCACGCGCGGCCTCGCCGCTGGCATTGCCGGTCATCGAGAAGGCCGCGAGCCGCTGCAACGGCACGTCGGGAGTCCACGGCGTGGGTTCGATGCCGAGCATAGAGAACTCGATGGGCAGCGCCCTGCGCGCCTGGGCGTCGGCCATTGTGGCATTCACTCCCTGCACGAACGCCTCGAGAATGGAACGGGCGTCGGGGGCGTAGCTGAGGTACTCGGCATTCCAGTCGCCCCGATAGCGCAGGGCTCTCGCAATACGGTCCCGCTCCACGAACGCCGGGCCGAGCACCTCGGCGAGGCGTCCCTCACCGGCGCGACGCCACATTTCCATCTGCCACAGCCGGTCCTGCGCGGCCACGAAACCCTGCGCGAGGAACAGGTCGTGCTGAGTGCGCGCATAGATGTGCGGAATGCCCCACGTGTCGCGCCGCACTTCGACGGCACTGTCGAGCCCGGCAATGCGCACCGTGCCGTCGAGCACGGCGAGTCGGGTGCGCGCGGAGTCGAGGAGCGCGGACGGCACCTGAGCCGCCAGCGGACCTGCGGCCAGGAGGAGGGCAACGAGGCGGTTCACTGGGATCTCGCTTGAAAAGAAGCTGTAAGCTCTACGCTGTACGTTCTACGCCGTCCGTATCTCGCGCTCTCGCGCTCTACTTGATGATGTGCCCTATCCGCTTCCATCGGATGTCGGTGAGCGGCGACAGCGCCCGGTCGCTCTCGTCCTGCGGCACGTAGGTGTAGTAGACGAACAGCGGCCGCCCGCGCACGTTGTCGCGGGGTACGAAGCCCCAGTAGCGCGAGTCCTTGGAGTTGTAACGGTTGTCGCCCATCATCCAGTAATACCTGTCGGGGACCACCAGCGGCCCCCAGTTGTCGTGCGTCGGCTGCGCCGGCGCTGGGTCGAAGCGGGTGTTGGCGAGTTGCACCTTCTTCTGCCAGTCGAACTGCGGGCCGGTCTCGTCCGGGTCACCCTTGGGGTTCTGGTCGGCACCGTATCCCTGTCGCTGCGGAACGCCGTTGACGTGCAGCACCCCGGCGCGCATGTAGATCGTGTCGCCGGGCATGCCCACCAGTCGCTTGACCAGCGTGGGCGTAGGGTCGGCGTTGCGCTCGGCTTCGTCGGCCTGGTAGGGCGAGACGAAGACCATCACGTCGCCGCGCCTGGGCTCCGAGTATCCCGGCAGGTTGTAGGTCGTGAACGGCACGTGCGGGCCGTAGACGAGCTTGTTGACGAACAGCCAGTCGCCGACCAGCAGCGTCGGGATCATGGACCCCGACGGGATGCGGTAGGCCTCGATGAAGAAGGCGCGAATGAACAGGAAGATCGCGATGGTGCCGGCAATCGACTTGAAGTTCTCCCACGCGCGGCGGGCAAATGGCCTGGAGTTTCCGCCGCGGGCAGCGGCCACCACACTCTTGGGCTTCTCGGCGTTCTTCTTGGCCACGGATCTCGTGCTGGGGAAGTTGGGGCGAACCTGATGGAATCTGTGGCGCGCACCGCGTGGTTCAAGGGTAGCGCCCGTCCACGTCAGGTGTCGAGAGTGGCCAGGACGACGCGGTCCTTGCCGTGCTCCTTTGCCTCGTAGAGGTGCTTGTCGGCCCGCCGCAGCAGATCGTCAATGGGCAGGTGGCCCGACCGGCTCGTCACCGCGCCGATGCTTATCGTCACGCGGACCGTCTCGCCGACGAGCGCCTTGATGACGTTTGCGCGGACGCGCTCGAGCACGATGGCCGCGCCGGCTATGTCCGTTTCCGGCAACAGCAGGGAAAACTCGTCTCCGCCGAGGCGTGCCACGAGGTCGGTGTCGCGGGCCGCATCGAGCAGAGTCGATGCCACGGTGGCAAGCACCTGGTCGCCGCGGGCGTGGCCGTGCCGGTCATTCACCTGCTTGAAGTGGTCGAGATCGAGGTACGCCACCGTCAGTGGACGGTGGTGCCGTTCGCACAGCGCGATGACGCGCGTCGCCTCTGCCGAGAAGGCCCACGTCCGCAGCAGCCCGGTGAGCGTATCGGTGCGGCTTCTCGTCTCCGCCAGCGCCAGCGCCTTTCTCGACACGACCACCAGCACGCCCACGATGCTGAATGAGACGGCCTGCGTGATCGTGTTCACCACCCAGACGGCGTGGCTGGAATAGGTCATGCCGCCCAGGTAGTTCGCCACCAGCCACGTCGCTGCGCTGAACCACGCCGCGGCAATCGTGCTGGGGTAGCCCAGCCGCCAGCCGATGAGGCAGATGGGCAGGAGGTAGAGCGGGAACACCCGGTACTCGACGCCGGTTACGTAGTCGAGCACCCCGGTGAGCGCGATCCACGCGCCGCCGCCCACGAGCAGGACGAGCCGCTCGCGCAGGGAAACGGTCGTGTCGTCGTGCTGGGGCAAGGGCGGAGGTCCCCACCGGGTGACGGGAAGGCAAGAGGGGCGCCCTCGCGGGCGCCCCTCAAAGCTACCACACCAGTCGCCTACTTGGCGTGCTTGAAGATGTACTTCGTCATCTCGAACATCGTCACCGACGCCTTGCCGCCGAAGAGTGCCTTCAGCTTGTCGTCGGCGTTGATCTGGCGACGGTTCTTCTTGTCCTGGAGGTTGAACTTCTTGATGTAGACCCACGTCTTTTTCATGATCTCGGTGCGGGGCAGCGGCTTGTCGCCGACGATCGCGGCGAGCACCGCATCCGGCTGAACCGGCTTCATGAACGCCGCATTCGGCTTGCGCGCTGACTTCTTCTTCGCAGCCTTCTTCGCGGGCTTCTTGGCGGCCTTCTTCGCAGCCTTCTTCGCCGGCTTCTTCGCAGCCTTCTTCTTCGCAGCCATACTGAGATCTCCTGGAAAGGATGTTCGCGGTCGGCGCTCTCCCGGTAGAACACGCGCCCCGACGACTCGAAAGTAAGACGTTTCCCTCTGAGCGCAATAGTGTTTCCCTCTGAAAACGAAGGAATTTCCACCGCACCACCGTCGTTCCCAGAGGGAAAACCGCCGCTCAGGCCCCGGAAAGCGCGCTCCAATCGCGCAGCAGCGCCATCATGCGCAGGTCGGCGGGATCGGCCGTCGCGTCGTCGTCCGCCGTCTCGCCGCGGTCGTGCGGCGTCTCGAGCACGCACGGAACCGCCCCCGCGCGCGCGTCGGCCAGCAGCCAGCGAAATGGCTCGGAGCCGATCTCCCCCGCTCCCAGCAGGGCATGGCGGTCCTTGTTCGAGCCGAATGGGTGCTGGCTGTCGTTCAGGTGGAAGAACGCGGGAGGCTCCCCGATCGCCTGCTCGAACCGGTCGAGCACGCCGCGCAGCGACTCGGGGCTCGACTTGATGTCGTGCCCTGCCGCAAACAGGTGGCAGGTGTCCAGCCCGTACCCGGTGCGATGGCGCAGCGCCGGTGGCACCTGGGCCAGCATCCGCGCGATCTCCTCGGCGGTGCGCCCCATCGTCCGGCCGGCCCCGGCGGTGTTCTCCACCAGCACGCGCGCCGTGCCGGGCACCTTCTCCACCGCCGCCCGAATCGTCTCCCCCACGCGAACGGCGGCCTGCTCGGGATCGCCGGTCCCCGCCGACCCGGGGTGGAAGCAGCAGCCCAGCGCGCCGATGGCCTGCGTGCGCTCGAGCTCCTTGGTAAGCCCCGCACGGGCGCGCACGGCCTTCTCTTCCTCGGGCGACGCCGTGTTCAGCACGTAGGCGGCATGCACCAGAACGTCCCGGGGTTCGATGCCGCCCTCGGCGAGCGCGGCGTGAAAGCGGGCGACCTTGTCGCTCTTCATGCCGGCCCGGTCACCATAGTAGGTGGGAGGCGCGGTGAATACCTGCAGCGCCGTCATCGCCCCCGCCCCTGCCCGGCGCGCAGCCATGTGCATGCCGCCGGCGTCGCTGGGGTGTGACCCGAGCCGACGCCTCATTTCCCCTTGGCCGCTCGGGTGCCGGCGGCGCCACCCGCGCCCGGTGCGCCGTCGCCGTGCAGGTCGATCATGCGCGCCTCGCCGAGGTACTCCACCGACATCGCATTGCGCTCGCGCTCGATCTCCCGCAGGCGCCGTACCACCTCGGCGATGCGGCGGGCCTGTTCCTCGATCGTCGCCATCGATGCGCTCACTTCCCTGTCGTCCAGTTTGCCGGAGCGAATGAGCGAGACGTTGGCGAGGAGCGCCGCCAGCGGGTTGTTGATCTCGTGCTGGATGGTCAGCGTGGTCTCGCCGATCCCCGCCAAGTACCGCGCGCGACGCAACTCCACCTCGGCGGCCTTCCGGGCCCGCGACACCTCGATGCGCCGCTCGGCGATACGCAGGCGCGCCTGGAGGTTGTCGGGGGTCACCGGCTTCGACAGGTAGTCGTCGGCCCCCGCGTCGAGCACCTGCGTCAGGTCATCGGCACCGTCGCGTGCCGTCACCAGCAGCACGAAGGTGGTCTCGCTCTCCGGGTGCGCCCGGATCCGGCGGCAGACCTCCAGGCCATCAGGTCCGGGCATCTGCCAATCGAGGATCACCAGTGGCGGAACGTCCCGCTCGAATATCGCCCACGCCTCCGTGCCGTCAGTCGCCACCAGGGCCTCGTGACCGCAGGAGCGCAGGATCTCCTCGTACAGCAGACGCATGAAGGCGTCGTCGTCGGCAAACAGAACGCGCACGTCGGGTTGCACACTTGAGATGGTTGACGGGTAATGTGTGCCCGGCATGCAGGGGATGCGAGGGGGGTGGGTGGTGAACGGCCGCCACGCCGCGGTTATCTTTCAGGCTCGGCCCCTTCTTCCTCCCGCCCGAGGCCCGAAGTCATGCATTCGTCCAGTGCTCCCGTGAACGGCATCCGCCGCGTCCCGCCCCCGGTCAACGAACCGATCAAGTCATATGCCCCCGGCTCACCGGAAAAGGCGGAACTGAAACGCCGCCTGGCCGCCATGTCGGGCGAGTGCCCCGAGATCCCGGTGATGGTAGGCGGCAAGGAAGTTCGCACGGGTGAGCTCACCGACGTGCGCGCGCCGCACGACCATCAGCACGTGATTGCCCGGTTTCACCGGGCGCGCCCGGAGGACGTGACGGCCGCCATCGCCGCCGGTGCCGAGGCGCAGAAGGAGTGGGCGTCGTGGAGGTGGGAGGACCGCGCCACCGTGATGCTGCGCGCGGCGGAGCTGCTGTCGACGACGTGGCGATCCACGGTGAACGCGGCCACCATGCTGGGCCAGTCCAAGACCGTCTACCAGTCGGAAATCGACGCCGCCTGCGAAATGACGGACTTCTTCCGGTACAACGTGCACTTCGCGCAGGAGATCTACGCCGAGCAGCCCGTATCCGCACCCGGCATGTGGAACCAGACCGACTACCGGCATCTGGAGGGATTCGTCTATGCGGTGACGCCGTTCAACTTCACGGCGATCGGCGGCAACCTCTCGTCGGCGCCGGCGCTCATGGGCAACGTGGTGCTGTGGAAGCCGGCCGGTACGGCCATGCTCTCCGCCTGGTACATGTACCAGTTGATGACCGAGGCCGGCCTCCCGCCGGGCGTCATCAACTTCGTCGCCGGCGACTCGGCCGCCATCTCCAAGGTAGCGCTGTCGCACCCCGACCTCGCCGGCGTGCACTTCACCGGCTCCACTGGCGTCTTCAACTCGATGTGGGAGACGATCGGCCGGAACATGGGGCGGTATCGCTCGTACCCGCGCATCGTCGGCGAGACTGGCGGCAAGGACTTCATAATCGCCCATCCCTCCGCCGACCCCAGGGCACTGGCGGTGGCCATGGTGCGCGGCGCCTTCGAGTACCAGGGACAGAAGTGCTCGGCGGCCAGCCGCGTGTACGTTCCGAAGTCGCTGTGGAAGCAGACGCTGACCTGCGCCCAGGAGATGATCAGCGACATCCGCATGGGCGACGTCGCCGACTTCCGGAACTTCATGGGCGCGGTGATCGACAAGAAGGCCTTTGACAGCATCAGCGGCTACCTCGCCGACGCCGGCAAGAATGCCAAAGTGCTGGCCGGTGGCAAGGCGCATGGCGAGAAGGGCTGGTTCATTGAGCCCACACTCGTGCAGACCGAAGATCCGTCATATCGCATGCTCTGCGAGGAGATCTTCGGCCCGGTGCTCACCTGCTACGTATACGACGACGCCCGGTGGCTGGACACGCTCGAGTTGGTCAACAGCACCTCGCCCTACGCGCTCACCGGCTCGGTGTTCGCGCGTGACCGGAAGGCGATTCTCGAGGCGCACACGGCGTTGCGCAACGCGGCCGGCAACTTCTACGTGAACGACAAGCCGACGGGCGCCACCGTGGGCCAGCAGCCCTTCGGCGGTGCGCGCGGCAGCGGCACCAACGACAAGGCCGGCTCCAAGATGAACCTCATGCGCTGGGTGAGCGCACGGACGATCAAGGAGACGTTCGTGCCGCCGACGGAGTACCGGTACCCCTTCATGGGTGAGGAGTAGGGCCCGCAGGCACGCCAAGGGAGCGTACAGCAGCTGTAAGCTGTACGCTCTACGTTCTACGCCATACGCCGTCCGCATTTCTGTCGTCCATCACCTCTAGCTCCTAGCCCCTAGTGCCTAGCATCCGCTTCATCACCGCCGACGTCTTCACGAACATCCGCCTTGGCGGGAATCAACTGGCCGTCATTCCCGACGCGCGCGGGATCCCCGAAGATCTGCTCCTGCCGATCTGCCGGGAGTTCAACTATTCCGAGACGACGTTCGTCTACCCGGCCGAGCAGCCGGGACACACGCGGCGACTGCGCATCTTCACGCCGGGCGGCGAGGTGCCGTTTGCCGGGCACCCCACGGTGGGGACGGCAGTGGTGCTGGCCGCCATCGGCGAAATCCCGTTGACGGACTCGGCCGATGGAACGCACATCGTCCTCGAGGAGAATGTCGGTCCCATTTCGGTGGTCATCCGGGACTCGCACGCCAGCGGCGGGTGGGCGCAGTTCAGCGTAGCCAAGCTGCCCGAGGTCGGCCCGCTGGTGCCGTCGCGCGGCGTGCTCGCGCGCATCCTCGGCCTCGAGACCGGCGACCTGCTGGGCACGACCGAGAAGCCGCAGGCCGTCTCGTGCGGGCTGCCGTTCCTCATCGTCCCGCTGACCGGCGTCGATGCGGTGAGCAAGGCGCGCATGAAGACGGATCGCTGGGAGGAGACACTGGCACACGCGTGGGCCTCGATGATCTGGCTGTACGCTGCCGATCCCGAGGGCGGCGAGTTCCACTACCGCGCGCGGATGTTTGCGCCCGGCATCAGCGTTCCTGAAGATCCGGCCACCGGGTCTGCGGCCGCCGCCTTCGCCGGCTACCTGGCTGCGCGGTCAAGCACCCGCAGCGGTACCCTCCGGTGGACCATCGATCAGGGGGTGGAAATGGGACGCCCCAGCAAGCTGGCGATCGAGGCGGACAAGGAGGACGGCGTCATCACCGCCATCCGCGTGGGTGGCGCGGCGGTGCTGGTCTCCGAGGGAACGATGGCCGTGTAGGGCGTTGGACGACGCCACCGCGCTAGCGCAAGCGCTCCATCTCGCGCGACAGCCGGGCGCCGCTGAGCTCGAAGGCACGCATCCCGGTCTGCCACAGCACCGCCTGGTCGCGACCGTTGCGCTTGGCCACGTACAGCGCCTCGTCGGCCCGTGCCGTGAGCGTGCGCACGATCTCCTCGGTGCCGCCGGCCTCATCCGACGCCACGCCGATGCTGATGGTGATGGGCATCTGGCCACGCACGCTGATGAAGGCCCGCGTGCGAAACGCCTGCAGGATGCGGTCGGCCAGATGCATGGCGCCCACTTCGTCGGTGTCGGGCGCCAGGATGGAGAACTCCTCGCCGCCGGAACGCGCGACCACGTCGCCCGCCCGCGCCGTGTCACGCAGCAGGGCGCCAATTTCCTTGATCGCCTCGTCGCCGGTCAGGTGTCCGAACTCGTCGTTGATCTGCTTGAAATGGTCCACGTCGAGCGCCAGCACGGCCAAGCGCCACTTGGCACGGACGCCGCGCGCCACTTCGCGCGCCGAGAACTGCTCGAACCCGCGCCGGTTGAAGCAGCCGCTCAGCGGGTCGGTGAGGATGATCGTCTCCAGGTGCCCGCGCAGCTGGTTGTACGCCCGTCCGATCTCGGTGATGTGGTCGGGAAACTCGTCGTGCTGGTCGTCGTACGACTGGTCGAAGTCACCCTCGCGCGCGCGGTCGAAAAGCCGGGTGAGGCGCCGCATGCGGGTGCCCTGGTGCCCAAGCACCCAGGCGTACGTCAGGGAGCCGACGCAGAAAAGCGCAAAAGTCCACAGCGCTTCGCCGGGCGCCGCCAGCATCCCTGCCTTGCGGGCCAGGGCGATGAGTGTCGAATAGCACACGGCCACCGTGGCCAGCTGGAAGAGGGTCGTCCGCCAGCCGAAGTACAACTGCGTGAACTGCACCAGGAACACCGAGATGATGAGCGTACGGTCGAACTCCGCCGGTGGCGTGAGCAGTAGGGCACACACGTAGACCACCGCGACATCGGCGACGAGCACCGCGCCAACCAGGCGCCGCGATGCCTGCCGTCGCATGCCAAGCCGCCATCGCAGCGCCACGATGAGCAGGATGTACGCCACCGCCGACGCGCCAAAAGCCTGCGTCGTCCCGTCTTCCCCCAGCCACGAGACGGCAATCGACTGGCCGGAGATGAGTCCGAGCGCTCGCAGCAGCAGCGCCGTGCCAGCGACGAGCGCGGCAAGCCCTATTCGGTAGCGGCCCTGCCAGTAGAGGAACTCACCGCGTTGGGCGTCGTCACCCGAGGCGTGGTTGGATTCGGTCACAGGAACCTGGGCGCGGGTGGCAGGAAAATCCCATGTTCATTTGACACATTTTCCCCTCATTGCGCAACCACCCCACCGGCATCCTTCCCGGGCAGTCCAGGCTAGAACCTCGCCTCGACGGACAGGTCGATCCGGAACGCCTTCTGCGGATACAACCCGCGCGCCACGTCAAAACGGATCATCCCGTCGAGAATCGACGCCCCCACGCCCAGGCCGCTCATCAGACGCCCGGGCTTGCTGAAGTCACGATGGTCGCCTGCCCAGCCCACGTCACCGAAGAGCACCGGTTTCACTGCGCTGCGGTTCAGTGCCAGTTCGCCACGACCCATCCAGAACGCGTCGCCACTCATCGTGCCTGGCTTGTTGCCCCGCACGGTCTGCAATCCGCCCAACTGGAAGGCGCGCTGCGCTGGTGCCGTGCCGGCAATGCCCCCCGCCGATCCCGTGATCGCCATCTCGGTCGCGAACGGCATGCCATGCGACACGGTAAGGTCGAGCAGTCCCCGGCCATACAGGAAATCGCCGGCCGCCCCTTCGGCCCGGATATCGGCGTTCGCCCGGAATCCACGCGGGTCGAGCCCCCATCCCTTTTCCACGCGCACCGACGCTCCGTACTCGAATGCCTTGTCGGCCGTGATGTTCGGCAGCACGCGATCGTCCTGCGCACCGCGGAACAGCGTGAACCGCGTGCTCATCGGCGCGTTCCACTGCTGCTCGGCGAACAGCCGCCACTCGGTGCGGCCAAACCTGGGCGTCACGCCCGTCAGCTCACCGCCCCACGCACGGTAGTAGAACCCCTCGTCACCGGCGTACAGAAGCGACGCCAGTCCCGCGCCAAACGACAGCGGTGACCCGAAGTCGCTCGCTACCGCCAGGCGCCGGAACAGCGTACCGCGCATCGTCGACCGTCCATTGCTCCGTTCCAGCGACAGGTCGCCGTTCAGCTGGCGGTCGGCCCACGAGCCGCGCGCGCCGGCGATGGCCGTATAGCCGCGGCCAAGCGTCACCGAGCTCTGGAGCCCAGTGCTGAAACCCTCCACGCGGTTGAAGCGCGTGTACGTCAGCCCCCACTCGGTCACCGGCTTCTGGGGCATCCACCCCGCCTGCAGGTTGAAGCCGAGCGCCTTCTTCAGCTCGTCGATGTCGCCGGTGCCGAACACCGATTCTCCCGCCCCCATCAGCGATCCCTTGAACTCGGGCGAGTTGCTCAGCCTGGTGCTGTCGCACGGCAACTGCACCGCGACGGCCAGGGTGCCGTTGTACCGGGTGCGCGTCTGCGTGTAGGTGTCGCCGGCCGCGCAGTCGGCCTTGCGCTGCGCGCGCCGCGCCGTGTCGCGCGCAGCGATGAACTCCTTCAGCAGCTTGGCGCGCGTCACCGAGTCGACGCCCGCCTTGCGCAGCGAGTCGCGCACGTAGGCATAGCGTGGCGCCGGCGTACGCATGCCGGGAATCGAGTCGAGCCCGTTGACCTCGTTGTACCGGAAGCGCTGCTCCACCTGCACCGGCACTCGCATGAGGCTCACCTGCGCATTGGCCTCGAGCACCTGCAGCGTGGGAAGCCAGAAGCGCTGGTTGTAGAGGCCGTACTCCAGGCTGATCGCGTCGACGTTCACCTTGAGGGGCGTGATCATCGGCTTCACGAAGAACGGAACCTCGCTCATGTCCTTCTTGGCTTCGTCCATCGCCCAGATGTCGATGGGGACACTCAGGCGATAGACCGCGCGCACCAGGTGCGCCGACGCCTGGTCGAACCAGAACGAACCGACCGCGAGGTTCCACTTGGGGGCGCGCGCCTCCACCCTGATCTCCCGCAGCGTGATGCGGTGCTGGTCGGGGAGCGTCATGATCACCGAGTCGCCCGTCGAATACGTGTAGTACGCCTCGGACCCCTCGGCGATGGGGTGCACCAGCTCGCGCTCGTTCACCTCGGCCTTGGCCAGCCCACTGCCGATCCACAGGTCCTCGCGCCCCGGGTAGTATGGCAGGGGCGGATTGCTGGCCATGTCGACGTTTTCGTTCCCCTCGGTGTCCATCGGCATCCCGGTGCGCGATCCCTTCACGTCCACCCAGGCCCCTCGTCCCCGGTGCCAGAGCACGTGGCTCACGTCCTCGTGGCGCATCAGCACGCGGTCGCGGCCAAAGGCGCGCAGGCCCATGCCCACCGAAAAGCGCTGATAGGCGCGCGCGTCGTAGCTCATCAGCAGCGAGTCCTGCGTGAGGCGGGCCACCCGAGCCCGGAGGAGCAGGTCCCTCGCCACCGGGTCCTTGAACGCCGTGCGCCGCATCTCGTCGGTCACCGGTACGCGCTTGGGGGCGGGCCGGTCTTCGTCGTCGCCGCCCCCACCGCCACCGATGTTGATGCTGAAGTTCGCGTCGCGCCCGTTCTTCCTGAGCGTGTCGCCCTTCGCGCGTGCCCTGGTGCTGTCCATTGGGCGGCGCTCGACGCCCGCCTTCACTTGGACCTGGAAGACCGTGGCGACAAGGAGTGGCAGGACGTGCAGCAGCATGCGGGAGCCCCCGGAAATCGGCCGGTCGTGGTGTCCGCCAATTGGTACGTCGGCCGTGCACCTGGGGTTTCGGTTTCTCTCACGAAGACCGGAGAAGCACGGAGCGCACGGAGGACGCCGTGAGAGACGGCCCTACCGCCGCGGCTGCACCCGCCGCAGCGCGATGGAATCCCGCTGCGCCCGCATCTCCGACGCATTGGCATGCGCGCGGCTGCGCGCGTCGGCCCGGCGCTCCCGGTCGAGGTCGCGTGCGTCCCGCATCAATATGATCCCGAGCAGTGCGGGCGCCAGCAGCGCCAGGATCCCGCCGGGAAAGTGCGGCGGCCGTGACAGGTCGCCTCCCAGCCGGCGTATGATCGCGGGAAACCGCCGCTGCAGCCACACGGTGACGATGATGATGGCAATGCCCAGCGCAGCAAGCAGCAGCGGAAAGGCGAGCGTGAGCTTGAAGACGTCGTTCGCCAGCCAGGCCAGGTAGCCGAACAGGGCGATGATGCCCAGCACGGCCAGCACGCGGCGCCGCAGGATGACCGCCCCGGCCAGCACCACCAGCGAGGCCGGCAGAAAGGCGTGCCGCAGCGACGCATCGCCGCTGAACAGGTTCACGCCGGCCACCGTTGCCGTCACCGATGCCGCTATCCACAGCCAGAACCCATAGTCGTCGTCCCGCCGGCGCCGGTCGATGGCATAGGCCGTCGCCGCCACAATGCTGGCCACCGCCATGAAGCGCCACCCCACCACGACGCCGTTGATGTCCGAGTCCGCCCAACCGCGCATCATGCGTTCCGGAAGCGTCACGCACACCACCGCGATGGGAATCATCAGCGGTGGAAACGGCAGCTGCCGCAGTGCGATGAGCGCCGCCGCCACGGCGGCGAGCTCGATGGCCAGCGGCTCCCCCTGGCACGCCGCAAACGGACGCACCGGCATGGAACACATGAGGTCCAGCTGCGGCGTCCACAGCCCGGTCCACCGCAGCATTGCGCGCATGGCCAGCGGCGCCATGACCACCGCCAGCAGCACCGCCACGCCGCGCGCGGTGACAAAGCCCTCGCGCTGCAGCACGTGCGCGACCATCAGGAATATCGCGGCGTAGGCGACTGCGAGTCCGAAGATCCCCGCGTCGCCCAGCACGCGCCAGCGATCCACCAGGAACCAGCCGAAGGCAAAGAGCACCACCAGCGCTCCCACGCCATACGCGATGGTGATGCCGTTGAACGCGCGCGCCGCCTCGCGCGGCGCCCGGCCTGGACCGCCGAGCGCCAGCAGCGCATCGCGCTGCTCGTCCGAGATGATGCCCTGCTCCACGCCGCGCGCCAGCACGTCAGGGGTATTCATGGTCCCTCAGCAGCCAGAATCAAGCCAACAGCATACCACGAATGACACGTATGCACACGGACAGTTTCTGTCGGATTCTGTCGGATTCTGCCATACGGCGTAGAACGTACAGCGTAAAAGTTACAGCTTCCGTTGCCGTACAACCATCCGATGCCCCATCCTACATGATATGACGAATACCTCCGACCTCGCGCCCGAAGAGTACGCTCGGCACGCCCATCGGCTGGCCGATTGGATCGCTACCTACCTGCGTGACGTCGAGCAGTACGACGTGCTCTCCAGCGTCACGCCGGGTGCCATTCGCGCCCAGCTCCCCAAGTCGCCCCCCGCCGGCGCCGAGTCGCTCGACGACATCATCGCCGACCTCGACCGCATCGTGCTGCCCGGCGCCACGCACTGGAATCACCCGGGCTTCCTGGCCTACTTCGCCAACACGGCGTCCGTTCCCGGCATCCTCGGCGAGATGGTCATCGCCGCGCTGAACCTCAACGGCATGCTCTGGCGCACGTCCCCCGTGGCCACCGAGCTTGAGCAGGTGGTCACCGACTGGCTGCGCCAGCTCTTCGGCATGGGCGATGGCTGGTTCGGCATGATCACGGACACGGCATCCATCTCCACCATGTATGCGCTCGCCGCCGCGCGAGAACGCGACCCGGCACTCGGCATCCGCCAGCGCGGCATGGCCGGCCGAGCTGACCTCCCGCGCCTCCGTGTCTACTGCAGCGAACACGCGCATTCGTCCGTCGACAAGGCGGCGATGACACTCGGCCTCGGCCTCGAGAACGTCGTGCACGTGGCCAGCGACGGCGACTTCCGCTTGCGTCCCGACATGCTGGCTCGCGCCATCCAGGCCGACCGCGCCCAGGGATACCGTCCGCTTGCCGTGGTGGCCACCGCCGGCACCACGAGCATGACCAGCGTCGACCCGATCAGTGATATCGCGACCATCTGCCGGCGCGAAAGCCTCTGGCTGCACGTCGATGGCGCCTACGGCGGCTCGGCCATGGCCGTGCCCGAGATGCGCCCGATGTTCGCCGGCATCGACCTCGCCGACTCCGTGGTGGTGAACCCGCACAAGTGGCTATTCACCCCCATGGATTGCTCGGTGCTCTTCACCCGGCAGCCAGCGGTCTTGCGTCGTGCGTTCTCGCTGGTCCCTGAATACCTGACCACACAGGATGGGGATCAGGTCGTCAACTACATGGACTACGGCCTCCAGCTTGGCCGCCGCTTTCGCGCCCTCAAGCTCTGGATGGTGGTGCGGGCTTTCGGCTCCGACGGCATCGCCGACCGCATTCGCCATCATTGTCAGCTGGCCCGCACCTTCGCGGGTTGGGTGAACGCCGAGGGCAACGGATGGCAGGTCTGCGCCCCGGTCCCATTCTCAACCATTTGTTTCCGGCATGTTCCCGAGGGTGAAACCGGCGAGCTTGAGATTGCGGAGCACAACGCCGCCATCATGGCCCGGGTGAACGAGAGCGGAAAGGTCTTCATTTCGCACACCAAGCTCGGCGACCAGTATGTGCTTCGGGTGGCCATCGGGAACCTGCGGACTACCGAAGCGACCCTCGCCACGGCCTGGTCGCTGCTCCGCAGTGCTGGGCGGTAGGGGGGGATCCCGACGCCTTCCATGGGGTGTTAACGTTCCATCGGGTGCGACGTCCCATCTGGTGCAGGTCCCCCGAATCTTCGCAAGGCACCTGCGCCACTGCCCCGGGTCAGTCGGGATATTCTGGAGGTTTGTACATGAGGATCAGGCTTGGTGCCCTCGCCGCCGCAGCGGTGTTCATCGTCGGTTGCGACAACACGACCACGAGTCCGCGCGTCGATCAGAGCTTGGTGCTGGCGTTCGATCAGGCGGCCACCATGGACTCGGCATCCTTCGTGCCCCGTGGGCCCATGTACGACGGGGCGATGCCCGACTCGATCAAGCTGACCGATGACCAGAAGGCGGCCATCAAGGTGCTGCATGACGCCTTCGCCGTGGTGCACAAGGCGCAGTTCGCTCAACTCGCGGCCATCCATGAAACGGCGCGCGCCGCCTTCAAGGCCGGCAACACCCGCACGGAGATTGCGGCCATCCTGCAGACGAGCAGGCCGATCATGGAAGCCATGCGGGCCGACTTCGACGCGCTGCGCGTCGCGGTTGGCGCCATCCTGACGCCGGCGCAGAAGGCCTGGGCGGCCGCGCATCAGCGCATGGGACCCGGCATGGGCCCCGGGCCGATGGGCGGGCCAATGCCCGGCCGTCCATAGCTTCGAACTGCGTACAGCAGCTGTGACCAGCATACAGCTGCTGTACGTAGCTATAGCATCTTTCTCTTCCGTAACTCCGCCGGAATCATGTATTCGTCCGTCGGCGGCCGTTTGGGCACGTTGAACAGCCCGGCGAACTTGCAGCGCACGTCGTCCAGGATCTCATAGACCGTCGGGATCACCAGCAGGGTCAGCAGCGTGGACGTGATGACGCCGCCGATGATGGCGCGCCCCAGCGGCGAGCGGAAATCGGCCCCCTCACCGCGCCCCAGAGCCACGGGGATCATGCCGGCAATCAGCGCCATCGTCGTCATCATGATGGGGCGCAGGCGCACCCGACCGGCCTCGATGATCGCCTCGCGGCGCGGCAACCCCTGTTCCTGCCCCCACTTGGCAAAGTCGATGAGCAGGATGGCGTTCTTGGCCACGATGCCCATCAGCAGCAGCACGCCGATCATCGACATGATGTTCAGCGTGTCGCCCGTGATGAGCAGCGCGAGCACCACGCCAATCAACGACAGCGGCAGCGACATCAGGATGGCGATGGGGTCCATGAACGAGCCGAACTGCATCACGAGGATCAGGTACATCAGCAGCACCGCCAGCATCATGGCGGCGAGCATGCGCCCGAACACTTCCTTCTGGTCCTTCACTTCGCCACCCGTCGAGAAGCGCACGCCCGGCGGCGGCACGTAACCCACCAGGGCTCGGCTGATGTCGTTGTTCACCTCGCCGAGTGCCCGGCCCTGCGTATTGCCCTGCACCACGATCACGTTGTCGCGGTCGAGGTGCGAGATGAGCGCGGGGCCAAGGCTCGGCCTGACCGTCGCGATCTGTCCGAGCGGCATCGGGCTCGAACGGTTCGGGTCGCCCACCACCAGCGGCAGCGCTTCGATGTCGGTGGCACGCCGGCGCGACTCGGGGGAGAGCCGCACGCGCACCTTCCGGTTCTCGCCGCTTGGGTCCACCCAGTCACCGGCGTCGATGCCGGCGAACGCCGGGCGCATGGACTGCGCCACCTGGCCCACGGTAATGCCAAGCGAACCGGCGAGCCCACGGTTGAGCTGGATCTCGAATTCGGGCTTCTGCCCCTTGGTCGAGAGGTCCACGTCCACCAGTCCGGGCACCTTCTTCACGATCTTCATGACGCTGTCGGCCACGCCCTGCAGCACGGTGGCCTCGTTGCCGCGAATCTCGATCTGGATCTGCTTGCGCGCGCCGCCCATGCCGCCGGCAAAGACGCCCGCCTGCGCGCCGCCGATGCGCGGCAGCTCACGGCGCATCATCTCGCCAAACTGCTCCTGGCTTATGGAGCGCTCGGACTTCGGTACGAGGCGCACGTACACCTGGCCCATGTCCACCGACCCGGCGGCCGAACTGGGGTCCATCATCGCCGATGTGCTGCCGCCGATGGTCGAGAAGGTGTACTTCACCAGGTCGGTGTGGCTGCGCGCCAGTTGCGCCGCCTCCTCGGTCTTCATTTTCGTGTACTCGAGGTTCGAGCCCGGCGGCGTGCGCACCTGGATGAGCATCTCCGACCGGTCCGACGTCGGCATGAACCCGAATCCGCCGAACGTCACCTGCAGGAAGATCGCCCCGAGGAACGACGCGGTCGCAATCCCCATCATCGCCCACCGGTGGTCGAGCGCCCAGCCGATCATCACCGTGTACGTCTCGCCCACCCGGTTGAACCACTCATTGAACCGGTCGAGCGTGCGGGCAATCGGATTGCGGCGCTCGTGCGCCTCGGTCTGCGGATCGGGCCAGTACGCGCTCAGCATGGGATCGAGCGAGAACGAGACGAACAGCGACACGAGTACCGCGCACGCGATGGTCAGCGCCAGCGGCTTGAACCACTGCCCGGCAATGCCGTACATGAACGCGATGGGCACGAAGACCGCGACGATCGAGAACGTCGTCGCCGTCACGGCGAGGCCAATCTCGTTGGTGCCCTCGTGGGACGCGCGGAAGTGGTCTTTCCCCATCTGGATGTGACGCACGATGTTCTCGCGCACCACGATGGCGTCGTCAATCAGTATGCCGATGGCCAGCGACAGGCCAAGCAGCGACATGGTGTTGAGCGTGAAACCGAACGCCCATACCGCAATGAACGACGCCAGCACCGACACCGGCAGCGCCAGGCCGGTGATCACCGTCGAGCGCCACGAGTTGAGGAACAGGAAGACCACCAGCACCGTCAGCGCGGCGCCCTCCACCAGCGCCTCCTGCACGTTCCGCACGCTGCGCTGCACGCGATCACCGCCGTTCTGGACGACGTCAATCGTCGTACCCTTGGGCAGCGTCGGCTTGATGCGTTCCACCGCCTCCAGCACCGCGGCGCTCACCTCGGTGGTGCTGTACCCCTTGGCCTTCTTCACCAGCAGGGCCACCGCATCCTTGCCGTTGTACAGCGCGGCGGTGCTCGCCTCCGCCGTGCCGTCCCTGGCCACGGCCAGCTCGCTCAGGCGGATGTTCTTTCCGCCCCGCTGCGCCACCACGATGTTCATGAAGTCTTCGGGCGTCTCGAGCTTGCCCTTCAGCCGGATGGAGCGATCTTCCAGCGCGCCGCGCACCGCGCCCACCGGGACAGCCAGGTTCTGCTGCTGTAGCGCTCCCACGAGTTGCCCCACGCTCACGCCGGCCTGGCGCATGGCGTCGGGCTTGATTTCCACGGTCAGCTCACGCTGCACGCCGCCCAGCACGTTGGCCTCGGCCACGCCAGCAATGCCGCGCAGCTGTCGCGTGATGCCGGGGTCCGCGATGCGCGTCAGTTCCGGCGCGGTGAGCGTCGTCGAGTTCAGCGACAGCTGCACCACGGGCAGGTCCGACGGATCGAAGCGGCTCAGCACCGGCTCCTTCATCTCGGTCGGCAGGTCGCTGCGGATGGTCGAGATCTTGTCGCGAATGTCCTGCGACGCCTCCTGCAGGTCCTTTTCGTAGACGAAGAAGACCGTGATGTTGGCAAAGCCGTCCTGCGCGCTGCCCTGGATGCGGTCTACGCCGCTGATGCCGGCCACCGCTTCTTCCACGCGGTCGAGCACCTCACGTTCCACTACGTCGGGCGAGGCGCCCGGGTACGCGATGGCGACGTTGACAATCGGCTGTTGGATGTCGGGAAACTCGTCGGTGTGCAACTGGAAGAGCGCGAACAGGCCGAACACCACCAGCGCCACCATCGAGACGATGGTGACGATGGGGCGCTTGATGGCAAAATCCGATATGAACACGATGGGGCCCGGTTAGTTCTTCTTGATGGGGTTGTCCGAAGGCGCACTCACCTTGAGCGTCGTGCCGGACGTAATGCCGAGTGCCGCGCCCACCAGCAGCGTGTCACCCCGGGTCACGCCACTGGTCAGTTCCACGCGCTCGGTGGCGTCGTCCCGCGCGCCAAGCGTCACTTCCACGTGTTCCACGCGCCCGCCCTTGAGCCGCGCCACGACCGGGCGAATGCCGCGCTGGTCGATGGCGGCCAGCGGTACGGTGAGCACCTCGCGCACCGTGCTGCTCACGCGTCCTTCGGCAAACAGGCCGGCCACCAGTCCGGCGCCCTGGTTGGGGATGCGCGCGATCACCCGCACCTGGCGCGTGGCTGCGTCGGCACTCGGCGCGATGTGCGCAATGGAGCCCTTGAACGTCTTGTCGGGATAGCCGGTCACCGCAAAGGTCACCGGCGCGCCCAGGTGAATGGCGCCGAGTTGCGAGGCGGGAACGTTGGCCTCGAGACGCATGGTCGACGGATCGACCACCGTGAACAGCGGCGCCCCCGGCGCCACCACGTCACCCGCGTTCACCGTGCGGTCGGCGACAATGCCGGCGTACGGTGCCTTCACCACCGTGGCGTCCCTCTGCTTCTGCGCCAGCGCCAGGCGCGCCCTGGCGTCCTCGAGCTGCGCCTGCGCCCCGAGGTTGGCGCGGCGGGCGTTCTCGAGGTCGCGGTCGGCAATGGCGCCGGCCGTGTTGAGCTTCACCGCGCGCTCGAGTTCGCGCGTGCTGATGTCGGCCGCCAGCTCGGCCTGCGTCACGCCACTGCGCGCCGAGAGCCAGGCGTCGGCGATGGCACGGTCATCGATGCGCGCCAGTGCTTCGCCCGCGTTCACGCGGTCGCCCGGCTCGCGCAGGACGCTCATCACCTGCCCCGCCACTTCGGCACGAATGTTGGCCGTGCGCTCGGCGACGAGCGTGCCGCTCAGCGCCGGTCCGATGGTCAGCATGTGCAGGTCGGCGACGGTAATGGCCTCGGGACCCACGAGAACCGTGGTGGCGATGGTCGCGGAGTCCGCGGCGGAGTTACGGCCGCAGGCGGCCGAGAACGCGAGTACGGAGAGCGCGAGAGTGCGAGAGACGATCTTCATGACGTTGATATCGAGAAGGAGATGATCGGTCGCCAGTCGTTTGAGCGGACGGCGAAGAACGTACAGCGTAGAGCGTACAGCTTCTTTTGCAGTTGCACTCATCAGCGTGCCCCTCCAGTGGAAGCGAGCGGCAAGTCGCGCAACAGCGCGAGCCGCAGGCGGGCCAGTTCGAAGTCGCGGGCGGCAACCACGCGGTTCATGCGCGCCTGCTGCAGCTGCGTGCGCGACTGGTCCAGCTCGAGCTGCGTGCTCACGCCCTCGCGAAAGCGCACCTCGGCAATCTGGTACGCCTTCGCCGCCTGCTCATCGGTGCCGGCACTGGCGGCGTAGGTCGCCTGCGCCTGCTCGTACTGGTTGATGCTGATGCGCGCATCCAGCTCGGCGGCCTCGCGGGCCTGCTGCAGGCGCTCCTGCGCGTCAATGTAGTTGGCCTGGGCCACCATCTTGTCGCCCTTGATGCGCCCGCTGCTCACCACCGGAAAACTGAATCCCAGGCTCGCCGTCCAGTTCGGATAGAACAGCCCGATGGAACTCGGCACGATCGTGCCTGCGGCGGGATACCCGAAGCGCTGGTAGTTGCTGCTGAGCTGCACGCTGGGCAGGCGCTCCCACCTGGCCGCCTTCAGCGCGTAGCGCTGCGCTTCCAGCGCGTCGGCCGCCTGCTTCACGGCCACGCGGTGATCCACGGCGGTGTCGGGCGTCGCACTGGTGTTCTCGCGCGGCAACGCCACCGGGGCCGTCAGCACGGCACTGGCCGTCTGCGCCATGGCCTGTTCGGCCGTCAGGTCGTCGCGCACCGGCGTGGTAAGCTGTATCGGGCCGCTCAGCGACAGGCCTACGAGCTGCCGCAGGCGCAGGTAGGCAATGTCGCGGTTGGCGTGCGACTGGATGGCCAGCGGGCGCGCGTTGTCGCGCGTCACGCGGGCGCGCAGCAGGTCGAACTCGGCGCTGGTGCCCACCTGGCGCGAGAGCGTCGTCAGGCCGAGCGCGCGTTCGGCTTGCGCCAGCGTGCTGTCGGCGATGCTCGCCATGCGGTCGGCGGCGGAGGCGTTGTAGTAGGCCTGCGCCACGTCGAGCACCAGCTGCGCCCGGGCCGACGACACGCCGGCCATCGCCGAGCGCTCAGCCGCGTCAGCGCCCTTGTTGGCCGCCGTCACCTTGCCCGCGGTGAAGAGGTTCTGCGTGAGTGTGAGCCCCAGGATCACCGTGCTGGGCGCGGCAAAGATCTTGCCGATCGGAGAGTTGGCGAGATCGCCGCCGCTGCTGCTGCTCGAGGTGTCATTCGGGTTGCCGCTCGAGCTCCCCGCCTTCGCGCTGATGGCCTGGAACTGGCTCTCCAGCGTACGCTGGTAGGCCGCCGTGCCGTTGACCTGTGGCATCAACTGGCTGCGTGCCTGGTAACGCTGCCCCTGGGCCCGGCTCAGGCTTGCTTCGGCAATCTTGAGCGTCTTGCTGCGCTGTTCGGCCAGGCGCAGGGCGTCGGCAAGCGACAGCTGGCCCGGCCCGGCGGCGCCCTGGGCGCGAGCCGCTGCCGGGACGGCGAGGGCCAGGAGAATTCCGGCAAACCGGAGAATACGACGGGATCTGGTATTCGATGGCATGATGGTGTTTGTCGTGATGGGGCCGGTCAGGCCGGACGTCGTGTGCGAGCGGCGGCGGGGCGACGGCGCGGAGCCGGGGGGCACGCCTTGTAGCCGACGGCGCGCAGGACGAGTTCGACGTACGCCGCCGGGGCCTGCCTGGCGGCCGGGAGCGACTCGGGCATCATGTCGCGTCCCATGACGTCAGCGAACAGCGCGCCCAGGAGCATGGCAGACGCATGCAGCGGCTTGGTGTCCTTGGAGGCGCGTCCCGTCTCGATGAGCCGGCTGAAGTACTTCTGCACCCGCGAATAGGCACCCTTGGAACCGTGCGCCATGCAGCGGGACAGTTCCGGGCGCTCGGTCAGTTCGCTCATGCCCTGCCGGATGGACGAGCGGTGCTTGACGAGGTTCGCATGCTCGGCGCTGGCCCAGGCCGTCAGTTCGGCGTGGGCGTCCCCGGGCTCGTCGGGCAGGAGCACCATCTCGCGCTCGTAGACGCGCGTGCGGATGGCCTCGCCGAGCAGGGCGTCCTTGGAGCCGAAGAGGCGGAAGAGCGTGACTTCGTTGACCTTCGCGGCCTCGGCGATGAGGCGCGTGGTGGCGCCGCGAAAGCCGTGTTCGGCGAAGACGCGGGCTGCGGCGTCGAGCAGGTGGTCGCGAGTGGGAGGTGCCATGGGCGTTGGGTTGATTGCAAGTGCTTGCTTGCACGAAAGCAAGCAATTACTTGCGTACAACGCAAGGGGACGGGGGGCAGCTCCCGGGGTCCGCTGTTGCAGGGCAATAAAGTCTGATAATGTCCGTCAATGTCTGATAACGGCGCCTAGAGTCTGATAACAGCTCCACTTTCGCGGGTCTGGACCATATTGGTGTCGAGATCAGGGGGGGGTCTAATGAGGACTAGGCTGCGACTCATGTGATCCGCACGCAAACCCCAGTTCGCGGAAGTCCAAACCGTGCGGACTGTCGCCGGTTACGGCACGGGTGTCCTCATTATCAGACTTTGCCGCGGCCGGTCGCCGAACAGTATCATTGTTAAGTCCATGTCCGGTATGAGCTTCGCGGGGTCCCCATTATCAGACTCTATTTTCCCGCTACAGCGGCCGCCGTGGACCGCCTCGCCGATGGCGCGTGGCGCAGCGGGCGGCAGCGCGCCATACTCTCACCACCCCGAAGGGCGGGAAGTCCGTGGTCTACGCACGACGGTAGACGCTGTACTGATCTTTGCTCACGCCAGGCCGGAGGCACATGCGCACAGCACGGGCAGTCATCGCGATCCTCATCCTCAGTGGGGCGGATGCGTGCGGCGGCGGGGGCGGCGATGGTGTCACTACTCCGACGACGCCTGGTGGAACCACGACGCAGTGCGCCGACATCGGTGCCGTGTCGAATGCGCCCACGCCAGTGTCATTGTGGACGCAGCTCCAGCCAACGGGCACAGCCCCGGTCGCACGCATCGCGGTGGCGGCGGCGCTCGACGCCGCCAATGACCGCCTGATCGTATTCGGTGGAAAGTCGGCCGCCGGCGTGCTCAACGATGTCTGGGTGCTGACGAATGCCACAGGTGTGTCGGGTACCCCGGCCTGGACCCAGCTCACGCCAACCGGCGGACCGCCGACCGCGCGGAACTATGCGGTCGCGACGTACGATCCTGCCTCCAACCGCTTCAGCGTCTACGGCGGGAACAACCAGAGCAATCAATTTCTCTCTGACTATTGGGTGCTGACGAACGCCAACGGGCAGGGCGGCACGCCCGTCTGGAGCCAGGTCACTCCCGCCGGGCTGCCGAGCGCCCGCGCGCAGAGCGCCGGGGCATCCGACCCCGCCGGAAATCGCGTGCTGGTATTCGGCGGCGTGGCGTGCAATTCATCGTCGTGCACGCCGTACAACGATGCGTATGTCGCCTCGAACGCGAGTGGCGCGACGGGAACGCCGACCTTCACTCGCCTGCAGGGGACCGGAACGAATCCCGCCGCCCGGTATGACGCCACGATTGCCTACGATGCCGCGGGAAACCGCATGCTGATGTTCGGCGGACAACCATCGACCTCGACGAGCCCCGACCCGTCGTCGCGAGTCGCCGACACCTGGGCGCTGAGCAGCGCGAACGGAACGGGCGCGGCCGCCGCATGGTCGCTGATCAACACCGGAACCACCACGCCCCCAGGGCGCGAATTCCACTCGGCCATCTATGACGCGACCAACACCCGGCTGGTGATCTTCGGGGGTGCCGGGACGGACAACTTCACCCGCAGCGATACTTGGACGCTGACCACGTCGGGCACGAGCGGCACGTGGACGTCGTATGCGCAGAATTCGTCCCCGCGCCCCGCCGCGCGCTCGGCACATGCCGCCGCGTACTCGCCACAGCAGGGGCGCATGGTAGTCTTCGGCGGCAACCTCGGCGCCTCGCAATACGTCAATGAAGTGTGGGTGCTGCGCCTCACGACCATCACGGTGGCCAGCGTCACAATCCTGTCGGCCGCCACGTCGGTATGCACAAACAACACGCTTAAGCTCGTCGCGGTGCCGCGCGACGCGAGCGGGACGGTCGTAGACGCGGCCGTCACGTGGACGTCGAGCGATCCGGGCATCCTGAATATGGGATCCGACGGCACCGTCACGGGGATCGCCGCCGGCACGGCGACCGCGACCGCGTGCGTTGGTTCGGTGTGCGGCACGCAGTCGGTTCGCATCACGGCGGCCGCGGTGACTCCGGGCGGAGGCGGAGGAGTGACGCTGCGTCCAGTAATCCTCGCCGGCCAAGGCGTCTCGGGCCAGATCGACGTGAACGGCGGAGCCGAAAGCAAGATCTTTCCGTCGACGCTGGTGGCGACCGGCGGGAACATCATCAGCGGCTA
>DATCGU010000297.1:0-3644 GCA_036508735.1 Gemmatimonadaceae bacterium
CCCCGCCACAATGAATCTCGACGAGTTGGCAGCAGACCTGGAGGGGATTGGTCAGCTCACGTCGAATCTCACCGACCTCAGACATGTCCGGTCGCGCGCCGAGATAGAGGCGGCGGAGGAGATCGCGAACCGGAAGCCGTGTGCTGATTTCGATAAGTTCAAGCCGCTGTTCGAGGAGATTCGGGCTGCTCTCAGGAGTGGGGTCCGGGAAGCTCTCCCATTCAACAAGGATATCGGCAGCAACACCGACGCTCGCGTCAGGATTGGCGACTTCTACATCCTTGGCGGACAGCTTGTCTACGTAGCCGAGATGGGCGAGAAATACCTGACACCGGAGGGAGCACCGCAGGCGAGGCTGAGGGTGATCTACGGCAACGGCACTGAAAGCAATCTCCTGATCAGGTCGCTGCAGAACGCCCTGTACAAGGATACCGCCGGCCGCAGGGTCACCAAACGGAATGATGGCCCTCTCTTCGCTGGCCATGCAGATGCCGATCACTGACCGGATCGAGGAGGGCGACCGGCCTACGGGGATCGTCTATGTCCTGCGGAGTAATTCAGACCATCCGGAAATCGCCTCACGACGCGACCTGATTCACAAGATCGGCGTTACAGGCGGCAAGGTGCCGCGCCGCATCGCGAACGCCAGGCTGGACCCTACCTATCTCCTTGCGGATGTAGAGGTGGTCGACAGCTACCTGCTCTACAACATCAATCGTACCCGACTCGAGAAGCTGCTCCATCGGCTCTTCGAGCCCGCGCGGCTTGACATCACGCTCAAGGACCGATTCGGCAATCCGGTTGCACCGCAGGAATGGTTCTTGGTCCCGCTCTTCGTGATCGCGGAGGCGATCGAGCGGATCCGCGATGGGTCGATCACCGGGTATACCTATGATCCCACGACCGCCTCCCTCGTTCCGAGGGTATCCCGGTCGTAAAGCCAGTATCTGGATTTGAAGGCGACGTGAGCGAACGCGTTTGTGGGCTTCCTGCCAGTCCGCCGACTAACAACAGCATCCAGCTGCCGGCGCTGCGCGCCGCAGCTGATGCTGCGCGTTATACAGACGCAGCCTTGCTCCTAACTGTATGCCAGTGTTATCTTCGGGCGTCCCTCTCAGGAGACGCGAAATGGCCAAGATTCAGCGCGTCCTGCGGCGCAAGAACATGCTGATGGACCAGCGGAAGCTCGACGCCGCCAAGACTGCACTCGGCGTGCCGACCGAGACGGCAGCGGTCGATGCGGCGCTGGATCTCGTGGTGTTTCGCGCCGAGGTCTTCCGTAGCCTTGACGCGCTGGCGGCCGCGGGCGGCCTCGGCACGATTGAGCCGCTGCGTCGCATCGGGTGATCTACACGCTCGACACGAACGTCTTCATGGACGCGCTCCGGCAGCCGCCGGAACTCGACCGGTTGAAGGCGTTCCTCAGTTGGGCCCTCCCGTCAACGGTACTCTCAAGCATCGTCGCGGTCGAGCTCACGGCAGGGGCGCGCAGCGAAAAGGCACGACGGCTCCTCGATGATGCGTTACTCGCCCCCTTCGAGCGCCACGCTCGCATCGTGGCGCCCTCCGTTGCTGCGTGGCGACGCACCGGGGCGGTGCTGGCGCGAACGGGCGCGACAGGTACGAGTGCGAGCCGGCAGAATGACGTGTTGCTCGCGGTGCAGGCGCGCGAACATGGATGGGCAATTGTGACCCGCGACGAGGACTTTCGCGCGCTACGCCCGCACGTGCGCGGTCTGCAGTTGATTGCGCCCTTCCCGGAGCGGGCGTAGTCTCGTAGAGCGTCGCCTGACAAGACGTTACTGCTGACCACGGACAAGTTCACACTCAAGTGCACGCAATGCCATGACTGACAATCGCAGTGTTCCCACAGATCTCGACACGGCCAGCCTGCTTGCCGATCTCGTTCAGTACCAGGCTGGGGCTGTTGTGAGTCGCACGGTGCTGAAACGGCCTTCAGGCACCGTGACCGCCTTCGCCTTCGACGAGGGCGAGGGGCTCAGCGAGCATACGGCGGCCTTCGATGCGCTGGTCATCCTGATCGAGGGCACCGCGGAGATCACCGTGGCGGGTCAGCCGCAGCGCGTGGCAGCCGGCCAAGTGGTTCGGCTGCCGGCCGGACTCCCGCACGCCCTCAAGGCACTGGCACGATTCAAGATGCTGCTGGTGATGATTCGGGAGTAGGGATGGACCGAACGCTGATTGTCCTCGCTGCCCTGGCCTGCGGCGTCGGCGAAACCGGGGCCCAGCGCGTGTCGCGTGACCGGGACGACGAGCGCCAGCGCATGGTCGATACGCAGCTCAAAGCGCGTGACATCCGCGACGCGCGGGTGCTCGACGCAATGCTCAAGGTGCCACGGCACCTGTTCGTTCCGGAGTCGCAGCGCGCCGACGCTTACATTGACGCTCCGCTGCCAATCGGATACGGCCAGACCATCTCGCAACCCTACATCGTCGCGTTCATGACCCAGGCACTGCACGTGGAGCCCGGCGATCGCGTGCTGGAGATCGGCACGGGTTCCGGATACCAGGCGGCGGTGCTCGGCGAACTCGCGAAAGAGGTGTACACCATCGAGATCGTGCCGCGCCTGGCCGAACGGGCGGGCGAAACACTGAAGAACCTCGGCTACCGGAACATTCAGGTGCGGACCGGCAATGGCTATCTCGGCTGGCCGGAGCACGCGCCGTACGACCGAATCATGGTGACGGCAGCGCCCGACGAAGTGCCCGCTGCCCTGGTGAGCCAGCTGAAGGTCGGTGGCGTGATGGCGATTCCGGTCGGCACCGGGTACCAGGAGCTGCGGATCCTGCGACGCACCGCCACAGGCACGGAAACGCTCGGCACGCTCCCCGTGCGGTTCGTGCCGATGACGGGCAAGCCGAAAAGCTGAGCGACGCCCAACCGGGGCGTCGCTCAGCCTGACAGTTCAGTGGAACTACGCGCTCACTTCGCCGGCATCCCCGTCAGTCCCCGCTCGACCAGCAGCGGTTCCACGCGCGGATCGCGCCCCCGGAATGCCCGGTACAGCGCCGCCACGTCCGCTGTTCCGCCGCGCGAGAGAACCATGTCGCGCAAGCGCTGGCCGTTGGCGCGGCTGAGCCCGCCGTGCTCCGTGAACCAGGCGTACGCGTCGTGGTCGAGCACCTCGCTCCAGAAATAGGCGTAGTAGTTCGCGTTGTAGCCGCCGCTCCAGATGTGCGCGAAATAGTTGGTGCGATACCGCGGCGGTACTTCGGCAACGTCCACCTTATACTGCTTGAGCGCAGCCGCCTCGAAGGCGTCGACGTCCGCCTGCTGCGGTCCGGGTGGCAAGTTGTGCCACGCCTGGTCGAGCAGCGCCGCCGCCACGTACTCGGTGGTGGCGAACCCCTGGTTGAACGTGTGCGCCTTCCGGATCTTCGCCACCAGCTCCGCGGGCATCGGGGCGCCAGTCTGGTAGTGCTTGGCATAGTTCTGCAGCACGCTGGGATAGAGCGCCCAGTGCTCGTTGAACTGCGACGGGAACTCCACGAAGTCGGTCGTCGTGTTGGTGCCCGCGACGCGCGGGTATTCCACGTGCGTGAGCATGGCGTGCAACGCGTGGCCGAATTCGTGGAACATGGTCGACGCGTCGTCGTACGTGAGCAGGGCGGGCTGGCCGGCG
>DATCGU010000298.1:0-15820 GCA_036508735.1 Gemmatimonadaceae bacterium
TCGCCCGGCAGGTCGAACGTGACGACGGCAACGCCGTCCGTGATTCCGACAGAGAGTGCGCTCATGTCATTCCCGTTCGATCACCATGCTGAATCCCATTCCGCCCGCCGCGCACACCGTCATCAGGCCAAACTGGCCCCCGCGACGAGAAAGTTCGTGCGCCAGCGTCGTCGTGATGCGCGCCCCGGTGGCCCCAAACGGATGTCCAATCGAAAGTGATCCGCCCATCACGTTGAGCTTCGCGCGATCCACGGTGCCCAGTGGCTTCGTCAACCCCGCGCGCTCCGCCCAGTACGGCGACTCGAAGCCGCGCAGGTTGCTCAACACCTGCGCCGCGAACGCCTCATGCATCTCCACCAGATCCATGTCCCCGAGCGACAGCCCGGCGCGCTTGAGTGCCAGCGGCGCGGCCAGCACCGGCGCCTGCAGCAACTGCTCGCCGGGATCGAGCGCGGCGTATGCGTACGCCTTGATGTAGGCGAGTGGCCGGTATCCGAGTGCCTTGGCCTTCTCCTCGCTCATCAGCAGCACCGCACCACCGCCGTCGGTGAGCGGCGACGAGTTGCCCGCTGTCACCGTGCCGTACCGCTTGTCGAACACGGGCCGGAGCGCCGAAAGCAGTTCCAGCGACGCGTCGCCGCGAATGCCGTTGTCCTCGGTCATCACCTGCTCGTAGCGCGGCGGCAGGTATACCGGCGCCATCTCCGCCGTCAGCCGGCCGTCCTTGGTCCCCTGCGCCGCATTCAGGTGCGAGGCGAGCGCCAGCGCGTCCTGCTCAGCGCGCGGCACCCCGTTCAGCTTCGCCATCTTCTCGGCCGACTGGCCCATCGACTCACCCGTCGTCGCCTCGGCGATGGCCGGCGTGATCGGGATGAAGTCCCTGGGACGCACCTTCGACAGCGCCTGCAGGCGACCGCCGAGCGTCTTCGCCTTGCTCGCCGCCACCAGCGCATCGCTGAAGCCGCGCGAGTGCAGGATCGGCACGTTGGACAGCGACTCCGCGCCACCGGCAATCGCGATGTCGGCGTGGCCCAGGGCGATCTGGTCGGCGGCGTCGGTGATCGCCTGGTTGGCCGATGCGCACGCCCGGCTGACGCTCCACGCCTGCACCGACTTGGGAAGCAGCGGCATCAGGGCCACCTCGCGTGCGATGTTCGGCGCGAGGACCGACGGAATCACCGAGCCGAACACCAGCAGGTCAAGCGATGCCGGGTCGAGGTTCGTGCGTTGCATCAGCTCGCCGACGGCGATCTTGCCGAGGTCGATCGCGCTGAGTGACTTGAGCGTTGTGCCGGCGCGCGCGAACGGGGTGCGCACTCCCTCGATGATCGCCACGCGGCGGCCGTTTCCAAAGCTGGCCATAGACTGATAAAGCTAGGCGCCGCGCCCGCTGGCGGCTATGCGCGGCTGCTCCGGCCGGAATGGGCCGCGCAATACGGACGCGTCGCGCCTGTCGCCCCGTGCGATTGCGCGATAAACTCGGGTTCCAACCCTTCCGCATGACTCCCTCTCCCGCCCTCAGACGCACCGCCCAGATCCTCAGGCTGGGCCAACGACGTTTCGACGTCCTGGTCATTGGCGGGGGCATCACGGGGGCGGGCATCGCCCGCGACGCCGCGCGCCGCGGACTCGATGTCGCCCTCGTGGAACGCGACGACTTCGCCAGCGGCACCTCCAGCCGGTCGTCGCGCCTGGTGCACGGCGGCGTCCGGTATCTCGAACACGGTTACCTGCGGCTCGTCTTCGAGTCCTGCCACGAACGCCGGGTCCTGCTGCGCATCGCGCCCCACTTGGTGCGTCCACTGCCATTCACCTGGCCGGTGTATGCCGGCGCGCGCATTTCGCTCTGGAAGCTGCAGGCCGGCCTGTTGCTCTACGACCTGCTGGCGCTCTTCCGCAACGTCGCGCCGCACCATCGGCTGGACGCCGAGGGAGTGGCTGACGCCGAGCCCCTGCTCGCCCGTGCCGGCCTGCGCGGTGGCGCACGGTATTACGACGCCGCCACCGACGACGCGCGACTGACGCTGGCCACGCTGTTCGACGCCGCCGTGGCCGGCGCCACGATCGTGAATCACGTCGAGGTAGCCGGCCTGCGCCTGGCCGATTCGCGCGCCGATGGGGTCAACGTGAACGACCGGCTCGGCGGCCGCGCCTTCGAGATCAGCGCGTCATGCGTCGTGAACGCCACCGGGCCGTGGACCGACGGCGTGCGCCGCATGGAAGATCCCCTCGCCGCGCCCGCGCTGATCGGCACCAAGGGCGTGCACATCGCCGTGCCCGCCCACCGCGTGGGAAACCGCGGCGCGGTCACGCTGCTCGCCGGCGATGGCCGCGTGATGTTCGTGCTCCCCGGCGGGAGCTGCACCATCATGGGCACCACCGACACCCCGACCTCCGAGTCACCCGAGCAGGTGCGGGCCACGCGCGCCGACATCGCCTACCTGCTTGCGTCGGCCAATCGGGCATTCCCCGCGGCGATGCTCACCTCCGATGACGTCATTGCCGCATGGGCCGGCATCCGGCCGCTGATCGCCAAGGGCAACGCCGGAAATCCGTCGGCTGCCTCGCGCGAGCACCTGGTCGAGACGGGCCCGCAGGGCGTGATCACCGTGACGGGCGGCAAGCTCACCACCTATCGGGTCATCGCCGCCGACGTGGTGGCCACGGTCTTCCGCGCGCTCGGCCGACGGCCACCTCCCGACCGCACCGATGAACTGCCGCTCGCCGGCGGTGATGTGCGCGACCTGCCCGCCGAGATCACTGCGGCGCGCGCCGCCTCCGGCGCCGACGACATCGCCACGCGCCTCGTGCATGCCTACGGCGGCGCATGGCACCATGTGTGGGCGCGCACGCATGACGACCCGTCCCTCGGTGCGCGCCTGATCAAGGGACTGCCGTACGTCGGCGCCGAGGTGGTGCACGCGGTTGAAGCCGAGCTGGCGTGCACGCTCGCCGACGTCATGGTACGACGTCTCCACCTCGCCTTCGAGGTGCGTGACCACGGGCTGTCCGTGGCGTCGCGCGTCGCGGCCCTTATGGCGCCGCTGCTGGGATGGACGGATCGTGGCATCGAACTCGCGCTACAGGACTACGGGCGAGAGGTCCAGCGGATCTTCGCCATCGAGCCATGAATACCCCCGGAACCGCGTCGACGCACTCGTGTATTGAGACCATGCGCCGCATCATCATCGTTGCCGCTGGTCTTCTGCTGGCGCTCTCACCGGTGGCGCAGGCGCGCGCGCAGGGTGCGGCGCGTGTCGCCCGCGCTTCGCTCACCGGGTTCTCGCTCAAGGAAGTGCCGGCGAACGGCCCGGGCGACTTCTTCGCGGTGTTCCTGACCGGCGACGGCGGCTGGACGACCCTTGAAAAGAGCGTCAGCCCCCCGCTGACCGCCGCCGGGATCCCCGTGGTGGGCTTTTCGCAACTCTGGTATCTCTTGCGGAAGAGGTCGCCCGACCGGGCGGCAGCTGACCTCGGACGCGTCATCGCAACCTATCGCGCCAAGTGGCACCGCAATTCCGTCGTGGTCATCGGCTACTCGCGCGGCGCCGGCATCGTGCCATTCGCGGTCAATCGCCTGCCCGCGCTGCAGCGCGAGGCCGTCAAGGTGGTGGTGCTCCTTGGCGCCGAGCATACCACCGGGTTCCAGTTGGGCATCAGAGACCTGTTCACCACCGCGAGAAGGCCTGACGAGGTCGCCGTGATGCCCGAACTGCGGCAGATCCACTTCGCCACCATCGTTTGCGTCTACGGCGAGTTCGAAGGCGACACGCTCTGCCCCGAACTTCCACCTCCGGCCATCCTGGTGAAGATGCCCGGCACCCATCACTTCGGCGGCAAGTACGCTGAGATCGGGACGCGGATTGTGGAGATCGTGGGGGCAGCGCGCGGACCGTAGACGAACGGACCATGCGCCATCGGCACGGAACGCAGCGCCTACAGGCTCGCGCCGTGAATGGTGACCAGTTCCACGACCTTCATCTTGCGCGTGCGCGCCGGGAGCTTCAGCAGCACCAGGTCGCCCACCTTCTTGTCGAGCAGCGACCTCCCGATGGGGGACATCATCGTCACATGCCCTTCGTCGAACTCCTCCGAGTCGCCGAACACGAGATGGTAGGTCTCCTTCTCGTGCGTGTCCTGGCAGACCACGACCACTTTCGAGCCAAGTCCCGCCCGGTCGATGGGAATCTGCGACAGGTCGATGGAGGAGAGCTTGGAGAGGCGCGACGTCAGCTGGCCCAGGCGCGCTTGCACGAACTGCTGGCGCTCGAGTGCGGACTTGTACTCGCTGTTCTCGCGCAGGTCGCCCATTTCGACGGCCCGGCGGATCTCCGCCGGCAGCGTCACGTTGAGTTCGTGGCGCAACTTCTCGGCTTCGCCGCCGAGCTTCAGTTTCAGGGCTTCGATCATCGGGGGGATCCCTGGAAAAGACAAAAGTTCAGCGCCCGGCCGTTTGGGGCCGGGCGCTCGATGCGTGCGTGATTGCTCTGCCTGAACACTAGGGCGTGTGATCCCGCGAATCAATCGGGGCCGCTCCGCTTAGATTCCGAACATGCTACGAACCCTCGTCCATGACGACGTCGCCGAACTGAGGTTCACCACCCGCCGCAGCCGGTCCATGGGCTTCCGGGTGAGTGCCTTCACGGTACGCGGTGTCCTCATCGACTCCGGGTTCCCCGACTGCGCCGGCGACCTCGCCCGGTACGTGGCGGCGACGCCGCCGGAAGGCTGCGTCCTGACGCACTGGCACGAGGATCACGCGGGCGGGGCCGCCGCCCTGGCCCGCGCCGGCGTTCCACTCTGGATGGACGCGCGCACTGCCGAACGGGTGCGCACCCCCAAGCCCATCGGCCTGTATCGTCGGTATACCTGGGGCTCGCCGTCACCCATCGGCCCCTGCGCACGGTTCACCCTTCCCGCCCAACTCGAGTGCATTCCCACACCCGGCCACAGCGACGACCATCATGTCGTCTGGGACGCGGACACCGGCACGGTGTTTGGGGGCGACCTGTTCATCGGAGTGAAGGTGCGCGTCTCGCACCGCACCGAACAGCCGCGCGTGCTGGTGCAGTCGCTGCGCCGTATTGCCGCGCTCGGGCCCAACCGCTACTTCGACGGGCACAAGGGGCTGCTCGCCACCCCGGTGCAGGCGCTCAACGCCAAGGCCGACTGGCTCGAGGAGACCATCGCGGTCATCGACGCGCTGATTGCCATCGGGCTCGATGATGCCGCGATCGCCCGCCGCGTGCTCGGCTCCGACTGGTGGAGTCGCACGATCACGGCGGGCGATTACACGAAGGCCAACCTGGTGCGGTGCGTGCGCTCGACAGGAACTACCTGAACTCTGCGCTGCCGATGCCCAGCGCCTTCGCCACGCGCCGGCCATAGTCCTCGTCGGCCTTGAAGAAGTGGCCCACCATGAGCAGTTGCACCTCGCGACGTGCCTGACCCAGGCGATCGGCGATGCACTTCACCAAGCGTTCGCGTTGCCCTTCGTCGAACAGCCGGTACAGGTCGCCGGGCTGCGTGTAGTCGTCATGGTCCACCGTGCTGTCGTAGCGGTCCACGATCGTCTCGCCCAACGCCCATGCGGCATCCTTGTACCCGGGATCCGGCTGCGGCGCACCAGCCACCGTGTTGGGCCAGTAATTGGCCGCGCTTCCGTAACCCGCCGCCGTCGCCATTGCGCCGTCGCGCATGTACGAGTGCACCGGACAGCGTGGCTTGTTCACCGGCAGTTCGTGACTGTTGACGCCCAGCCGGTGCATCTCCGCGTCCGCATAACTCATCAGGCGCGCCTGCAGCATCTTGTCGGGGCTCGGCGCGATTCCCCGCACCAGCGCGCTCGGCTTGAACGCGGCCTGCTCCACCTCGGCGAAGTAGTTCTCCGGGTTCCGGTTCAGCTCGAGCATTCCCACCTCGATGAGCGGAAACTCGGCGTGCGGCCAGACCTTGGTGAGGTCGAACGGGTTCCACCGGAACGCCGTCGCCTCCTCATAGGTCATCAGCTGGATTGACAGTTTCCAGCGCGGGAAGTCCCCCTTGGCGATGCTCTCGTAGAGGTCGCGCTGGTGCGTCTCGCGATCGGTGCTGATGAGCACGGCCGCTTCGGCGTCGGTGAGGTTCCTGATTCCCTGCTGGGTCTTCAGGTGGAACTTCACCCAGGTGCGCTTGCCGACCGCGTCGACCAGCGAGTAGGTGTGGCTGCCGAAACCATCCATGTGGCGGTACGTCGCCGGGATGCCACGGTCGCTCATCAGGATGGTCACCTGGTGCAGCGCTTCGGGGCACTGCGACCAGAAGTCCCACTGCATGTCCATGTTGCGCAGGTTCGTCTGCGGATGCCGTTTCTGCGTATGGATGAACATCTGGAACTTGTACGGGTCGCGCACGAAGAAGACCGGCGTGTTGTTGCCCACGAGGTCCCAGTTCCCCTCTTCCGTGTAGAACTTCACCGCGAAGCCGCGCACGTCGCGTTCGGCTTCTGCGGCGCCACGTTCGCCGGCCACTTCGGAGAAGCGCAGGAAGACGTCCGTCTTCTTGCCCACGGCGCCAAGAAAGGCAGCGCGCGTGAACTTCGACACGTCCCGGGTGACCGTGAACGTCCCGTAGGCACCCGATCCATTGGCGTGCACCACCCGCTCCGGGATCCGTTCGCGGTTGAAGTGCTGCAGCTGTTCGAGCAGCTGCACGTCCTGCATGAGCAGCGGGCCACGCGGGCCCGCGGTAAGGGCCTGCTGCATGCCGATGGGCGCACCCGTCAGCGTCGTCAGCGTCTTGTCGTCTGCCATGATCGGTCTCCAGCGGCGATTCTCGAAGGCCTGAACGGCCCCCGCGCATACACTCTTGGAAACTGTCCGGCAGCGACGCAGCCGCCTATCGCTCGTTGGGACTAATCCGCATGTCAGTCCATGGAGGGGCGTGGATCGCACCACGCGCCCCGTGAGTCCGGCCTACCCTGAACGCATTACTCCCAAGATGCGATGGCACCGCAACATCACAGGCCACATCCATTCAGTTCAGTCAACGGCGACTGGGAAGTCATCAGCGCGCAAACGCAATCGAAGGAGATCAATTCCGATGGCAAAAGCCAGCAGAGGTGGAAGAATGACCGCTGCCAAGAAACGTGCCGCCAAGGCACCCGGTGGAAAGGGTCCCGTCAAGACGCGCAAAGTCGGCAAGAACATCATGAAGACGTAGAGAATCGTGTGACGATATCGCATATGAGAGAGGCTGTCGCGAGACGGCCTCTTTATGTGTCGTGTCGACGGGAGTTCTCGTCGCAGCCGGCGCGGATAGTCATCCCGCGGCCTGCGTGAACGCTGACGGTACGTTCCGGAAACCCATGGGCTGGTAGGCGACGGAGTGCAGCGAAGTGAACGCCCTCAGCACTCCTTCGGAGGCGTGATTCGCAGTCCTCACACCCGCACCACCCGCAACCGCGCGCTCCCCTGCACCGACGTCGTCAGCTGCCGGTCCGCCGTCACCAGCGACAGACCGAGAACGATGGCGGTCGCGGCAATGCCACGGTCGAACGGATCGGTCGGCGCGCCGCGCAACGTCGCGGCCTCGAGCATCGCGGCTCGCGAAAACGGCACGAAACGCAACCCCGGCAGTCGTTCGGTGTCGGCGGCGAGATCTTCCACGCGGCCCTGCAACGCCAGGCGGCCGCGCGCCACCTTGATGGCCAGCTCATAAACAGATAACTCGCTGATGTAGAGTCCGTACGTGCGGCGCGTCTGCTCGAGCGAGCGGCGCAGTGCCACGCCGAGCCGGTCTGTGCGCCCCGTCATCATCCAGATCCACACATGTGTGTCGAGCAACCATCCGGTGTCGACGTCGGGTCCCTCGCGCACCCTTCGCGCCTTCATCTTGGCGGCTCCACGTCGTCGTCGAGTCCCGGCCACGGCTCCGGTGCTATCAGCGCGGCATCGTCTATGGCGCCAAGATAGTGCCGCAACGCACCAAAGACCGTCTCCACCTCCGCGTCGATCGGCACCACCCGCGCCACGGGCTTGCCATGCTTGGTCACCACCAGCGGCACGCGCGTGTCACGCACGTTGTCGAGCATCTCCAGGCAGTGCGCCTTGAAGGCGGTGGCGTTCACCACGCCCTCCCGTACGACCGCTTCGCGAATGACCCGCTTGTTCTTGCGCGCGATCGGCATCAGATCCTCCGAAATTACAAATGACCATATAATATGGTCATTTGTCATGCGCCGGGCAAGGTCCATTATCCCTGCCGCCCTACGACAATCGGCGTACTTCTGCGCTCATCTGTGGCCGAAAGTTGCAGTCTGTTACGTATTCGCCCTCTCAAACTCCGCCTTCAACCGATCCATCATCTTCCCCCGCAGGTCATACAACCGCTTCAGCTTGCGCGGCTTCGTCGTGGCCAACGCGTAACTCGTCATCAGCGGCAGCGCGATGGTCGCGTCCACATAGCAGACCACCGCATCCGGCAGGCGGTCGGGATCGATCTTCCCCCAGCTCACCGCCTCGGCCGGCGTGGCGCCCGACAGGCCGCCCGTGTCGGGACGCGCGTCGGTGACCTGCAGGAAGAAATCGTGCCCCTTCTCGTCGATGCCCAGCACTTCCTGGATCTGCGGCTCCGTCTGCAGCACGAAGTTCTTGGGGCTCCCGCCCCCCATGATCAGCACCGCGCTCTTGCCGCCCGACCGCTTGGCGTGCAGCACGATCGACGCCGTCTCGTTGACGTCGCGGCTCGGGTCGATGACGCACTGGTATCCCTCGAGCTGCAGCGCCGCCACGTTCATGCCGATGGACGAGTCGCCCGGCGAGCTGGTGTACACCGGCACGCCGCATGCATACGCCGCACTTAGTAGCGATTTGTTACCAATTCCCAGCGCCTGCTCGCGCGCCGCGATGTACTTGCCGCACAGCCAGTGGAACTCGGCGCTCGACATCGGTTTCTGGAATTCCGGCGAGCGCAGGATCTTGCGGAAGAAGGCGTCGGTGCTCAGCAGCACGTCGTAGTCGAAGAAGATGTCGTAGATGCGCACCACCCCTTCCTCGCGCAGCACCACGTCGCTTTCCGACGAGTTGCCGCGATGCATGGCCAGTCCCAGCCCGAAATGCGTGTCGTGGTACAGGTTGGCGCCGGTGCTGATGATCCAGTCCACGAATCCCGCCTCGATGAGCGGGATCAGCGCGCTCATCCCCAGCCCGGCCGGCGTCAGCGCCCCGGTGAGCGTCAGCCCCACCGTGACATCCTTCGCCAGCATCTTGCCGCTGAACAGATGGCACGCCTCGCGCAACCGCCCGCTGTTGTAGGCGTGGAAGGTCCCGTCCACCAGCTGCACCACCGTCTCGGTGCCGTCGATCACGCGCGGATCGATGCGCGCGCCTCGCAGGAACCGGTTCAGTGCCGGTGCCCGTGCCCCCAGCTTGACGCTCTTCGCCTCGCGCTGCTCGGCAGCCTTCTTCTGCTTTGACTTGCTGCCGGCGGCGCTCGCCTTGCCTCCACCGTGACGGCTGGCCTTGAAGCCGCCGCGTTTGCTGTCGCTCATGAGGTATGCCCGTTCTTCGTGATTACCGCTTTCGCCGGCCGGCGCTCGCCGAGCCCTCGGCTTCCATCGCCGCGCGCTTCACCTTGATCTCCCACGCCGCACGCGCCTTCCCGGCCGCCGCCGCCATCTGCGCCTCCCAGGCTGCCGCAATCACGTCGGCTGCCTCCTTGGGGTCATCCGTGATGACCAGGAGGTCGAGGTCCCCCGGCGAGATCTTCTTTTCGCCGAGCACCCGCGACTGGATCCAGCGCACCAGCCCGGCCCAGTAATGCGTGCCGAACAGCACCACCGGGAACTGCGAAATCTTGCCGGTCTGGATCAGCGTCACGGCCTCGAACAGCTCGTCGAGCGTGCCGAAGCCGCCGGGAAAGATAACGTACCCAATGCTGTACTTGATGAACATCGTCTTGCGCACGAAGAAATAGCGGAAGTCGATGAGCGTGTCGACGTACGGATTGGAGCCCTGCTCGAACGGGAGCTGGATATTGCACCCGATCGAATGCCCCTCTCCATCCTGCGCTCCCTTGTTGGCCGCCTCCATGATCCCCGGACCGGCACCGGTAATGATGGCAAACCCCTGTTCGGCCAGCAGCTTGGCCGTCTGTGTCGCCGCCACGTAGTAGGGGTCGTCAGGCGCCGTACGCGCCGAACCGAAGAAGGTCACCCCCTTGTCCACGCCGGCCAGCTTGTCGAACCCCTCGATGAACTCGCCCATGATGCGCATCACCCGCCACGTGTCGGTGCGCGTGAAGTCGTCGCCCCGCTTGGGAGCGAAGTCGAGCAACTTCTCGTCCTCCGTCACCAAGGGCGTCACGTCACGGATCGCATCGTCGATGCGCCGCTCCTCCTTCATGCGCTTCGTGCGCGCGACACGTTCACCAGGCGCCAGGCGTCCCGCCGCGAGGTGGCCCTCGACGAAGCGTTCACGCACGCCGGCGACCGCCGCGTGTTCGATGGTGCGCCGCAGCTTCGGGTCAACGGGCTTGCCCCGCGCGCGGCGCGGTGCCCCCTTCTTTTTCGGTTTCGCCATGGTCTCGGTCACCCGGATATCGTTGCGCGCCTGTGCAAGCCGCGGACCATGCAGTTTACTTTCTGCGGTGACCTGCCGCGACCCATACCGGTGAGCCTCGTCGTCCTGGTGGCCGACGGCGCCCGCCCCGACACCCTCCGCGCCGCGCTCGACGCGGGGACTCTCCCCGCGCTCGCCCGCCTGCGCGCCGAGGGGGGACTGCACACGGTTTCGTCCGTCTTTCCCTCGGTCACGGGGCCGGCTTACACGCCATTCCTCACGGGGCTCTACCCGGGAACTGCCGGCATACCGGGCATCCGCTGGTGGGACCGCGCGCGCTCCGCCACCCACTGGCCGGGCTTTGCCCGAAGCTACGTCGGCACCGAGGCCCGGTGCCTCGACGGCGACCTGGCAGCCAGCGCTCGCACCCTCTTTGAGCACGTGCCGTCCTCGTTTGGCGCGTTCACGCCCATCGGCCGCGGCCTCGGCCCGGCGCAACGCATCGGATTCAGCTGGGTCTTTGGCCTGCGCGCCGGGTGGACGCACTTCCGCGGCGACGTTCGCGGCTGGCTCATCATCGATCGCGCCATCAGCACGCGCGTGGTCGACCACATCCGCCGCGAGCGTCCCGACTTCGTGTTCTGTGTCCACCCCGGCATCGACAAGACCTCGCACGCCGCCGGCCATACGCACCCCGCGGTTACCGACGCCATGCGCATCGTCGACCACACGGCCGCGAGCATTCGCCGCGACGCCGAACGTGACGGCCGCTGGGGCGACATGCACCTGTGGGTGGTCAGCGACCACGGCCATTCGGCGGTCACCAGCCACGAGGATCTCGCCGGCCTGCTGGCGCGATGGGGACTCGGCGTGCTCGCCCATCCGTGGATCCTCGGGCGCGGACGCGACGCAGCCGTGATGGTGAGCGGCAACGCGATGAGCCACGTCTACCTCGAGCTCAATCGCCGGGCCCGCCCGTTCTGGCCCGAGCTCGCCACGCGGTGGGAGCCCACCGCCGAGCGCCTTCTGGAGCGCGACTCGGTGGACTTGCTGATGCTGCCCCACACCATCGACTCCTGCGAGGTGCGCGCGCGCGATGGACGCGGCCGGGCGATGGTCCGCCGTTCCGGTGAACGTTTCACGTACGAGCCCATGAACGGCGGTGACCCGCTGGGGCTCGGCGGCCGGGTGGACGCCGCGTCACCCGATGCGGCGCACGACGCGTGCGCCCGCTCCGACTACCCTGATGCGCTCGTGCAGATCCTGCAGCTCGCCGCGTCGTCCCGCGCCGGTGAGATGATGCTCTCGGCCACTCGCGGCTGGGACTTTCGGGCCAGGTACGAACCCATCACACACCTCTCGTCGCACGGCGCGCTCCACCGCGAGCACATGGACGTCCCGTTGCTGCTCAGCCGTCCTGCCGCACGCACGCCACGCCGCACCGTTGACGTGATGCCGAGCGCGCTGGCCGCGCTGGGCATCGCCATCCCACCCGGTCTCGACGGAACATCATTCTTCTGAGCGGTGTCCGCGGCGGCGCGTGGCGGTGCGTGCCGGCGCAGCGGCGTTACGACGTGCCCAGTTCGAGCAGTTCGTTCAGGTGCGCAGCGATGGCCCGCTGGCGCTCGCGCATCCGGCCAAGCCGCCGGCGCAGGAGGTGACGCAAGAAGAACCGCCGTATCGCCAGCCATCCCAGCCGGCGCTGCTCGGCCACCATCGCCGCACCGATGCCGACCGCCGGCAACAGCAGCAGCGCGCTGAGCCCCCAGGGCCAGCCGAACCTCCACCCGGCGGCGACACTCAGCAGCAACGTCCATATGGCGCCAAGGATCGGCACGCCAAGCACGCGGTACGTCGACTCCGAATCCGGCCCTTCGCTGTTGTGAGTTGCCATCCACCGCACCGCGAACAGGGGCGGCCAGTAGGCCAGCAGCGCCACCGCCGCCAGTGGCACTGCGGCCAGCAATGGGAAGCGCAGAATCGACCAGCGCGCCGCCGCCGCCCAGGTGACGTCTTCCTTGAGCGCCTGCGGCGTCATCCCCAGGTGCTGCAGCATGCGGGCGTGCGCGCGCAACTCGCGAGATGTCGTGCGCCATGCCGCGTCGTCGCTCGACCGGAACCGTTGCAGCACGCCGGCCGTGAGCGTCAGTCGCGCCAGCGTGCTCTCCGAGTCGAGGGGGAAATCGTTCTCGGCGGCCCATATCTGCTCGGCCAGGTGCACGAGCGCCGTGTCCTGCCATGAGTCGAGGTTGAGCGTCACGCGGCGCATCGCCTCGTCTATGCGCTTCGTCAACTCGCGCACCGCGGACTTCACGTCGTCGCGCGCCGCCAGGTCACTCCAGTCGAACGCCTCGCCCACCACCACGCGCACTTCGCTGCGCAGGCTGTTGCGATCGCGAAAGACGAGCCCCACGGGAACGATCGGGAACGAATGGCCAATGAGCCTGGACGCGCCAAGGGCAATGCGTGACGTCCCCGTCTTGAGCCGGGCCAGGCCCGAGCCCGAGTGACTCGTTCCCTCGGGGAAGATGCCCACGGCGGCGCCCTCGGCGAGCGCGGCGTGCACGGCGATGAAGATGTCGCGATTCTGGCCCACCAGGCTGCGGTCGTCCTGGATGCGGTATACCGGAATCGAGCCCGTCGCGCGTATCAGCCACCCGATGTGCGGATGCGTGAACAGCGGCGCCTTGGCCAGGAATCGCACCTCGCGCCGAGCGGCCATCACCACGAAGGCCGCATCCATCAGCGAGTTGTTGTGGTTGGCCACCAGCAGCACCGGCCCGTCGGCGGGCACGAGCGCGCCGCCCACCGAAAAACGGTAATAGGCGCGCGTGGCGAGCCAAGAGATGCGGGGCATCAGACCGCGGAGGAACACGACGAAGACCGGCTGGAAGTTGGCGGTGGGCGGTTGGCAGTCGGCGAAGTGTGGACGATAGGAGGCGCGTCCGACGACAGGAAGCCCCCGCCTTCTGCCAACTGCCTGCAGCCAACCGCCCACCGCCAACTGCCTACCGCCAACTGCCTACCGCCAACTGCCTACCGCCAACTGTCTACCGCCAACTGTCTACCGTCTACCATCTTTCAGTCGTGCCTTGGTTTCGCCTTCTCGTCGCGCTGAAGCTTCGCGCGTTGGTCAATCCCGCGGTCGCGGCCGACCTGACGCGGGTCTGGTGGCGGTACCGCCGGCGCCGCTGGTGGGCGCGCGCGCCTTTCATCCCGTGGCCCGACCGCACGTACCTGCGCTGGCGGATGTACACGGCGTACGGCAGCGAGGACGCCGTGCCGCCGGTGGCCGACGTCCTGCGCTACGCGCGGTGGACCCGGCACCACCCGTGATTGCCGAGGCCGCCGCGGGCTTCGAGCTTCGTCTCAAGGCACAGGCGCGCGCGGCGGGCTTCGACCTGGTGGGCATCACGTCGCTCGGTGAGCCGGCCACCCTGAAGGAATTCGATTCATGGCTCGCCGGCGGCTATGCGGGCGAGATGCACTACCTGGCCAAGGGCAGGGACCTGAGAGCGGATGCGCGGCAGCCCGTTGCCGGCATGGTCAGCGCGCTCGTCGTCGCGCTCAACTACGGTGGCACGCAACCAGCGGGAGCGGTGGCGCGCTACGCCCGCTTTGCCGATTACCACCGCGTGATGTGGGACAAGCTCGACGTCCTGCTCGAGTGGACGCGGGGTGAACTCGGTGAGCTGAACGGCCGCTCCTTCGTGGACAGCGGTCCCGTGCTCGAGCGCGACCTCGCGCAACGTGCCGGTCTCGGGTGGTTCGGCAAGAACACCCTGCTGATCAACCCGCAGCTGGGTTCCTTCTTCTTCCTCGGCGCGCTTTTTCTCGACGTCGCGCTGCAGGCGGACGACCCGTTTGCCAGCGACCACTGCGGCACCTGTACCCGGTGTCTGGATGCCTGCCCCACGCAGGCCTTCGTGGCGCCCCGCGTGCTCGACGCGCGCCGGTGTATTTCGTACCTGACCATCGAGCTCAAGGGGCCGCATACGCCGGAGCAGGCGGCGATGGTGGGCGAGCACCTGTTCGGGTGCGATATCTGCCAGGAGGTCTGCCCTTGGAACCATAAATATTCCGCCGGGGCGACCGAATCGGCGTTTTCTCCCCTGGAGCGGCTGGCCGCGCCCGACGCCCGCGCACTGGCGCGCGCGTTCCTGGCCACGTCCCCGGCAGAGTTCTCCACGGCATTGAAGCACACGCCCCTGTCGCGAGCCAAGCTCTCCGGGCTCAAGCGCAACGCCTGCGCGGTGTTGGCCAACGCGGGTACCGCGGCCGACGTGCAAGCGCTCACAGCCGCCCTGGCAGACGACGACCCGCTGGTGCGCCTGGCGGCCGTCGAGGCCCTGGGCCGGCTCTCCTCGACTGATGCGCTCGCCGCGATTCGCGCTCGCCTGCCCTTCGAAACTGACGCCGAGGTGCTCCGGCGAACGGACTCTGTCCTGAGCTGACGAGGACCTCGTGCGCCGCCAAGGTCTATGGCTTGAGGGGTGTCGGGCGCAGACCGTAACGTGATCAGCGCAGCTTTGTGGTTCGCACGACGCATGCCGGCACCGGCTCCACGGCCAACAGCATAAGCAGCACGACCCCCTGGCGGCGCAGCGCACCGACAGGGCTAGCCCGGAGTGTCGAAACCCCCGATAATCCGTTCTCAACCCGTGCGACACTGACCCGCTCCTAGGATGACTTGATGCCGAGACTCACTCAGGGTCTCTGCCTCTGGCGGTCGCGTCACCTACGCCGAATGGCCGGAGCACGAGATCGTACACCGCTAGCGGACTCACCTCATTTCGTCATACCGAGTCTTCAGTGAGGACGCCGCTGAGGCACTTCTGACGCGCAGTTGACGGCGGCTCACCAGTATTGCTATCGCTCGCGCCGCCCGTGTCCCCCGGCATGGTGCTGTTCATTCGGCTACTGGATTTTACCGGACTACGGGGTACGCAATGACGGTTGCGCCACGATCTCGCTGGATCAGACGCCTGACGGCTGGCTGCTGCCTCGCACCGTTCGTGCTTGCGGGATGCGGCGGCGGTGACAGCGGTGGAGGGGTAACGACCCCTCCACCGCCGGTCGACAACAGCGTCGCCCGCATCGACGTGACCCCCGCGGGCCCGCTGACCGTAGTGTCGGGCGCGACGTCCACGCTAAGCGCGACGGCGTACGCGCGCGACGGACACTCGCTCGGCTCGGGCGGTATCTCCTGGACCTCCTCGAACTCGCCCACCGCGTCGGTGTCTTCGGGAGTGGTCACGGGCGCGCTCGTGGGGAGTGCCAGC
>DATCGU010000299.1:0-30478 GCA_036508735.1 Gemmatimonadaceae bacterium
AATTTCCAGTTCCAGTCGCTGGACAACTTCGACACAAACCTGCCCAGCCAGTTCACGCGGTCGTTCGCGCCGGCGCAGCGCACGGGCGGCGCGATCACCAGCGCCATCTACCTCGGCGACATCTGGCGCCCCAATCGTGCCTTCCAGTTCACGTATGGACTGCGCGGAGAGGGAAGCGGCATCGACGGCCAGCCGGCCTTCAATCCCGACGTTTATGCGAAGTTCGGCTTGCGCACCAACGACATTCCGTCCGACTTCCGCGTGAGCCCGCGGATCGGCTTCACGCTGACGCTTGGCCTTCCGCCTGACACTGGGCGCCGTGCCAACCGCCAGGGTCAGGGCGGTGCCCAGGGCGGTGCCCAAGGCGGCGGTGCCGGCGGCGGTGATGCTGGCGGTCGTGGCGGTCGTGGCGGTTTCGGCGGCGGCCCGGGCGGTGGAATGGGTGGCTTGGGCGGAATGCTCGGCGGCGCGGCGGGACAGCAGCCCCAGTTCCCGCAGCCTTGGATCCTGCGCGGCGGCGTGGGCGAATTCCGCGGTCGCGCCCCGACACAGCTCTTTTCGTCGGCCATCGACGCCACGGGCCTCCCCGGCGGCGAAACGCAGCTCGTCTGCGTCGGGAATGCGGTGCCGATTCCCGACTGGCGCACCTATCTTGCCGATCCGTCAACCATCCCGACGGTCTGTGCTGACGGCTCCGGACCGAGTGTGCCGCTCAGCCAGACGCGCCCGAACGTGACCGCGTTTGATCCCGCGTTTGCCACGCCGCGCTCCGTTCGCGGATCGTTCGGCGTCTCCAAGCGGTTCCTGCAGCGCTACAACGCGAGCGTCGACGCCTCGTACTCGCTGGGCACCAGCCTGTACGGCGTGACCGACCTCAACCTCTCGCAGACTCCGCAGTTCTTCCTCACCGCGGAAGGCAACCGTCCGGTGTACGTGCCGGCGGCCACGATCATTCCGTTCTCCGGCGCCACCACGCTGACGGCGTCCCGCCTGTATCCCGCGTACGGGTATGTGTTCGACGTCTCGTCGCCGCAGCGCTCGCACACGACGCAAGTTACCGCGACGGTGGGCGGCAACTCCCTGCGGCAGCTCGTCTGGAGCATGTCGTACACCTACACGCATTCCACCGACCAGTCATCGTTCTCCGGCGGCAGCGCGCAGGGTGGCTTCTCGTCGCCCACGACCGGCGGCGATCCCAACATCCTCCCGACCACCACCAGCGACCTCGAGCGCCGGCAAGGCGTCAACGGGTCGCTGACCTGGCTCGCCCGTCCGTGGCTCGACGTCACCGGCATCCTGCGCATGCAGTCCGGACAGCCGTACACGCCGCGCGTCAGCGGCGACATCAACGGCGACGGCACCCGGAACGACCGCGCCTTCATCTTCAACCCGACGTCCATCGGCGACACCTCGATCGCCAACGGCATGCGGCGCCTGCTCGACGCGGCACCCGGCCCCGCCAAGGACTGCCTGGTGTCGCAGTTGAACAGTGTCGCCGGCCGCAACAGCTGTCGCGCGCCGTGGACCGCTTCGCTCGACCTGCAGCTCAACTTCCGCCCGCAACTCGGGCCGTCCATCGGCCGCCGCCTCCAGGTGCAGGTGGGGCTGGTCAACCCGCTCGCCGGCATCGACCAGATGGTGCACGGCGCCAACAACCTGCGCGGCTGGGGACAGCCCGCCTATCCCGACAACACGCTGCTCTACGTGAAGGGCTTCGACCCGGTCACCAACAACTTCAGGTACACGGTCAACGAGCGGTTCGGCAGCAACGCGCTGGCGCGCTCGGCGCTGCGCAACCCCTTCCAGGTCTCGCTCACCGCACGGCTGCAGGTGGGCGTCGATCGCCAGAGGGCAATGCTCGAAGGCATGTTGAACGGCGGCGGCACGAACAACAACGGTCGTCCAGCGCTGGACCTGCCCGCGATGGTGCGCCGGCTTTCGCCGAACCCCATGACGCCGCTGATGGACCTGAAGGACATCATCAAGCTGACGCCGGTACAGATCACCCGGCTGAAGGCCATCGGCGACTCGCTCGATGCCAAGACCGAGGAGCTGACCAAGCGCATCGAGGGCGAGATGCAGAAGCAGGGCAAGAGCGGCGGCGACATGCAAACACTCTTCCCCAAGCTCCAGCCGCTGCTGCAGGAGGCACGCAACAACTACCTGGTGGCTACGAAGTCGATTCAGACGGTGCTGACACCCGAACAGTGGGCCGAGGTGCCTGAAACGGTGAAGAACCCGTCGCTGCGACCCGCCGGCGGCCAGGGTGGGCGTCGGCCGGACGGTGCCGCTGGCGGCGCGCCGCGGCCTCCGGACAGATGACAGATGACAGATGACAGATGACAGATGACGGATGACGGATGACATACGACCGCGCATGGTTGTCCGTCGCCCGTGTTCATATAGACGCGCTGCGCACCTATCTTCCCACAGTCCATCGGCCTATCGGCCCTCTGTCATCGGTCCTCCGTCATCGGATTTCTGCATATGTCCCTCGATCGAAACGCCGCCTGGGATCTCGTCTGCGAATGGACGCAGAGCGAATCACTTCGCAAGCACATGCTCGCCGTCGAGACGGTGATGCGGGCGTATGCCCGGCAGTTCGGAGCCGATGAGGAGGCCTGGGCCGTGGCCGGCCTCCTGCACGACTTCGACTACGAGCGCTTCCCCAACGATGCGCACTCTGCCACCGACGAGCATCCGGCCCACGGCGTACGGCACCTGCGCGCCCTCGGTGTCCCGGACGAGACCTGCACCGCCATCATGGGGCACGCCGAGTACACCAACACGCCGCGGGAATCGCCCTTGGCCAGGACGCTGTTCGCCGTGGACGAACTCTGCGGGCTCGTGACGGCCGCCACCTACGTGCGACCGAGCAAGAGCATCCTCGATCTCGAGGCGTCTTCGGTGAAGAAGAAGATGAAGGACAAAGGGTTTGCCCGCGGGGTCTCTCGCGAGGACATCACCAAGGGCGCCGCCGAGCTCGGCGTGGAGCTGGACGCCCATATCGCCTTCGTGGTGGAGGCGATGCGAGCCAACGCGGATGCACTTGGACTGAAGGGCTCTTGAGCATGCCCGGGAGGAGTGCGGGGTGCAAGCCTCAACGTTTCTTCATTGCCATCCGTCTCTTAAGTTGCACCCTGTGACGAGACGCGATGACAGCAATCGCCCTATGTCCGGCGCCTGCACTGCGAGCCGGAATTTCCATCCGACGCGTGACGACGCCTGACCGCCCTGATGACGAGAAGGCCCTCGTACTTTCCGCACAGCGCGGTGAGCTCGGGGCGTTTTCGGAACTGGTCCGCCGCCACCAGCGGCGGGCCTATGCCGTCGCGCGCGCCATCGTCATTACGCACGAGGACGCCGAGGATGCCGTGCAGGACGCGTTCCTGCATGCCTACCGCGCCTTGCATCGATTCCTTCCCGATCAGGCATTCGGTGCGTGGCTGCATCGCATTGTCTCCAACGCATCGCTCGACATCACGCGCCGGCGCAAGGTGCGCGACGCCGACGACCTTCCCGAGACCATAGCGTCACCATTCCGCGATCCGGCGGAATCCGACGAGCTGCGACGGCGCCTGCGCGATGCGCTCGCAGAGCTTCCCGTCCGTCAGCGGTCGGTGATCGTGCTGCATGACGTCGAGGGATTCAAGCATTCAGAAATTGGCCAACTGCTCGGCATTCCCGAGGGAACGGCACGGTCCGACCTGCACTACGCACGGTCGGCGCTGCGGCGCCTCCTTCAACAGCTACGGAACCCCCAATGACCACCAACTACTCTGGACCTCGTCTCGTCCCGGATGACGGCGATCGCCCTGACCCCGAACTGACCAACGCGCTGCGCGCGCTCTACGCCGCCCCCGATTCGGCCGGCTACTGGAGCGCGCTCGAACAACGCATCATGGATCGCATCGCCGGCGGCGAGACGCTCGACGCCTGGTGGTCCGTCCCCACGCAGTGGACCCGGCTGGGGCTCATCGCCGCCGGGTTCGCCCTCATCGTCGCCGGATCGATCTTCCTGCGCTCGCGCGCCGAGCAGCGCCAGATGGCGTACGACTCCGTGCTGGGCCCGGCCACTGGCGGGCCGACCCTTGCCATCCGCGACGCCCAGACGGATCGGCAGGCGACCATCAACTACATCAACGGCCGTTAGCCCCCGGGCTTCGCCACCACTCGCCGAACGATGACGCGAACGAAAGAGCTGGCCTTGGCGTTCTACTTCGCGGCGGCCGTGACCGGCGCCGCGCTCGGCGTTGCCTTCGACCGCCTGGTAGTGCGCACCAATCCACCATTGTCCTCGAAGACCATGCGGGACCGGTTCGCGAAGGACCTCAAACTGACGGACGACCAGCGAACGGGCGTCGACAATATCCTGGACGCTCGATTCCGGGCCGAGTCCATACTCGTGGTCCCAATCCGCACGCAACTCGACTCGGTGCGGAACGAGGCCCGGCTCAAGATTTCAGCCATACTCACGCCGGGTCAACAGCGCGTGTATGAACAGATGCAGCGGGACCAGAAAGCCCGCGCGCAGGAGAAGAAATGAAGCGTGTGACTCTTTTGTTGTTTGCCGTGCCCCTCGCCCTTGCCGCCCAACAGCCGGCGAGTGACGGCGCGCGCCCCATAGCTCTGGACGAGGCCGTGCGCCTTGCCCAGCGCAACAACCCGGCCACCGTCTCGGCGCGCAACGGGCTGCGTACCACAGCGGCTGCCGTGCGCTCGGCGTACGGCGCGTACATCCCGTCCATCAGCTTGTCCGGCTCCGGTTCCAGGTCAGGCGGTGAGACCTTCTTCCAGGGCAAGTTGGTTCCCTACAACGGCTCTCCGTGGTCTTATTCGCGCGGTTACTCCGCGAACCTCGAACTGTTTGACGGCGGGCGCCGATGGTACAACTTGAAGTCGGCGCAGGCCAACGTGGATGCGGCCGAGGCTGGCGAGACGTCAGAGCTCTACAACGTCGCGCTCCAGGTCAAGCAGCAGTACTTCGCCGTCCTCGCCGCGCGTGAGAGTGAAAGCGCCGCCCGCCGGCAGTTGGAGCAGGCCGTCGAGCAGCTCAACTCCTCCACCGCCAAGGTGCGCGCCGGAGCCGCCACCAAGAGCGACTCGCTGCGCGGCGCAATCCTGGTGGGCAATGCCAACCTCGCGATGCTCACTGCGCAGAACAACCTGCGCTCCGCCAATGCGGCACTCAGCCGCCTCGTCGCCTCCGTCGATGTCGTCACCGCCCTGCCGGCAGACACAGCCGAGATGGGACACATCGTTCTCGACAGCGCGTCGCTCACCGGGCTGGCCTTGCAGGGACCGTCGGTGCGCCAGGCTGAGGCGGCGCTGGTCGCCGCCGGCGCCGCCAAGAAGGCCAGCAAGACGCCCTACCTGCCGACGCTGAACTCGTCGTACAGCCTCAACGGCAACAACACCTCCAACAGCTTCGATTACGGCAGCGGCGCCATGGCCAAGCAGACCAGCCTCCGCCTGTCGGTGAGCTACCCGCTGTTCAACAACTTCACCCGCGAACAGAACATCGTGCAGGCCACGGTGGCCGAGGACAACGCCGTCGCCACGTTGCGTGATGCCAAGCTGGCCCAGCAGCAGTCCCTCGTGCAGTTCCTCGGCGCCTTCCGCACCGCCGAGCAGCAGGTCGCCCTCCAGCTGGCGACGATCGATGCCGCCGAGGAGGACCTGCGCGTGCAGCAGCAGCGCTACACGCTCGGGGCTTCGGTGTTGCTCGACGTCCTGACGTCGCAGGCCACGCTCGACCAGGCCCGTGCCGCGCTCATTCAGGCGCGGTACAACGCCCGCATTGCCAAGGCCCAGGTCGAGGCCCTCGTCGGCCGCGACCTCAAGTGATCCGATCCCGAATGACGCCCTATTTGGAGCACCTCGTGAACCGCCGATCCCTGCTTGCCCTCGCTGCCCTGTCGACGATCCTCGCCTGCGGCAAGAAGACCGAAAAAACGCCGACCATCCAGACCGCCGTCGTGATGCGTCGCGATGTCGTCGTCGATGCGACGGCGACCGCCATCATCGAGCCTATCAACATCGTCGAGGTCAAGTCGAAGACCGCATCGGGACAGATCACCAAGATGACCGTCGAGGTCGGCTCGATCGTGAAGCCGGGCGACCTCATCGTCCAGATCGACACCCGCGACCTCACCAACGCCGCCGACCAGGCCAAGGCCGACTTGGATGCCGCGCAGGCGAAGTTGACCACCTCCCAGGCGCAGAAGAAGCGTTCCGATGAGCTGTTCAAGCAGCGCATCATCACCGCCACGGAAAACGAGACGGCGAACCTGGACTTCGCCAACTCGACGGCTTCCTTCGTGCGGGCCAAGATGACGCTCGACATGGCCCAGCAGCGCCTCGAGGACGCCACCGTGCGCGCCCCCGTGGGCGGCACCGTCATCGTAAAGACGGTCTCGCTCGGCCAGGTCATCCAAGCCGGCACGTCGTCCGTCGGCGGCGGCTCCACGATCCTCCAGATGGCAGACCTCAACCGCGTGCGCGCCCGCGCGCTGGTGAACGAGACCGATATCGGGCAGATCGCCGTCGGTCAGGAAGCCACCATGACGGTGGACGCCTTTCCCGACCATCCGTTCCGCGGCAGGGTGGAGAAGGTGGAGCCCAATGCCGTCGTGCAGCAGAACGTGACCATGTTCCCCGTGCTCATCTCGCTCAGCAACGAGGAAGGCCTCCTCATGCCCGGGATGAACGGCGAAACGTCCGTGCTCGTCGACCGTCGCACCGGCGTACTCGCCATCCCCAACGATGCCGTGCGCAACATGCGCGAAGTGCAGAGCATCGCGCCGCTCCTCGGCCTCAACCCCGATAGCGTCAGCGCCAAGCTCCGCGCCTCCATGGGAGGCGGAATGGGCCGCGGTCAGGGTGGTGGCCCGGGCGCCGGACAGGGCGGTAACCGTGGCGGTCGTCCCAACGGCGGCGGCGGTGGCGGTGGCGGTGGCGAGAACCACTCGCAGACGAGCAACGGCGAAGTGGACCTCCTTCCGCAGGGTTTCGACCGGCAGGGTGGCGGCGGTGGATTCCAGCAGGTGGAGGTGACGGACGCCGACTGCAAGAAGGTGACGGATGCCATGAAAAAGAAGCCGGCAGTCGCCAAGAAACTCGACGACATCCGCGAGAAGATGCGCAGCCCCGATGCCGACCGTCGTACCCTCAATGGCCAGATGGCGCCGATCTACGCCGAGCTCGGCGTTGACTCGCGCATCGCCGGCGCCTGCCGTCGGCGTGAAGGTGGCAATGGCGGTGGCGGCACGGGCGGCATGAGCGGCGGTCGTGGCGGTGCGGGTGGCGGTGCGGCAATGGCCGGTGGTAGCGGCGGCGCGCGTGCTGGTGGTGCGCGTGCGGGCGGCGCGCAGGCACCGGGCGCAGCGGGTGGACGTGGCGACCAGGCCGGGCGCACCGTCGAAGGGCCCAAGGGCCCGGGCATGCGCTCACGCAGTCGTACAGGACTCGTATTCGTGCAAAAGGCCGATTCCACCTGGGAGCCGCGCATGGTGCGCCTCGGCGTGGCCAACTACGACTACACTGAAGTGCTCGACGGTCTCAAGGAAGGAGAGCACGTCGCGCTCCTGTCGGCCGCGGCGATGCAGGCCCAGCGTCAGGCGGCCACCGACCGCGCACGCCAGATGATGAGCGGCAACAGCCCGCTGGGTGGTGGCGCGGCTGCCCCAGGTGGCGGCGGACGTCCGGGTGGTGGTGGCGGCGGTGGTGCGCCCGCAGCGGGCGCCGCGCGCCCCAGGGGCTAGTACATGCTTTTCGGCGAAACCATTATCGTGGCGCTCGGCGCGCTGCGCGCCAACAAGCTGCGGTCACTGCTCACCATGCTCGGCATCGTCATCGGTGTCGCGGCGGTGATTGCCGTGGTCGCGCTCGGCCGCGGCGCCCAGAAGGCGGTGAACGACCGCATCGCGGCACTTGGCACGACGCTGCTGACCGTCAGCCCCGGCCAGGCCCGGGGCATGGGCGGCGTGCGCACCGGATTTGGCAGCGCACTCCTGACCATGGAAGATGCCAAGGCGCTCGCGGACAGCGGCGAATATATCCTCGCCGTGCAGCCCGAAATGTCGGGACAGTTGCAGGTGCAGTATCTCAACAAGAACACCAACACCCAGATCGTCGGTGTCACCTCCAACTATCCCGAGGTACGCAAGTACGAGTTGGCCGCCGGGCGGTTCTTCACGACCGCCGAGGACCAGTCGCGGCAGCGCCTCGCGGTGGTCGGCCCGACCGTCATCGATAACCTGGGGCTGCAGACGCCCGACGCGCTCGTCAACGAGACCGTTCGCATCCGTGGCATCCAGTTCACCGTCATCGGCGTCTACAAGTCGAAGGGGCAGGCCAGCCCGTTCAACAACCCCGATGACCAGGTCCTGATTCCCATCACCACGGCACGATTCCGCGTGCTTGGCCAGAACCGGGTGCGCTCCATCAGTGTGCTCGCCGCCACGGAAGATGACATTCCCGAGACGATGGCGGAGATCCAGAAGATCCTGCGGCGTCAACATCGGCTGCGGCCGGGCAAGGACGACGACTTCAATACGCGTTCGCAGGCTGACTTTCTCAACACGCTCGGCGAAACCACGGCCGTGTTCTCGCTACTGCTGGCCGGCATCGCCACCGTGTCACTGATCGTCGGCGGCATCGGCATCATGAATATCATGCTTGTCTCGGTCACCGAGCGCACACGCGAGATCGGCATTCGCAAGGCGCTGGGAGCGACGCGAATGAACATCATGTTCCAGTTCCTCGTCGAGGCCGTCGTGCTCTGCCTTGTCGGAGGCGCCATGGGCATTCTCGTGGGCGCCGGCGGGGCAACCGTCTTCACCAGGGTCATGGGATGGACCACGGTGATCGGGTCGCAGGCCGTCGGGCTTGCCTTCGGCTTCTCGGCCGCCGTCGGCGTGGTCTTTGGGGTCTACCCCGCACGACGCGCCGCAACCATGGACCCGATCGTCGCCCTGCGATACGAGTAGCAGCACCGCACGACGCCTGATGTGCGAGAGGGGGAGGCCCGATGGGCCTCCCCCTCTGCGCTTGCCGCACGAGTGCTATGGCTTCGTCGCCGGCGGCGGCGTGCCCGGCCGAACGATGCGGAAGATGAACGGCTGTTCCACGAGTTGCCGCACCTTCCTGGCGCCGATCGACGCCGGGCGGAACTTCATCCCGGGCAGCGCGTCCCGCACCGCAGCGCCGAACAGTGGATGATTGGTCTCGATGAGCTGGAACGACGCCGGGTCCGCGCGTCCGGTGGTATCGACCACAAACCGCACGACGGCCGCTCCTTCGATGCCCCGTGACTTCAGGAGAACTGGATACGCCGGCGCCGCACTCTCCGGATCGCGCGCGGCAATCGTATCCACGTCGGTGAGCGTGAAGGCATCCTGGGCGCTGGCCGCCTCCGCCAGGGACATCTGCGCGCTGGCGTCCGTGTCCTTCTTCGCGTCCGTCCCGGTCTTCTCGGGCACCGGCGCGCCGTACCTATCGGCACTCGTCGTGGACGGCAGCGGCCCCATCCGCTCGGTGTACTGCGCCCGAGCCTCCTCCGATGCCGCCTCGTGCTTGTCAGGTGGAAGCAGGTAGCGTATCGCCGTCTCGACGATCGACTCCTGGACATCGTTGTCCCGCACCGTCGCCTGTCGGGTGCCCAGCGCGAGCGCGAGCACCAGCGCGACGTGGGTCGCGATACTGACGCTTGCGCCCATGCGCACTGGTTCGGGACTGTGCGGCGGATGTTGCAGCAGGTCGAACACGAGGACCTCTCAAGGGGGCACCTGAATAGTTGCGTACCTTTGCTCATCGGACAACGTCACGGACCCCCAACGGTTCCTTCAAAGCGACGAGAGGTGCGGAGTGGGGGGTAGAGAGTTGATTTTGCGATATATCTTAGTTATATCTTGATGCCGTAGTATCGAGTCTTGGTGGTGATGGACCGAGCACGAGGGAATCCAACAGCGGAGGCAGCATGTGGTTCGGACACGACGGGTGCCGCCCGCGCGGCGCGGGACGCGGATGGGGAGGCTTTGGCATCGATCCCGATATCTCGGGCTTCATCTGGAAGATGGCCGGGCAGTTTCGCGGCGGACCTTTTCGCGGCGGCCGCATGTTCGAGCACGGCGACCTGAAGTTCGTGATCCTCTCCCTGCTCGAGGAACGCCCACGACACGGGTACGACATCATCAAGGCCATCGAAGAGCGGGCGGGTGGCGTGTACCAGCCTAGCCCGGGTACGGTCTATCCCACGCTGACGTTGCTCGAGGAGATGGGGTTCGCCCGGGCGCTCGCCGACGAGGGGGGAAAGCGGGTGTACGAGATCACCGACGCCGGGCGGCAGCACCTCGCCGAGCACAAGGGCACGGTGGAAGACATCTTCTCGCGCATCGCGCGCAAGGGCGCTGGACTCACCAGTGACGCGATGATGGACATGAACCGGGCGTTCAAGCATGCCGCGCGGGCCACGTATTCCCACGCCACCCAGCATCTCGACGATCACGCGTTCCTGCAATCCGTCGCCAAGGTGCTCGAGGACGCGGCCAGGGCAATCGACGAACTGGCGGCGAAGAAGTAAGCCGGCACGGCTTTACGCCATTGGCGGCGCGGGTATGTTTCAAACGGGTCGCGCATCGCGCGCGACCCGTTTTTCGTGCAGGGGGTTCGCTACCCCTGCAACCCGCGCTCTTCCTGGGCTGTCGCCCTCCACCATATGTCGGCTGATTCAGCCAGCCCCACCGCGCTGCCCGAACCTGACAACACGCCGCTGACCGGCGTCACTGCGCAACGCCCGGTTCCCCGCGAGTCGCACCTTCCCGAAGCCAACCCCACGGGACGCCGGCTGGGCATCCTGACGATCACCGCACTTGGTGTCGTATACGGCGACATCGGTACCAGCCCCCTGTACGCCTTCAAGGAATGCTTCAAGCCGGAGTACGGCCTGGCGCCGACGCCCGACAACGTCTACGGTGTCCTGTCGCTCATTCTCTGGTCGCTGATCCTCGTGGTCAGCTTCAAGTACATCGTCTACATCATGCGCGCGGACAACCGTGGTGAGGGCGGCATCCTTGCCATGCTGGCGCTCATTCTCAAGAAGGACACGCAGCGCAGGCGAGGACGGGCGGTGCTCATCGCACTCGGCCTGGTTGGCGCCGCACTGCTCTACGGCGACGGAATCATCACCCCAGCCATCTCGGTGCTCAGCGCCATGGAAGGACTCGAGGTGAGGAACTCCGCGTTCTCTACACTCGTCGTCCCGTTCACGGTGGTGATCATCATCGGCCTGTTCGTCGTGCAGAAGTTCGGCACGGCACGCGTCGGCGCGGCATTTGGCCCCCTCATGCTCCTCTGGTTCACGACCATCGGCGGGCTGGGGCTGGCGCAGGTGACCCGGGATGCGCACATCCTCTCGGCCATGAACCCGCTGTGGGCCGTGCGGTTCTTTGCCATGCACGACATGCATGCGGCCACGGTGCTGGGAGCGGTGGTGCTGGCCGTGACGGGCGCCGAGGCGCTGTACGCCGACATGGGACACTTCGGACGCAAGCCCATTCGCACCGCCTGGTTCTGGCTGGTGCTCCCCGCGCTGCTGCTCAACTACTTCGGCCAGGGTTCGATCGTGCTCGGCGACCCGGCCGCGGCCGACAATCCTTTCTACAGCCTCGCGCCGCGCTTGATGCTCTTCCCGTTGATCGCCCTCGCCACCGTGGCCGCGGTCATTGCGTCGCAGTCCCTCATCTCGGGCGCCTTCTCCCTGACCCAGCAGTGCATCCAGCTGGGTTACAGCCCGCGCATGTCCATCGTGCACACGTCGGCCAGGGAGTACGGCCAGATCTACATGCCCGAGGTGAACACGGCACTCGGCATCGGAACGCTGCTGGTGGTACTCGGCTTCCGGTCGTCCACGGCGCTCGGCGCGGCCTACGGCATTGCCGTCACCGGCACGATGACCATCACGACCATCCTCTTCTTCGTGATCAGCCTGAACCGGTGGCAGTGGCCGTTGTGGAAGGCGCTGACGCTGGCGATGATGTTCCTCATCGTCGACCTCAGCTTCCTCGGCGCGAACATCATCAAGGTGGTGCACGGCGGCTGGGTGCCGCTGGCGATTGCCGGCGCGCTGTTCCTGCTGATGACCACCTGGAAGCGTGGACGCCTGATCCTGCGTGAACGGCTGAAGGAACACGCCATGCCCATCGCCGATTTCCTGGCGAGCCTGTCGACCACGCACATTCATCGCGTGTCGGGGACGGCGGTCTTCATGACGTCGGAAGGGGCCGGTGCCCCGGTGGTGCTGTTTCACCATCTCAAGCACAACAAGGTGCTGCACGAACGGGTGATCCTGCTGTCGATCAAGACCGCCGAGATTCCCTATGTGCCGGATGACGAGCGGGTGACTATCGAACGGCTTGACCACGGCTTCGCGCGGGTCACGGCGGAATACGGATTCATGGAGTCGCCGGACGTCAAGGAAGTGATGAAGAAGGTGCACAGGCAGGGACTCAGCGCCAAGCCGATGGAGACCAGCTTCTACCTCGGAAGCGAGAAGTTGATCCCACAGCCTAAGGCGTGGAAACCCGGCGGCATGACCATGAGCCTCTGGCGCAAGAAGCTCTTTGCCTTGATGTCACGCAACGCGCAGTCGGCGGCGGCGTTCTTCCAGTTGACGCCCAACCGGGTGGTGGAACTCGGGACGCAGATCGAATTCTGATCTCGCGCGGGTGCGGCACGACGGTTTCGTGAATCTCTCACGGAGACCGTCTCTCACGGAGACCGGAGGAGCACGAAGGTCACAGAGAACGGCAACCACTTTCAAGGGGGTGTGGCGGAGAGTACTCTCCGCCACACCCCCTCAAGTGTTTTGTCGTTCTCCGGTCCTCGGTTCGCTCCGGTCTCCGTGAGAGACGAACGAATCCCCGTGTTGAACGAACCGGTCGCCGCGTGCGCGGCAGCGGTCCGAATGGCGGGACGGGCGGCGACGATGCAATTTCAGGGGCTCTTATCCCCAACCCCGCATCGCCATGCGCCGATTCGCCTCTTTTGCCCTCGCGCTCCTTGCCGCCGCCCCACTGGCCGCGCAACGAACGCCCGTCGACTCCATTCGCGACGACGCGCACTTCTCGTTCTACGCCAAGGGCCCCTACCGTGCCTCGGTGCCCCGGCCCGACGACGTGCTTGGCTACGGCATCGGCACCTGGCATACGCAGTACGCCTCACAGGAAAAGGTGCTGTTCGCCATCGCCGACGCGGCGAAGGACCGCGTGCGCGTGGAGGAGATCGGGCGCTCAAGCGAAAAGCGCACCATGCGCATCTACATCGTGTCCTCGCCGGAGAACATCGCCCGGCTCGACCAGATTCGCGCCGACCTCGACAAGATCGCCGACCCGCGCGGGGTCGGCGCCGCCGAACTCGACGCCATCACCGCGCGCACACCAACGGTGGTCTGGTTCAGCGGGTCGGTCCACGGCGACGAGGTGCCCGGCTTCGAGGCCTCGATGGCGCTGCTCTACCACTTCGCCGCCACCGAGGACCCGAAGACGCTCGCGCTGCTGAAGGACGCGATCGTCATCATCAACCCGTCGTCCAACCCCGATGGACACGAGCGCTTCTCCGTCTGGTCCAACTCGGTGGCGGTGGGAAGTCCCGAGCGTGCCGGCATCGAACAGCAGCGTGGCCAGCCGTGGTCGATCAGCGGCCGCTACAACCACTACCGGTTCGACATGAACCGCGACCTCATCGCCACCACGCAGCTGGAAGTGCGCAACATCGTGGCCGGCATGCTGCGCTGGCACCCGATGGTCACCGCCGACCTGCACGGCTACACGGTGCAATACTACATGGCGCCCGCCTCGCGACCGATCAACGCCAACATCAGCGGCTGGCCCAACAAGTGGAACGAGGCCATCGGCGCCGGCAACGCCCGCGCCTTCGACGAGTTCGGCTGGCTGTACTACGTGCGCGACCAGTTCGACCTCTACTACCCGGGCTACTACGACACGTGGCCGGCCCTGAACGGGGCAACGGGCGCGACGTACGAAACCGACGGCGGCCCCTCATTGCTCAAGCGCCGCGACGACGGCACCCTATTGTCGCTGCGCGACGGAATCGCCAAGCATTACACGGCGGCCGTGGCGACGTTCGAGACCACGGCGTCACGCGCCCGCGAGCGGGTGAAGGACTACCTCGCCTTCCGGCAGTTGGCGGTGAGTGACGGCAAGACGCAACCGATGAAGCGCGTGGTGTTCGCGCCGGGCAACGACCCGGCACGCGCCGCCGAACTTGCCGCGGTGCTGCTCCGCGCCGGCGTGGAGGTGCACCGCCTGTCGCAGCCGCTCACCAGCACCAGGGCGCATGCGTACAGCGACGACGCTACCGCCGCGCACACCTTCCCGGCCGGGTCGTTCGTGGTCGACCTCGCCCAGCCGCAGGGACGCGTGGCCAAGGCGCTGCTCGAGCCCGACCCGGCACTCGACCCCGTATTTGCCAAGACGCAGCTCGATTACTTCAAGCGCAACATCAACCGCGGCAAGAACGGCGGCGGCGAAGGCTATGAGTTCTACGACATCACCGCGTGGGCGCTGCCCGTGTCGTTTGGCGTGGAATCGTGGTGGACCGAGGATGCCGCCCCGATGAACGGCGAGAAGCTGTCGATTCCCGGCGCTGGGGCACCGCGCATCAACGGCGAGACGCTGCCCGTGACGGTGCGCGGCGGTATCGTGGATGGCGCCAACGCGCGGTCGGCTTACCTTTTCCGCAACGACCGCGCCGGCGCGTCGCGCCTGGCCGGACAGTTGCTGCAGGAAGGGTACAAGCTGGCCATCGGCAACGAGCCCCTCCAGACGGGCAAGATCGACTGGCCGCGCGGCACCTGGGTGGCGCGCGTCTCCCGCAACGATGCCACGCTCGGCGCGCGCATCGACGCGCTGGCCAAGGCGGCGGGTGTCGAGGTGACCGGCGTCAACACCGCGTTCCCCGAGACGTCGCAGTTCGGCACCGGCTCGGGAAGCACGGTCTCGGTGCTGGAACCGAAGATCGCCGTCGCGGCCGACCAGGGCGTGGGCCTCGGCGCGTACGGCTCCGTCTGGTGGAGCCTCGAACAGCGCTACGGCATCAGGTTCACGCCGGTCGCGCTCTCGTCGCTCAACGGCGACATGTCGGCGTTCAACGTCATCATCATTCCCGACGGCAACGCCGGAACGCTGGGCAAGGGCGCCGGTCTCAAGGCGTGGGTCGAGAAGGGCGGCACGCTCATCACCATGGGCGGCTCCACGTCGTGGGCCGCCCGCGAGGACGTCGGCATGACGACCGCGCGCATCCTGACGGGCGACGACGCGAAGGACGAGAAGAAGAAGGACGAACCCAAGGACGAGAAGCCGAAGGCCGACACCAAGAGCGACAGCAAGAGCGAGAAGCCGAAGGCCGAGGCGGCGCCCGCCGCCCTCCTGGGGGCGGATTCGCTGCTCGCCGTGAAGAGCCCGTCGGCCAACCCGAACGCGCCACAGCCGGTGCCCGGTGCCCACTTTGACGCCGTGCTCGACATGACGCACTGGCTCACGCTTGGCGTGGAAAAGCAGCGCACCACGGTGATGTTCGAGGGCGACGCCTTCCTCAAGCTATCCAAGGAAGGGACGAATGTCGCCGTATTCCCCACCACCGGGTTGTTCAAGCGCGCCGGCTTCACCTTCCCCGACAATACCGAACGCCTGCTCAAGGGCACCGCGCTGGTAGTGGAAGAGCCGGTGGGGCGTGGCCACCTGGTGATGTTCGCCAACGATCCGATGTTCCGCGGGTGGTGGCGCGCGCTGGACCGGTTGGTGCTGAACGCCGCGCTGCTGGGACCGACGTTCTAGGAAATCAGAATTCGTATTCCAGTTCCGTCATCCGAATTCCGATTCTCCAATTACATCCGCACCGTCCCGGTACGCATCGTGATCCGCGCTGCCTCCAGCTGCTTGCGCGCCTGCTCCAGTCCCAGGCGCATCTCGGCCTGCGCCCGCGGAAGTTCATCGCGCAGCGCGCGTGCGATCTCCCGACGAACGTCATCCATCTCGATGCGCACCTCAGCGCCGATATCGGCATCGTCGAACGTGCGCCAACGCACCATCGGCGCGCGGGGGGCTGTCGACGCATGCGGGGCCATGCCCGGCATCGGCGGCATGGGCGGCATGGGCGGCATGGGCGGCATGGGTGGCATGGGTGGCATGGGTGGCATGATCCCTTCGGGCGATCGGAAGATCGTGAAGCCGCCACCATCGTAGCCCTTGAGCGACGACGCCTTGGCTGTGGCCACCTTCACCGCGCGTGCGCGGCCGCCGCTCACGACCGTCAACTCAAGTACATCGCCGGGCTTGGCCTTGGCCACTTCGCGCGACAGCCGGTTCAGCCGCGAGTTCGCCACCCAGCCATCTTCCAGGTCGTCTTTCGACAATTTGAGCGAAACGCCGTTGATTGCGGCAATGCGATCACCCTCCACGATGCCTGCCTTCTCTGCCGGGCCGTTCTCGGTGACCGAGTTCACGAACACGCCGGCGGTATCGCGCTTGGAGCCCGTGAGCCCAAAACCTATGCCGATCACCGCGCGGTCATCACTGCTGATCTTGCGCCGCGACGGGCTCAACTCGTCGGCGGCCATGGTCTTGACCTTGTAGCTCTTGCTCGCGCCGTCGTGCCAGACCTGCAGTGTCACCTCGTCACCGGCCTTCACCTTGCCGAGTTCGCGGGTCAGCCGGCGCTGCATGATGCCGCCCATTTCGCCGTCGCCGGCGTCCTCTCGTCCCACCCGCAGTGACACGCCGTTGATCGACTGAATCCGGTCGCCTTCACTGAGGCCGGCCTTTTCCGCGGGACCACTCGCGGTGAGCGAGCTGACGAGTACGCCGAGGGTATCGCGCTTGCTGCCCGATGACGTAGAAACACCGATCATCGCGCGTCCGTCGTCCTCCGTGTTGGCGAGGACGATGCGATTCGGGCCGGGACTGATGACGCGCACCGACTGCGCCGCGACTGGCGCGGTTCCAAGGGTGGCGAGAGAGCTGACAACAAGGAGAGTGCGACGCATTGGGAGCCTCGGATTGGATCAGGTTCTGGGTGGTTCCACCAGTTGTGTCACAGGCACTCCCGCAAAGGGTTTCCCGTCCCCGCCCGTTCCTCCTCCCCAACCTCCACCCACCATCCCTCACCAAACCCCCGCACCCCGTACTCTCCCTCGCCACTCTAAATCATGCCGTCTTTTCTCCTACAGTCGCGGCGACAAACACTGACTGCGCTCGTCGCGCGAGGCGTCGACCATTAGGATGCGCCGTGCCCTGCGGTGCCCGCTCCATGGAGTTCATAGTCGTGTTGCTTTCCCCGCACCCCTCCCCGGCAGTGCTCGAGCGCCTGCAAGGGCTGCGCATCCTCGTCGGCAACACGCCGCTGCTCGCCATCGATTGCGAGTGGCACGGCCGTACGCGGCGCATCTACGCCAAGGCCGAGAACCTCAACTTCACCGGCTCCATCAAGGACCGGATGGCGCTGCATATCCTGCGGCGTGCCTACGCGCTGGGGCAGCTCGTCCCCGGCGCCCTCATCATCGAGGCCACGAGCGGCAACACCGGCATTTCGTTCAGCGCCATCGGGCGAGCCTTGGGCCATCCGGTGACAATCTTCATGCCCGACTGGATGAGCGAGGAGCGCAAGCGCCTGATCGGGTCATTTGGCGCGGAGGTTCGCCTCGTTTCGCACGCCGAGGGCGGATTCCTCGGCTCCATCGCCCTCTCCGAGTCGCTGGCCAACTCCACACCGGGCGCCTTCCTTCCGCGCCAGTTCGCCAACACCGAGAACTGCGCGGCGCACGAGGCCACCACCGGTCCGGAAATCTGGGCGCAAGTTCGTGCGCGCGACCTCGTTCCCGACGCTTTCGTCGCCGGCGTCGGCACGGGCGGCACCATCATGGGTGTTGGCCGCTACCTGCGCGCGAGGAACGCCGATATCCGACTGTATCCGATGGAACCCGCCAACTCGCCCACCCTCACTACCGGCTACAAGGTGGGCAAGCACCGCATCCAAGGCATCAGCGACGAGTTCATCCCGGCCATCTGCCATCTGGATCAGCTCGACCGGGTCATTGCAATAGACGACGGCGACGCGATCATCATGGCGCAGCGTCTGGCGTCGGAACTGGGAATCGGCGTCGGCATCTCGAGCGGGGCCAACTTCCTGGCCGCGCTGCAGGTGCATGAGGAACTGGGCGGCGACCCCACGGTGGTGACGGTCTTCAGCGACAGCAACAAGAAGTACCTGACCACCGACCTGCTGCGCGAGGAACCCGTGCGCGACGGCTTCCTGTCGCCCGAGGTGAAGCTCCTGAAGTTCCGGGCGCTCAACCGGATGTGCGACGCCTGCTTCGATCCGATGGACCCGGACGGGGCGCCGGTGCACCTCGCCAGGGCCTGAGGCTGCTTTCTCGGCCCGCGAGCGGCTCAGCGCGACGACCGAACCTGCGAGCCTACCTGACGTCGCCGATCGAAGCAGAATGCACGCTCGTCTTGGCACGTAAGAAGAGATTCACGATCCCCGTCAGCGGCAACTGCTCTCGGTCAAACGAGGCAATGCGGTGCGAAGTCGGATCACGCCATTTGGTCCCGGGGTTCCAGAAGTAGTGGCCATCGTACTTGTCGAGATTGATCAGCTGGAATATCCTGGCGACGGTACCGCCATAGTTGCCGATCGCCTCCAGGTGGATCTCCATGGCGATGTTGGGTAACTGAGCAAGGATTTCCCGGCATCCTTCCAGCACTCCGACTTCAAAGCCCTCCACATCGATCTTCAGGCAATCGATCCTGCCGCCAAGTTCCGGCAAGACTGAATCCCCTGTGATCTGCTTGATCTGGACGCCGTGGCCGTCGGTCGTGACATGGCCATTCGCATCCCGCTCATTGGAGAATGTGACCGTGCCCGATCGTGCACCACCCGCCGCATTCACGATCTGACAGTGCTCGCCGATCGCGTTCAGCTTGAGGTTTGCCATCACATAGATAGACGCCATCGGGAGCAACTCCACACCGACGTACTTCCCCTTCGCACATACCTTCTGGCTGATGAATGTGGAGGTGAAGCCGTGGTGCAGGCCGAATTCCAGCACGTGAGAGTCATTCCTGATCATCCGGTCCAGCTGCTGGAACTCCGGGGCATTACTCCAGAAGTCGTGGTCATACCAGTCCTTTCCGGTCTGGTCAGCAATCCAGAAGGAAAACTCCGTACCGAGCACGTTGAACCGCCTGACATACGGCACGAAAATGTCGCCCGGCGGGATATCGGATCGCAGAACTTGCCGCACCCTTCTCTTGATCGACGCGAGGTTCATGGGCCTGGCCGTTGGCTAAGCGAGTGGATGGGAATGTGCGGTTCCGTTGGGAACCGGAGGAGTTGTGGAACCACGATCACGCGCAACTCCGAACGCCTGACTGCGGCATGACCACCGCGATGGACGGCCCAATCCAGACTCCCGGCAATTCCGGAAGACACCTCCATCGTCCGGTGTGCCGGGCAAGTGCCTTTGTCGGCTGATGCCGCGCTCACCGCGGTCAGCTGCGCACCTTCTCCCTGTGGTCGCCGTCCCTACACCACGACGTTCAGCAATCGCCCCGGCACGAAGATCACCTTCTTCGGCGCACCGGTGATGAACTTCGCCAGCGCCGCGTCCGCCTGCACCGCCGCAATCGCGGCATCCTGCGTGACGTCCTTCGGCAGGCTCACCTTGCCGCGCGTCTTGCCGTTCACCTGCACCACGAGCTCGAAGCTGTCGTCGCGCACCAGCGACTCGTCCACCTCCGGCCAGCGCGCGTCAAAGACGCTGGTGGAATGGCCGAGCATCTCCCAAAGCTCCTCGGCGACGTGTGGCGCAAACGGCGCCGCCAGCAACACCAGCGGCGTCACCTCGGCGACGTGCGGCGCGCGCTCGCCGCGGCGCAGCACGTTCATGTACTCCATCATCGCGGCAATCGCCGTGTTGTAGCTCAGCACCGCAATGTCGCCGCCCACCTTGCGAATGGTCTGGTGCAGCTTTCGCATCACCAGCGCGTCGGGTTCCCCGCCGCCCTTGGCATCGCGCACGCTGGCGAAGAGCCGGTCGAGGAAGCGGCGCACGCCGCTGATGGACTGGTCGCGGAAGTCGCCCCCTTCCTCGAACGGCCCGATGAACATCAGGTAGGTGCGCAGCGTATCGGCGCCCCACTGGTCCATGATGGAATCGGGATTCACGACGTTGCCGCGCGACTTCGACATCTTGGCGCCGTCGCGGATGATCATTCCGTGCGCCCGGAACTTCAGGAAAGGCTCCTCGGTGGGCACCAGCCCGGCGTCGAACATCACCATGTTGATGAAGCGGGCATACAGCAGGTGCAGCACCGCGTGCTCGTTGCCGCCGATGTATGCAGAAACCGGGAGCCAGCGCTTCGTGAGGTCGGCGTCGAACGGGACGTCGTTGCGCGGCACGCTGGGATAGCGCAGGAAGTACCAGGCGCTGTCCAGGAACGTGTCGCTGACGTCCGTCTCGCGGCGGGCCGGCTTGCCGCAGTTCGGGCAGGGCACGTGGTACCACTCCTCGTGGCGGGCCAGCGGCGAGACCCCCGAGTCGTCCGGTTTATAGTCGGCGACGTTCGGCAGCAGCACCGGCAGGTCCTTCTCCGGCACCGGCACCGTGCCGCAGGCATCGCAGTAGATCACCGGGATGGGCGGCCCCCAATAGCGCTGGCGCGAGATGCACCAGTCGCGCACGCGGAAGGTGGTCACCGCCTTGGCGACGCCGCGCTTCGTGAGCCATTCCGTCACCCGGTGCTGGGCCTCGGCAACCGGCATGCCGTCAAAGTGCTCGCTGTTCACCAGCCGGCCGTCGCTGTCATCCGCATAACACGCGGTGAGTGGCGTGTGCGCCCCGTCTTCGGGCCCGGCCACGACCCGCACGATGGGCAGGCCGAACTTCCGCGCGAACTCGAAGTCGCGCTCGTCGTGGCCCGGCACCGCCATGATGGCGCCCGTGCCGTATTCCATCAGCACGTAATCCGCCGTCCACACCGGAATCATCTCGCCGCTGGCCGGATTCACCGCATACGAGCCGGTGAAGACGCCCGTCTTCTCCTTGCTCACCTTGCGCGTCACGATGTCCTGCTTGCGGGACGCATCGCGGTACGCCTCCACCTCGGCGCGCTGGTCGGCCGTCGTGATCTTCTCCAGCACCGGGTGCTCGGGCGCCAGCACCAAGTAGGTGGCGCCGAAAATCGTGTCGGGACGCGTGGTGAACACGGGCACTACCACCGCGCCGCTCGTGACCTCCTGCGACACCATCACGCCCGCGCTGCCGGCGTCGGTGAGCGGGTCGAGCACGCGGAATCGCAGCTCGGCTCCCTCGCTCTTGCCCAGCCAGTTGCGTTGCGCCGTCCTGGTGCTCTCCGACCAGTCAATCCAGTCGAGGTTCTTGAGCAGGCGCTCGGCGTAGTTGGTGATGCGGAAGAACCACTGTTCCAGCGACCGCTGCTCCACCGGGCTCTTGCAGCGCTCGCACAGCCCGCCCTCCACCTGCTCGTTGGCCAGGACGGTCTTGCAGGACGGGCACCAGTTCACCGCCGCCTGCTTCTTGTAGGCCAGTCCGCGCTCGAGGAGCTTCAGGAAGACCCACTGGGTCCACTTGTAGTACGCCGGGTCGGTGGTGTCCACCGCACGATTCCAGTCGACCATCAGTCCCGCGCGGTCCAGCTGGCGCCGGAAGTTCGCGACGTTGCGCGGGATCAGCTCCATCGGGTGCACGCCCAGTTTCAGGGCGAAGTTCTCCGAGTGGATGCCAAAGGCGTCGAACCCAAGCGGTTCCAGTACGCTGTGCCCCTGTAGCCGTTGGAAGCGCCCGTGGATATCATTTCCGGTGAAGGCATACAGGTTCCCGATGTGCAACCCTTCCGCCGACGGATAGGGGAACATCATCAGTTGGTAGTACGGGCGCTCACCGTTGAGATCGGTGGTGTTGGTGCCGCGCTCTGCCCAGCGCTTGCGCCACTTGGCCTCAACAGCGGTCGGATCGTATCCCACGGCCTCTTCGGGCCGGTCGGGCGTTTCGGGAGCGGTCATTGGTGTCGTAAACAGGTGCCTGAGCCCCAGGGGGCCGCACCCCGGCGTGAGGATCGAGCGTGAGCCAAGGGGATCGGAGCAATCTAGCCACCGCAGAGCGCGGGACAAGCACGCCGCGCGGCGCACCAGCAAGGGAGAAGGCGCACATCTATGACCGGATAGCCACCTGGGCCACTTGGGGCGCGTTCGTCCCGCTCTGCGTCCTTGTCTGGCTGGGCTGGGACACGGTGATCCCCATCCTGATGACTGGCAAGTGGTGGCTGATCCTCGGCCCCTCGCTCTTCCTGTCCATCTTCGTCTGCGGTTTCGGGTTCCGGTACTTCGTCTCTCCCGTGATCGGGCGCGAAATCTCGCTGCTGGCCGACGTCGCCGAAGCGGTGGCCGGCGGCGACCTTACCCAGCGACCCGAGGCGGCCGCGCACGGCGGCCAGATGGGGCGCTTGGGGCGGGCCATGGAGGCGATGACCACCGAGCTCTCGCGGCTCGCCACGCTCATCCGCGCCTCGACCGCCGAGACGACCGCCTTCTCCAGCGAGATCACCGGCGGCACCGAGCACCTTGCCCAGGCGGCATCGAGCATCGCCCTTACTGCGAGCACGCTCACCCAGCAGGCCGTCGAGATGGCCGACTCCATCGGCTTGCTCGCCAACGAGACGTCACGCCTCGGCGAGCTGGCCCGCCACCTCGCCACCGGAGCGCAAGGTGGGCTCGAACGGAACCACCGGCTCAAGGCGCTCGCCAGTGACAACCACGAGCGCCTCGACGAGAGCAGCAGCCGGCTGGGCGCGCTCACCGAAGACGTGCAGGCCAGCGCGCAGGCGGTGAACGCCGCGGGCGCGGCCGCCGACGAAATCCGCGCCTTCGTCACGCTCGTGCAGAAGATCGCCCGTCAATCGAAATTGCTGGCCCTCAATGCGGCCATGGAAGCGGCCCGCGCGGGCGAACAGGGTGAAGGGTTTGCCGTGGTGGCCAGCGAGGTCCGGCGCCTGGCGGCGAATGCGTCGAACGCCGCCGAACAGACAGAGGGACTCATCCAGGGCATCCTCACGCGCATCAACGACGCGCGTGGCGCCAGTGCTCGCGCCCTCGATCGCGTGCAGGCGGTGCGCGAAGCCACCGAACACGGACGTCGGTCCTTCACGCAGGTGGAGGAGGCCGTGCGCGAAGCGGACCTGTGGACGGTCGACATGGCCTCGTCGGCCACGGCCGGCGACCAGCTGGTGGGCGACCTGCAGCAGCGGCTCGCCGAACTGAACACCGGGACGCAGGGATTCGTGCACGCCATGCATGATGTTGCCGCCGCGAGCGAGCAGCAGAGCGCCAGCACCCAGGAAATCGCCGCCGCCGCCACCGAACTCTCGCGCACTGCCGCGCAGCTCGACAGTGCCGCCAGCGCGTTCAGGACCAGCTAGCGAACGGAGGGGGCGGCGCGTTTCAGCGCCCTGACGCCCCGGTCGCCTGCACATGCAACACGGACGGCGGGTCGCCCATCACGATCAGGTGACAACCACCGTTCACCTGCGTGGCCGCCGGCGGGTTGAACAGGTAGCTCCCGTCGCGCAACCGCATGGCGAGCAGCAGCAGCCCGGTGCCGTACTCGTGCAGGCGCAGCGATTCCACGTCGGTCCCGTCGAACGCGCTTCCTTGCTCCACATGCACCTCCTCGATGCGCAGGTTCCGGTTCTCGTCCCGCAGCATCTGGTCGAGAAACGTCACCACGCTCGGCCGCAACAACTCGCTGGCCATGCGCATGCCGCCGATGTTGCCGGGCGAGACGGTCGCGTCGGCGCCGCTCTGCCGAAGGCGCTGGGCCGCCTTCTCGTCCAGCGCGCGCGCCACCAGTCGCGCTTTGGGCGCCATCTGCCGCGCCAGCACCGTCGTGACCAGTGCCACCTTGTCGTCATCGGTGCACACCACCACGCCCGACGCGAATCCGATGCCGGCCTGCGTCAGCACCTCGTCGTCGGTGCAGTCACCCACCAGCGCGGGGACGCCGGGAAACTGGCGTTCGAACACCGCCGCACGCTCCGCACTGCTCTCGATGGCCACGCACGGGCGATCGGTCGACACCAATTCCCGCACCACCGCCGATCCCGTCTGCCCTGCGCCGCACACGATGGTGTGGGCGCGCATCGCGTCGATCCGCCTCTGCATCCGCCGCCTCCGAAAGCCCGCCGTCAGGTCACCCTCGACTACATAAGCCGTGATCATAGAGAAAGTCACCACCACCGCCGTTGCGCCAAAGAGCAACAGCACGATGGTGAAGATCATCGCCGACGGGTGCTCGGTGATGTCGATGACCTCGCGATACCCCGTGGTCGTCAGCGTGATCGTGGTCATGTACAGCGCGTCCAGCCAGCTGTGCCCGCGACCACCGATCACCTTGTAGCCCACCACCCCCACCAGATATACGACAAAGAGCACCGTCACCGGCGTCAGGATGCGCCGGCCAAGGATGCTGATTTCGTCGCGCGGCTTGTTCATGCTACCGGGGCCGCTCGCTGTTCCTGAAGAGGTAGGCGCACGGCTCGAGCCGCGCCCCCTGAGCATCGCACACCGCGAACGAAGGGCCCTCGTACATCGACGCGCCGCCGTAGTGCCCAATCTTGGTCACGGCATAAAACTGCATGTCGTAGCGTGGGCGCCCCTTGTCATCGAGCAGCCGCTTCTCCGTCATGTGCACCATGCGCTCGAGTGTCTTGAGGGCAGCCTGTTGCGGGGTCAGGCCCTGGCGCATGAATTCCACCGTCAGGAAGCCGCCGCACGTCTTGATGTTCAGCTCGCCCAGCCCCGTCGCCCCGGCAGAGGCGACGTCGTTGTCGGTGTACTGTCCCGCGCCGTGGATTGGCGAGTCCCCCAGACGCCCGTTGATCTTCCACGCCAGTCCGCTCGTCGTCGTCACCGAGCTCAGGTCACCGGTGGAGGTCACGGCGTTCATGTTGATGGTGCCATGCGTCCAGTTGATCTTCACGTCGTCGTCGTGGTCGAGCCAGTTGTCATCCTTGTTCAGGCGCGACTTCCAGCGCATCCAGTCCTGCCGGCTCTTCTCGGTGAGCAGGTTCTGCGGCTTGAACCCCATGGCGATCGCGAACTTGCGCGCCCCCTCGCCCACCAGCAGCACGTGGGCGGTGTAATCCATCACCGCCTTCGCCACTAGCGAAGGCGTGGCAATGTCCTCGATGCAGCCCACGGCGCCGGCGCGGCGCGTGGGGCCGTGCATGCAACTCGCATCGAGTTGCACCACGCCGTCTTCGTTGGGCAGGCCGCCAAGCCCCACCGACTGGTCGTTCGGGTCCAGCTCCACCAGGTTCACTCCCGCGATGATCGCGTCGAGCGCGTCTTCGCCGGCCACGATCTTGTCGTAGGCAACCTTGACACCCTTGATGCCGTTGGAGCTCGACACCACGCACGGGCGGCCCCGAAACGTCGCGGGGACGACGGCGCGCGCCACGTCGGCGTCGTACTCCCCCGCGCTGATCGTGCGCGGCAGAAAGCCGAGGGCGGAGAGGAGGGCGGAGCGTTCGAGGAAGTCGCGGCGGTTCAACATTCCGGGTCCCGGTTGGTGGCCACACTAATGTGGAACCGGAACGCGGATTCCGGAATTGGAATTCGAACGCGGAATTCGAACCGGACCGCGGAACGGCGGGCGCCGCTGACTGGCGCACACCCTTCCCCCTGGGCGCCCAGCCCACCCAATTTCACCCTTGTTCCGCATTCCGCTTCGATTTCCGATTTCGAATTCCACTTCCGTCATCCGCGTTCCGGTTCTCACATATGTCTCTGAAGGACCAGCTCTCCTCCGTACACTTCTTCGACGGCCTCGCCGACACGCTCCTCGGGCACCTCGCCCGGACGGGAACCCCGGCGCAATTCGCTCAGGGCGACACGCTGTTCACTACCGGTGATGCGCGGACGTTCTTCGCCGTCATTCTCTCGGGAAGCGTCGCCATCGAGCTCGCGCACGACGGCGCTGTCACGCCACTGGCCACGCTCGGTTCCGGTGAGGTGGTTGGCGAGGGAATCCTGCTCGACGACACGCATCACGGAACGACCGCCCGCGCGCTCGAGCCCGTCGACGCCGTGCTGTTCCACCTGAAGGTGCTGGCACCAGTCCTCGAGAACACGCCGCAACTGCACGCCGCGCTACTGTCCAGGACGGCGCGGAGCATCGCCCAGCGCCTCAAGGGCGCCGACGCCACGTTGGTGGGGCGGGGTCGCGCCGTCGGATTTGGCGGGGGCGGCACGCGACGAGAGCACGACCTCTTGGGCGAACGCGACGTCTCCGAGGACGTGCTCTACGGCATCCAGACGCTGCGCGCGCTCGAGAACTTTCCCATCACCGGCGTCCCACTGCGCGAGTTTCCCGCCCTCGTCATCGCGCTCGCCCAGGTCAAGGAGGCCGCGGCGCGCGCCAACGGCGATCTCGGCTTGCTCGAACCGGCGGTCACCGAAGCCATCGTGAAGGCATCGCGCGAGGTGCAGGCCGGGCGGCACCACGAGCATTTCCTGGTGGACATGATCCAGGGTGGCGCCGGCACGTCGACCAACATGAACGCCAACGAGGTCATCGCCAACCGCGCGCTCGAACTGCTCGGCAAGAAGCGCGGCGACTACGAGCCCTGCCATCCCCTCAACCACGTCAACCAGTCGCAGAGCACCAACGACGTCTATCCGACGGCCGTCAAGCTCGCGCTGCACATCAGCATCACGGGCCTGCGCGAGGCGATGGGCGAACTCGTCGCGTCGTTCCTGGTGAAGGGGGAGGAGTTTGGGCAACTCCTGAAGATGGGACGCACGCAGTTGCAGGACGCCGTCCCGATGACCCTTGGCCAGGAGTTCTCGGCGTACGGGCATACGATCGCCGAGGATATTGACCGCCTGGGCGAGGCGCAGTCGCTAATTCGGGAAATCAACATGGGGGCCACGGCCATCGGCACGCGGCTCAACGCACCGACCGGCTATCCGGAAGCGGTGCGAGCGCACCTCAGCAAGATCACCGGCTTGAAGCTGATCACGGCACCTGACCTCGTGGAGGCGACGTCCGACACCGGCGCGTTCGTGCAGCTGTCGGGCGTGCTCAAGCGCTGCGCCGTGAAGCTCAGCAAGATCTGCAACGACTTGCGGCTCCTCTCATCGGGGCCGCGTACCGGGTTCGGCGAAATCAACCTTCCGCCCATGCAACCCGGGTCGAGCATCATGCCCGGCAAGGTCAATCCGGTCATTCCCGAGGCGGTGAACCAGGTCTGCTTCGACGTCGTTGGCGGCGACATGACGGTGACGATGGCCGCCGAGGGCGGGCAGCTGCAGCTGAACGTGTTCGAGCCGATCATCGCGTTTCGGCTGCTGCTGAACATCCGGATGCTGACCGCAGCGGTGCAGATCCTGCGCACCAAGTGCGTGGCCGGGATCACGGCCAACCCCGACCGGCTGCGGGAGTTCGTGCAGCGCTCGGTGGGGATCGTGACGGCACTGGTGCCCGTGCTCGGCTACGAGTCATGCACCTCGGTGGCCAAGGAGGCGCTGGCGACCGGGCGCGGCGTCTACGAACTGGTGCTGGAACGGAAGCTGCTGACGAGGGTACAGCTGGACGAGGCGCTGGATCCGAGGAAGATGGTGTAGATTGGAGAGCGCGAGACCTCGCAGTCATGCATGCTGGCGTTCTCGCGTTCTCGCGTTCTCTTCTCATCCCGGCTCCACCCATGGCTGCCACCAAGCTTGACGGCGCAGGCGCGCAGAAGATGAAGACCCTGGAGGAAGCGCTGGTCACCCTCCAGACCCTCCACGGCATGGTCGAGCGCATGGCGATGGAGGTCCAGAACCAGCGACCGATTGGGGTCATGCCGCAGCAGCTCAAGCGCTTGGCGGCCCCCTTGGTTGGGCAGCTCAAGGGACAGTTCGGCATGATCGCTGATCAGCTGTCGACCATGCTCCTCGTGGCTGGGCGTGGCGGCGGTGAAAAGCTCAAGGTCCGGGCGTACCGGGAGCATGTTGCGCAGATACGGACCGCCCTCGAGATGGCCCAGAGCAAGGTCAAGAAGGATCACGGCGTCGAGATCGAGTTGGCGCCGGAGTGATGCGGGACCGCTGATCAGCAGCCAAGAGCCCGTCTATTCGAAGTGTTGTAGGAGATTTCCTCACCTACACGTGCTTGAATCACCCGACGTAAGCGGATAGCTTTCGTCGGGTTTTCCGCACCCGCTTCCCGTGCCGTCACGGCATTGGGCTCTGACCCCCCAACGTTACTGCTGATGCCCAAGTTGCATCCGCGCCGGATTCCGGCGATTGCCGCACTGGCTCTCGTCCTGCTGGCGCTCACTGCATGTGGTGGAGACTACCCGAACTCCACGTTCAGTCAGCACACCGAGTTCAACTCGCTTGCTGTCTTCCTGTGGGATCGCATGCTGCTGCTCGGCACGATCGTGTTCGTGGTGGTCGAGGTTGTCCTCGTCTACACGATCTTCAGGTTCCGCCGTCGCGAGGGTGGGCCCGAGCCGCGCCAGATCACCGGCAACGCCGCGCTCGAAATCACCTGGACCGCCATTCCGGCGCTGATCCTCGTGTTCCTCGCGGTGCCGACGGTCAGGACGATCTTCCAGACGCAGCGGAAGGCGCCCGACAATGCCGTGCAGATCGAGGTGATCGGGCACCAGTGGTGGTGGGAGTTCCGCTACCCGCAGTACGGCATCGTGACCGCCAACGAGCTGTACCTGCCGATCGGACGGCCGGCGAATTTCTCGCTCCGCACGCGCGACGTGCTGCACTCCTTCTGGATTCCCCAGATGGGAGGCAAGCGCGACCTGATCGCCAACCGCGTTAACTATCTCTGGTATACGCCGAAGAGCGACATGACGTCGAGCGCGTTCAACGGCACCTGCGCGGAATATTGCGGTTCGAGCCACGCCAACATGCGCTTGCGTGCATTCACGGTGACGCCCGCGGAATTCGACAAGTGGGTGGCGCACCAGAAGACGCTGGCGATCGGCTCGCCGGCATCGATGCCCGCCCCTGCCCCTGCCGCTGTACCCGAAGCCTGGGTCTACCCGCTCGAGAAGATGCCGGCCTTCACGCTGCCGTCGACGCCGCTTCCGGCAACGAGGTTCGACGAGACGCTGCTCTCCAGCGGCGATGCCAGGGCTGGCCGTGAGATCGTCACCAACCTCGCCAAGGCGCCCTGCCTCACCTGCCACAACATCAGGGGCGAGACGCAGTACATCACCGACGACCAGGCCAGGGGGCCAAACCTCACGCACGTCGGTACGCGCCACACGTTCGCCTCCGGGCTCTATCGCACCGATGCCAGGGCGCTGGCCCTGTGGATCAAGAACGCGCCGGTGATGAAGCCGGGCAGCATCATGCCGACCTTCGGGGCCGGCGAGTACAACCCGCTCATGAAGCAGAAAGTCACGGCCGGCGGGCTCAACGACAAGCAGATTGCTGACGTCGTGGCCTACCTGCTGTCCCTCAAGTAGCCCCGGAGAAACCGCACTCATGGCACTCTCTGCCGCCACCCCGGCGCACGCGTCCGCAACTGCGCGTGGCGCGTCGCAGTCGCCGGAGCCGTCCGGCCTCTGGAGCTGGCTGACCACCGTCGATCACAAGAAGATCGGCATCCTCTACCTCTACACGGCGCTGTTCTACCTGCTGGTCGGCGGACTCGAGGCGGTGCTGATCCGCACCCAGCTGGCCAGGCCCAACCAGAGCGTCGTGTCGGCCGAGACGTACAACCAGCTGTTCACGATGCACGGCACCACGATGGTGTTCCTCGTCATCATGCCGCTGTCGGCAGCATTCTTCAATTACCTGATCCCGCTGCAGATCGGCGCGCGCGACGTCGCCTTCCCGCGACTCAACGCCTTTTCGTACTGGGTGTATGCGCTAGGCGGCCTGTTCATCACGCTGCCGATCTTCTTCGGCGTGGCCCCCAACGGAGGCTGGTTCGGCTACGCACCGCTCTCCGGGCCGACGTACGGCGGTGGCTTCAACATGGACTTCTGGGTCCTCGGCCTGCAGATCCTCGGCATCTCGTCGCTGGCCGCCGCGTTCAACTTCATCACCACGATCATCAACCTGCGCGCGCCGGGCATGACTCTCATGCGCATGCCGATGTTCACGTGGATGTCGCTGGTGGTGCAGTTCCTCGTGATCCTCGCCTTCCCCGTGATCACGGCGGCGCTGTTCTTCCTGCAGTTCGACCGTTTCTTCGGCACGAACTTCTTCGTCGTGCAGGCCGGGGGCGATCCATTGCTTTGGCAGCACCTGTTCTGGGTCTTCGGTCACCCCGAGGTCTACATCCTGATCCTGCCGGCGTTGTGTCGGCCTTGTCCTTCTGGAGGGCGGTCGGGCTCTGGATCCCGAACACCGCGAGGGTCTGGCTGAC
>DATCGU010000300.1:0-7875 GCA_036508735.1 Gemmatimonadaceae bacterium
CTCCACTCTCCCCCATCACCAAACCCCCGTACTCCGAACTCCTCCCTTCGTAAAGTCCCCGCCTACTTCCTGACCGCCACCCCCGTCGCCCGATTGACCGCGTTCAGCACCCCCAGCAACAGCCGCCGCTCCTGCGCGATCAGCCCGAGCCTGTGCGACAGGCAGGTCACGGGAAGCACCCCGGCGAGGCTTAGGTACCAGACGGCGGCCTCGCGCAGCGAACCCAGTGCGTACGAGTAGAACCGCGCCCTGTCCCCCGGAGTTCGTCGAGAGTAGCCCTCGGCGAGGTTGACGCCGATCGAAGCGACCGCGCGCCGCAGTTGGTCCGCGCCATCGCGGTTGAGCGGCGGCTGCGCCTCCTGAATGTCCGTCAGGCAACAATGCAGCTGGTATCGCGCCAGGCGATACGCGTGCAGTTTCCACAACGGATCTGCAGTCTCTGCGGGCGAGACCGTCTGCTCCCACTCGACGAGTTCCGCGATGATTGAGGGTTCCATGCGCGCAGGGTACGGTGGGACTACGACGTTCGCATCACCACGCCATTGCGCGATGCATCGAAGGAGCGCCACGGGCAAGGGAAGGCCCCCCAGCCCCTTACCCCACCTCCACTCGTCCCCCTCACCAAACCCCCGCACCCCGCACCCAACCTCGTGTTACTAAGCGTCCACCTCCTCCCCGAATCCAGCCGTGCGGATGTCGTCGTCGTCATCGACGTCCTCCGCTTCACGTCCAGTGCGGCCTACGCCCTGGCCAACGGTGCGCGGAGCATCATCCCCTGCACGACGGTGGACGACGCCCGCTCCGCCGTCCCAGGCCTTCCGTCCGCCCTCTTGGCGGGCGAACGCAATGCGGTCAAGCCCGATGGCTTCGACCTCGGCAACTCGCCCCGCGAGTTCACCAGCGCCGTGGTGCAGGGCAGGGACATCATTTGGACCACGACCAACGGCACGACCGCAATCGCCGTTACGGGCGCGGCGGGCGTGTTCCCCATCCCCCTTCGCTCCGCCTCCACTCGCTCCCCCTCACCAAGCCCCCGCACCCCGCACTCGGCCCCGTCACAGAGCCTGCCACGTGACCTCATTCTCGCCTCATACGTCAACTGTGCGGTGGTCGTGGCGGCGCTGGAGTTCGAACTCCGCGCTGGCGCGTCCATCGCCGTCGTCTGTTCAGGTCGCGAAGGTGGTTTCGCGCTCGAGGATGCCGCCTGTGCCGGGCGCCTCGTCCGACGTCTCCGCGCCAGCGCTGGTGACGTGCTCATCCTGAATGACGGCGCGCGCGCGAGCGCGTGCATCGATGAGGCTTATGGCGAAGACTTCCCGCGGCTTTTCCGCGACGCTCAGCACGGACGATTCCTTCGGGACCGTGGATTCGGCGCCGACCTCGAAGCCTGTGGCGCGCTCGACGCGGTCCGCGTCGTCCCGCGCGCCCGGCGCGGACGATTCGTCGCTGGATGAGCTGGACGTCGTTCCCAAAATGCGGCGCCGAGCCGCGCTGGACGACGCCGACGAGGACCAGGAATACGCGCCACCCCGCGCGCGCCGGCGCATGCCCAGGCAGAAAGCCGATGTGCCGGCCGACCCGGCCCATACCGCCGCCATCGCCAAGGCGGCCCGCCGCGCACACCTGAAGCGCGAGATCGGCGGCATCGCCCTCCTGCTTGGCGCGGTCTTCGTTGCCGGCGCGCTCGTCGCGCAGCCTGCGTACTCCTCGCAGTCGTGCGTCGACTCCGGCTCCGTCTTCGGCCCCGTGGGCGCGTGCCTGCGCTGGGGTGTACTCACGCTTGTCGGCGCGCTCTCGGCCATCATCGTACCGCTCATTCCCGCCGTGCATGCACTGCGCCTCCTCGGGCGCATCCGCGACACCGATGACCGCCGCTGGCTGACCTTCACCATCGGCCTCGCCGCCGTCGTGCCCGTGGTCGCCGCCCTCGTGCGCGGCCAGCTCGTGGCCGCCGAAGTCGATCCGCTCGCCGGCCTGTGGGGTTCCTTCGCCGCTTTCTACCTCGTGAAGGCCATCGGCAGCGGCGGCGCCTGGGTGGTGGTCGCCCTCGCTCTCAGCGCGCTCTCCGCCGTCGCGCTCAACTGGAACCCCATCCGCGCCGTCCTGGGTTCCGCCGGCCCCCGCGAGTCAGCCGCTGACCCCTCGCTCACCAAGGCAGAACGGATGGAACCGTTGGCGAGCGAAATGCCGGCGCTGGACCTCTCGCTGATGGAAGGCATGGCGCCTGTCGGCGCCGGAGCAACGCCGCAACTCGACGTCTTCGAACTTCTGGAAGTATCCCCGAAATCCCCAGAATCCGTTCTGATCGGGAGTTACGCCGGGAAACCGTCGAAAAAGCGGAGCCGCGACGAAGGCATCGTCGCCGAGATCGACGCCAGCGAACTGCTCGATCCGCTCGCCGACGAACTCCCGTCGCCGGACCTGCTCACGCCCCCAATGCCGCGCAATGTCGACGCCAACAAGGCGCAGCTCGACGCGGCCGGGCTCAAGCTGATGGACGCCCTCCGCACCTTCCGTGTGGATGGCGAGCTCGTGGGCCGTACCAGCGGCCCCACCGTGACGCAATTCGAGATCGAGCCCGCCCCGGGCGTGAAGGTCCGGCAATTCGCCAACCTCGCCAACGACCTCGCGCTCGCCATGCGTGCGCAGTCCATTCGCGTCGTGGCTCCCATACCCGGCAAGGGTGCCGTCGGCGTCGAGGTGCCCAACCAGACGCCCGAGATGGTGATCTTTCGCGAACTCCTCGAGAGCCGCGATTATGCCACCAAGCCGCTCGCGCTTCCCATTGCCCTCGGCAAGGATCTCGAGGGGCGCGCGGTGGTGGCCGACCTCGCCAAGATGCCGCACCTGCTCATCGCCGGCGCGACCGGCTCGGGCAAGTCCGTCTGCGTGAATACCATCATCACGTCGCTCATCTACCGCCACACACCCAAGACGCTGCGCTTCCTGATGATCGATCCCAAGATGGTCGAACTCAGCGTCTACAACGTGCTGCCGCACCTGCGCCACAAGGTCGTCACTGACAACCGGGACGCCGCCGCGCTCCTCAAGTGGGCGGTGATGGAGATGCAGGACCGCTACCGGTTGCTCGCCGCCAACGGGGCGCGCAACATCCAGGACTTCAACACCAAGGTGCGTGACGGTGCCCGGCTGCTGACGCCCAAGGACCTCGGTGTGGCGTTCGAGTCCCGCGAGTACCGCGGCGGCGTGCTCCCGTACATCGTAGTGGTCATCGACGAGCTGGCCGACCTGATCATGACCTGCGCGGCCGAAGTGGAGACGCCGCTGGCGCTGCTCGCGCAGAAGGCTCGTGCCATCGGGATCCACCTGATCCTGGCAACGCAGCGGCCGTCCGTGAACGTGATCACCGGGCTCATCAAGGCGAACTTCCCGAGCCGCATCGCCTTTCGCGTCGCATCCCAGATCGACAGCCGCACGATCATCGATGGCATGGGCGCGGAGTCGCTGCTCGGCAATGGCGACATGCTGTTCATTCCGCCGGGCAAGAGCGAGCCCGCCCGCCTGCAGGGGGCGTTCCTCAGCAACGAGGACACCGAACGCCTGATGCACTGGTATTCGGACCGGCGCGAGGCCCGCAAGGCGGCCCTGGAGGCGCAGGGCTTCATGCACGCGGAGCCGACGGCCGAGGAACAGGACATCCTGGAGCGCGTGCGGGCCCAGGAAGCGCTCGAGGCCGGGGGCGGGCACGAGGGCACCGACGCCGATGACAATGACCGCGACAAGCTCTTCCGCGAGGCGGCCGAGGTCTGCATCCAGAACCAGGGCGGATCGACGTCGCTGCTGCAGCGCCGGCTGAAGATCGGATACGGCCGCGCAGCACGAGTCATCGACCAGCTGCATCTGGCGGGGGTTCTCGGACCGCCGGACGGCTCGAAGCCGCGCGACGTGCTGATGGGCTTCGACGATATCGCGCGAATCTGCGGGGAGTAGCTCGCCGCCTCGGCGAGGCGCGACGACCGGTTGAGAAGCAGGTTCGTTCGTTAGCTCTCACGGAGACCGGTGGAGCACGGAGAGCACGAAGAACGGCAACATTCTTCAAGGGGGTGTGGCGGACGGTACTCTCCGCCATACCCCCTCATGTGTTTGGCCGTTCTCTGCGACCTTCGTGATTCTCTGGTCTCCGTGAGAGTCCACGATGCGCCGGAATGATGCGCGGCGCGCACGAACGGTGACGCACGCCTGATCGGGTGCGCGTAGGGTCCCCCGCATGACGAAGACCACGAACACCTTCGGTGAACTCGGCGAGCGCATCGCCGAGCGCTGGCTCGAGAGCCACGGCTACACCATGCTCGCGCGGCGCTGGCGCAGCGGGCATCGCGACATCGATCTCATCGCGACGCGCGATGGCATCGTCACGTTCGTCGAAGTGAAGACGCGCGCCGCACTGGAGTTCGGCGATCCAGTTGAGGCGGTGCACGCGCAGAAGCGGCGGTCGTTGTGCCTCAGCGCGCGCGAGTGGACTGCGAAGAACCGCGCTGATGGTGACGTGACCTACCGCTTCGATGTGATCGGCGTCCTTCTCCGCCATCGCGTTGCTTGGGTTCGCCACATTGAAGGCGCCTTCACACTGTAGTGAAATGCGACAGGTCGTCATAAATTCGGGTGTTCTCGTTGGACTCCGGCAAGCCGCGCAACCGCCTAACGTATGCAATTGCAACAGTTTGCGCCGTGTGTTGATAACTCGTTGTTCGGAAACACGTTAGCATAGCATTTGCATATCTTGCCCCTTGCAATTGCTCGTGCCTTTCGTAGTTTCTTCGGTGTCGGACTTTCGCTTTTCTTTCGGGGATAGCCCCGTCCGTTTCACGGGGTAGATTGCTTCCACGGGCCACCGGCCCCAGCACTGTCGAGGAGTTCATGGCCGTATCCGCCGCGCAGTTGGACGAAAAGAAAAAGGCGCTTGGTCTCGCGATCTCGCAGATCGAGAAGTCGTACGGCAAGGGTGCCATCATGAAGATGGGCGCCGACCGTGCCGCGGTGCGCGTGGAAGTCATTCCCACAGGTGCGATCAATCTCGATGCGGCCACCGGCGTGGGTGGAATCCCGCGCGGCCGCGTGACGGAGATCTACGGGCCGGAATCGTCGGGCAAGACGACGCTCTGCCTGCACGTCGTCGCCAACGCGCAGAAGGCGGGTGGCACGGCGGCCTTCATCGACGCGGAGCATGCGCTCGACATCGAGTACTCCAAGAAGCTGGGTGTCGATGTCGACAAGCTCCTCATTTCGCAGCCCGACACGGGCGAGCAGGCGCTGGAGATCTGCGAAATCCTCGTGCGCTCGGGCGCGGTGGACGTCATCGTCATCGACTCGGTGGCGGCCCTCGTGCCGAAGGCCGAGATCGAAGGCGACATGGGGGACTCCCACCTCGGGTTGCAGGCGCGCCTCATGAGCCAGGCGCTGCGCAAGCTCACGGGCGCCATTGCCCGCTCCAAGACCTCGGTCATCTTCATCAACCAGTTGCGCGAAAAGATCGGGGTGATGTTCGGCAGCCCCGAGACGACGACGGGCGGCAAGGCCCTCAAGTTCTATGCCTCGCTGCGCCTCGACATCCGTCGCATTGGTCCGGTGAAGGAAAAGGAAGACGTCATCGGCTCGCATGTGCGGGTCAAGGTGGTGAAGAACAAGGTCGCCCCGCCATTCAAGCAGGCGGAGTTCGACATCATGTACGCGGAAGGCATTTCCCACGTCTCGCTGCTGGTGGACATCGGCTCCGAGAACGGGATCATCGAGAAGTCCGGCGCCTGGTACAGTTATGGTGAACAGCGTATCGGGCAGGGCCGGGAGAACGCGAAGATGTTCCTGAAGGACAATCCGTTGGTCATGGCCGAAATCGAGGCGAAGGTGAAGGCCGTGCTCGGTATCGGACTGGCCCCGGCGGGCGAGGACGCGGCCGAGGAATAGTGGCCGTCGTCAGCGCCCCGTGATTTAGCGCCGGGGGGTCGATCTTGGTGTACGGTCGGGGCCCGGAATCCCCGATCTGCACCTGGGTGGCCCCCCGGTGCTCTTTTCCTGGTACGCGCGGGATCGGTGTTCGTGGCGCAGCTGTGCGCTCTACGCTCTACGTTCTACGCTGTACGCTCACTGCTGAGAGGTGTAGTTGATGTTTGGCCGTCCCAAACCGATTGCTGTCGTGCCCGAGGACGACGGGTCCAACGTCGATCGGCTGCCGTCCACGGTGTGTGGCAGGATTACGGCTTTGCGCGAGAATCCCCGCAAGCTGGGGCGTTACGCCGTGCACGTTGAGGGCAAGAGTGTCGCCGTCGTCGGCGCAGCGTACGTGCACGATGCCAAGCTGGCCGTCGGTGCCACGCTGGATGAGGCTGCCGGCGACCGGCTGCTGGTGGCGGCCCGGAAGATCGACGCGTTTGACCGTGCCGCTGCCGCCCTGGGGCGCCGCGCGCGCAGCGCGCACGAGTTGGAGCGCTGGCTGTTGCAGCGCGGGTTCGAGCGCGCCGATGTCGCCGACGCCGTCGCGCGTCTCACCGAGATCGGGGCCATCGACGACTCCCAGTTTGCCCGGGCGTTTGCCCGTTCCCGCGCGATGGGAAAGGGAATGTCGCGCCGCCGCCTGACGCAGGAACTGGCTCGGCGCGGTGTGGAGCGGGCGATGGCGGATGCCGCCATCGCCGATGTGATGGACGAGGAGTCGGTGGATGAGCGCGCGCTGCTGGAAGCGGCTGCCCGCAAAAAGCTGTCGGCGCTGGGCGGGCAGGATCGCGAGACGGTGAAGCGTCGACTCTACGGCTACCTGGCGCGCCGGGGCTACGCCAGCGAGGACATCGCTGCGGTGGTGCGCACCCTGCTCGCCAAGGCCGACGCCACGGCGTAGCATCATGGTCGATTCGCCGCGCCGCCTCTCCGATTACCGCTTGCTCATCACCTGGCTCGACGCCACCGTCGCCGCGGTCGCGCTGGCCGTGGTCGTCGGCGGCATCACCCGCCTCACCGAGAGTGGCCTCTCCATCACGGAATGGAAGCCGCTCTCCGGCGTGCTGCCGCCGCTCAACGACGCCGACTGGGGTGCAGCGTTTCAGAGCTACCTGCAGATCCCGCAGGCACAGACGATCCACAAGGGTATCACCCTCGGCGCGTTCAAGGGGATCTACTGGTGGGAGTGGGTGCACCGCATCCTCGCGCGGCTCGTCGGCATGGTGATCGCCGTGCCGTACTTCTGGTTCCTGGCCCGGCGGAGGCTTCCCTCGGCCCTCCGCGTGCGCCTGGCCGCCCTTCCGGTCCTTGTGGCCGCGCAGGGTGCGCTGGGCTGGTACATGGTGGCCTCGGGGCTGAGCGTCCGCAGCAACGTCAGCCAGTATCGCCTGGTGGCGCACCTCGGGCTTGCGCTGGTGATCCTCGTGGTGGCGCTCTGGACGTCGGCGTCGCTGCGGGCCGCGCGTGACGGTGCGCGCGCCGGCGACACCTCCCGCGATACCGCGGGGGCGGGATGGTGGCCCGCGCTGGCCGATACCTTCGCCATCTGGACCTTTGGCGTGATCCTCACCGGCGGATTCGTGGCGGGACTCCGCGCCGGGACGATCTTCAACACCTTTCCGCTGATGGGTGGGCAACTGGTGCCGCCGGGCTACTGGATGCAGGCCGGGTTCCTGGCGAACGCCTTCGAGAACCCCGTGGCGGCGCAGTTCCATCACCGGCTGCTGGCCATCACGACGGTGCTCGTCGCCTTCGCCCTGTGGATTGGCGCCGTCAGGAGCAACGCACCGAAGCCCGTGGTGACGGCGCAGCGGAACGTGGCGCTGGTGGCGAGCGTTCAGGTGGGACTCGGTATCGCCACGCTCCTGCTGTCGGTGCCGGTGGCCGTTGCCGCCCTGCACCAGCTGACGGCGGTGGTGCTGCTGG
>DATCGU010000301.1:0-2589 GCA_036508735.1 Gemmatimonadaceae bacterium
CCTGGGTATCGAGGCCGAGTTCTACGCGTTTCGTGCGGATGCGGTCGAGCGCGCGCTCTCGGGCGATGGCTACCTCACGCCGATCGCGCGCAGCGGAGCAGCGAAGCCCACACCCGCGTACGACCTGGAAAGCACCATCGATGCGATGCCGTTCCTGCACGACATGGCACGCCACATGCAGGAGACCGGCTTCGGGCTCTTCTCCTTCGACCACGAGGGCGGTGAGGGCCAGTTCGAGTTCGATTTCGACTACGCGCCAGCGCTCGAAATGGCGGATCGCATCACGCTCTTTCGCCTGCTGGCCCGCCAGGTCGCGAAGTCGCACGGGCTCGTCGCGACGTTCATGCCCAAGCCCTACAGCGCAAGCTGGGGATCGGGCCATCACTACAACATGAGCCTGTCCGACGTGGAGAGCGGCGCCAACCTGTTTCGTGACAGTGACGATCCGACGGGCAAGGGCTGGAGCAAGACGGCCTACTCGTTCGTGGCCGGCATCCTGCGCCACGCGCGTTCCATCGCGGCCGTGGCCACCCCGACGGTGAACTCGTACAAGCGGCTGGCACCGCGTCTGGCTGACGGATCGATCTCCTGGGCGCCGGTCTGGGCGGCGTACGGCGACAACAACCGCTCGTGCATGCTGCGGCTGCCCCACAACCGGCCCGCGATCGAGAACCGCGCTGTCGATTCTGCGGCGAACACCCATCTCGCGGCCGCGCTCATGCTCGCCGCTGGGCTTGAGGGGATCGCCGAAGGCTTGCTGCCGGGAGATCCGGCGCACACGGCGACCTATGCGTGGGAGGGCAGTGGCGGCGCAGGCGCGGCGGGGGCGGCGGGGGATCGCGTACGCCTTCCGCGCACCCTGCTCGAGGCGATCGACGCGTTCGAGGAGGACCCGCTGATCCACGACGTCTTCGCGCCCAGCTTCATCGCGGACTACGTCGGCATGAAGCGTGAGGAGTGGGACAGCTACCACGCCGAGGTGAGCGACTGGGAGCGCAAGCGCTACCTGCTGGACCTGTGAGAGAACAGGCGCGCCCGCGCACGACCCGCAGCGCCTCACGTTTGTCGGTGAGAACAAGACGGCGACGTCGACCGACGACATCACTTCCAAGCGGCCGACGGAGGTACGTGGATCAGGTACGACTCGAACATCGTCTTTCACGGCGCCGCCAAGCCGGCTGACCCGTTCATGCGTCGGGAGTTCGAGCGACTCGGCGACGAGACCGTGGCAAAGATGACGAGGGTGCTCAACGACCTGTAGACCTGAAGGCATGGCCGATGCCCCCGCAGAACGTGCAACCCGACCTCGTGTCGCGATTCTCGACGACTACCAGAACGTCGCGCTCTCTTTCGCGGACTGGACGCTCGGAGATCGAGTAGACACCACGGTGTTCAACGACCACATCCACGATGAGGATGCCCTCGTCGCGCGGCTTGCGCCGTTCGCCGTCGTGGTCGCGATGCGGGAGCGCACTGCGTTTCCGGAGAGCGTGCTGTCGCGCCTTCCGGCACTCAAGTTGCTGGTGACCACCGGGCCGTTCAACGCGGTCATCGATGTCGCGGCAGCGCAGCGTCTCGGGATCACGGTGAGCGGCACCGGGGGCGCAGGGGCGGCGACGCCGGAGCTCACCTGGGCGCTGATCCTCGGCGTCACGCGGGGTATCGCAGCGGAAGATGCGGGCGTACGCGCCGGGCGATGGCAGCTTGGGATCGGTCCGGAGCTGATGGGCTCGACGCTGGGCATTCTCGGGCTGGGTCGCACGGGGCCGCGCATCGCGCATTACGCAAATGCGTTCGGCATGAAGGTGCTCGCCTGGAGCCAGAACCTCACGCCGGAAGCGGCCGCGGCGGCCGGTGCCGAGTGGGTGAGCAAGGAAGACCTCTTCGCCCGCAGCAACATCGTCACCGTTCACCTCAAGCTGAGCGCGCGCACCGAGGGCATCGTCGGCGCTGCGGAGCTCAAGGCGCTCGGCCCGAAGGGGTATCTCGTCAACACGTCGCGCGGCCCGATCGTTGACGAAGCCGCGCTGGTCGAGGCGCTCCACGCCGGGACCATTGCCGGCGCCGCGCTCGACGTGTTCGACGTCGAGCCGCTCCCGCGCCACCACCCGTTGCTCACGACCCCGAACACGCTGCTCACCCCGCACATTGGCTACGTATCCAACGTCGCTTACGAGGCCTTCTACCGCGACTGCGCTGAGGATGTCGCGGCGTGGCTCGACGGGTCGCCGGTCCGGGTCATCACGGCTAACTAGCGGAGCCACGCAGTACGGCGCCGGCTGGGTGCAACTGGCTGCGCTCACGTTCTGAGGTGGCCGTCTGCAGGCCGCGGCCGACGCTGGGGGAAGCCGGCGCGTAGTAGTGGGCGGCGTTGGCCTTTGAGGGCGGGTCGGCCGTCGGGTGGGTGGAACCAGGGGGTGCGCTGGGGGTCATCGGCAATGGTGATGGTCCAGTGTTCTTCGTGGACGTAGTGATGATGGAAAGTGCATAAAAGATCAAGATTTCGGTGGGCGGTCGGTCCGCCGTGCAGGTGGTGTTCGCGGTGGTGGGCTTCGCAGAACGCGGGTGGCCGGTCGCATCCTGGCCAGA
>DATCGU010000302.1:0-17263 GCA_036508735.1 Gemmatimonadaceae bacterium
CGGGGGGCGCCGGACCGCCCCCGGCGCGAGCGGCGCCACGCCGGTGAGGGGCGATGCCTCGACCTCGCGCAACGCCTCCAGCACGGGCTTCACCACACCACAGGGAACCCCGGCCGCCGTCAGCGCCGGCAGCCACACCGAGGCCGGCTGCGTCCGCACCCGTTCGCGAATGGCGCCGACCACCGCGACCCGGTGCTTCAGGCGCCCGGCGTTGGTCGCGTACCGCACGTCGGACGCGAGTGCCTCGAGCCCAAGGGCACGCGCACACGCCACGAACTGTGCGTCACTCCCCACGGCGATGACGACGGGCCGGTCAAGCGCATCGAACAGTTCGTATGGCACGAGGTTGGGATGTGCGTTGCCCCAGCGCGATGCCTCACGTCCGGTGACGAGAGCATTCTGCGCGACGTTGACCAGCGCCGCCGTGGCGCTGTGCGCCAGCGAGACGAAGAGGCGGCGCTCGCTCGCGTCCACACCGCGCGCGCGCGCGGCGAGTGCCGACAGGATGGCAATGGCGGCGTCCTTGCCGGCGAGCACGTCGGCCAGCGCCACGCCCACCTTCATCGGCCCTTCGAGGGCTTCACCGGTGATCGCCATCCAGCCTGACTCGGCCTGCACCACGAAGTCGTAGCCTGGCCGATCGCTCTCCGGGCCGAACCCCGTGATGGTGCACCAGATGAGCCGTGGGTTTTCGAGCAGCAGTCGTCGCGGGTCGAGGCCGCGCTGCTCGAGCAGGCCGCGTCGGAAGTTGTCCACTACCACATCCGCTGTGACGGCCAGCGCCTGCAACCACTGCACATCATCGGCATTTCCGAGGTCGGCGGCGACCGACAGCTTGTTTCGATTGACGGAAAGGAAGTACGCGCTGCGACCCTGCGTGTCGAAGGGTGGCCCCCATCCGCGCGTGTCATCACCTACCTTGGGTCGCTCGATCTTGATGACATCGGCTCCCAAATCGCCGAGGATCATTGTTGCGAGTGGTCCGGCGAGCACGCGACTCAGATCGAGAATTCGGACGCCGGATAGTGGATATGTCATATTTATGAGCTTATGTTGGCGTTATAGTGTCGCTTAAATACGTCATCTTTAATCAATTTTCATATGGAATTATTGCCTTCAAGTAGAACGTCGTGTCACCTTGATTATCCCCACGGAAATCATATACTTGCCACCAATCTGCGGGTGGACGTTCTATATGAAGGTGTTTTGGCGCCCCCGACCCTCACCGCGCGATTGCTCGATGCGGTGGAGGAATACGCCGGCAGGTCTGACCGGCGGCTCGAGCAAGGAGCACCTAGCATGACCGAGAAGATCCCGGCGAAGCCCGAAGTTGCCATTGTCGTGCCGCCGCGCCGTCACCCTGGCCACCGCGGCCAGGACGCACGTGACGCTGTCGCCGAAATGGCCGCCAAGGCCGCCGAAATATCGATGGAGGCGGGCAGCAAGATGGCGGCGGCCATGAAGGAGGTCATCAACGCAGCGGCCGGCCTCACGGGGTTCGCGATCGAAAGCGCTCGTGATGTGGTGCAGTTCATGGTGCGTCGTGGCCAGATGACGCAGGACGAAGCCGACAAGTTGCTCCACGGCGTTGAAGAAGCCTACAGCAAGAGGCACAAGGGCGCGATGCCGGCGTCGGCACCCGCCGCCAAGACCGTAATCTCGACGCACAAGCCGATGGCAGCGGCGCACGCTTCGGGCACTCACAAGACGGCGCTGAAGCCTGCCGCGAAAAAGGCGACTCCGGCAAAGAAACCCGCTCCGGCAAAGAAGGCGGCCGCAGTCAAGAAGGCACCGGCCTCAAAGAAGGCGGCTCCCGCAAAGAAAGCACCGGCCGCCAAGAAGCCCGCGCCCAAGAAGTAGTGCCCTTCGGCTACCAGCCGGGATGACAAGCGCGCACCTTCCCGGGTGCGCGCTTGTCCGTTTCCCGCGCCTCTTCCCTTGCACTCTCCTCTGCTCGTGACCCTCCCTCCGCCGCCACGCGGTGACGCCGTCGCCCTCACGCAGGCACTCGTCGCCGTGGACTCCCGCAATCCGTCCCTCGTCCCAGACTCGGCGGGCGAGGGCGACTGCGCGCGTTCACTCGCCGAAACACTGGGCACGTGGGGCTTTCGCGTGGCCTTGGTGGACTGCGCGCCAGGCCGTCCCAGCGTGGTGGCGCGCATCGGACGCGGCGGGGGTCGCACGCTGATGTTCAACGGCCACCTCGACACCGTGGGCGTGGAGGGAATGACCCATGCGCCGTTCGCTCCGGAGATCGTCGATGGCAACCTCTACGGGCGCGGCAGTTGCGACATGAAGGGAGGCGTCGCCGCCATGTGCGCGGCGGCGGTCCATGCGGCGGACGCGGGCATCGATGGCGAGATCGTGATTGCCGCCGTGGCCGACGAGGAGTGGCAGTCGGCGGGCACCGCATCGCTGCTGGCGCGGGGCGTCAGGGCCGACGCGGCCATCGTCACCGAGCCGACGCGCCTGGGAATTGGGCCAGCGCATCGCGGTTTCGCGTGGGCCGTCGTGACGGTCCATGGCGTGGCGGCGCACGGGTCGCGATACGATGTGGGCGTGGATGCCAACACCATGGCCGCGTTGCTGCTGGCCGAACTCGACGAGTACCAGCGGACGGTGCTGCCGCTGCGCACCCACGCGCTGCTCGGGCGCGCCTCGTTTCACGCCGCGCGCATCAGCGGCGGCCTCGGCCTGTCCACCTACGCCGACAGCTGCCGCGTGGAGCTTGAACGCCGTACGCTGCCGGGTGACACGGGCGAGGGCTTTGCCGACGAGCTGCGCTCGGCCTGCGCGCGCGTCGCGGCGCGCGCCCCGCGCTTCCGCGCCGACGTGGAAGTCACCTTCGTGCAGGCGCCCAACGACGTGCCAACGGACGCGCCGATTGTGCGCACGCTGGCCGGCGCGGTGGAACAGGTGGAGGGTGCGCCGGCTGCGATCGAGGGGCTTTCGTACTGGACCGACGCCGCCCTTCTCACGGAGGCGGGAATCTCGGCAATATGTTACGGTCCCGGAGACATCCGGCTGGCGCACAGTGCCACGGAGTGGGTACCGGTTTCCGAGGTGCAGCGCGCCACAGCGGTGCTCGCCAGGACCGCGATCGACTGGTTCGGGGAGCGCTAGGTGGAACTGTCGGTCAAGCAGTACGATGCACTCGAGCGCGCCATCACCGACGGACGTCGCATCTCGTTCTTTCGTCGCGGCACCGAGTTCCTGGTGATTCCCGAACGCCTCGTGCTGAGGAACCGCCGCGAGTGCATCGAGGCGCGGCATCCGACCACCGGCGACCACCTGACACTCTGGATCGACGAGGCCGATGCCGTGGAGATCATAAGTTGAGCGGCGAGCTGGTGGCGATCTACGCCGACGAATCGTGTCTCGGCAACGGCAAGGCGGGCGACAATCCTGGCGCGGCCGGCGTGCTCATCGAGTACGAGCGGCGCAGCGGCGGTCTCGTACGCCGCGACCTGTGGGTGAGTGAGTCGTCCACCACCAACAATCGCATGGCACTGCGCTCGGTAAGCGAGGCCATGCGCGCCATCGGCGCCAAGGGCGGCCGCTTTCGCGTCTGCTTCACCACCGACTCGCGGTACATCGTGGACGGCATGACGGGCTGGGTCCAGGGATGGGCACGCAATGGCTGGAAGCGAAAGACCGGCGCCATCGAGAACCTAGAGATGTGGCACGACGCGCTGCGCGCCTGCGAGGGACACTCGATCGCCTGGCGATGGGTGCGTGGACACAACGGACACGCGCAGAACGAATACGCCAACCATCTGGCAACGCGCGCGGCGGCCGAACAGACTTCGAGCGGCATCCTGATGGAGTCGGCATTCGAGGAATGGATCGCCGCGCAGCAAGCCAAGGGGACGAAAGTGGGTGCACCGGACGACTTCCCCGATGGCGCGACCTTCACGCCGAACGCATCTTTGCCTCGGGTTGGATGACGCCAACGCCGGGAGGGCTGCATGCGCGTGCTCGTGGGACTTCTGCTGGGACTTGCCGCCGGATACGGCTACGACTTCTATGACGGCCAGCATCACCGTGAACCCAGCGTGCTGCGAATGGCGAAGACGCTCCGGAAGCCGTCCTTCTCAGCGGTGCAGCGCGCCGAGTCGCTTCGCCGCGACGCAGAGAGAAAGTTGCAGAAGAACGCCGACGATAAACTGAAGGAAGCGGAGCGATAGATGGCCGACGAACTCGAACGCCTGTTTCGCATACTGGTACTTCGCGTCCGGGACGTGCGCCCGGAGAACCTGACGCGTGCGTTCGAGGTGGCTGACATCCTCCGCACCTTCGTGCCGTATCGCGCCACGCGCGTTGAGGTGGGCGTGGAGACGGCCGAGGACTACGAAGTGCTCATCCTGCGGCTCCTGTCGGGGGAACGCGGGCTCCTGTTCACCGACGACGCGATGCAGGATGACCTGCGCCGCGAGCTCGACTCGGGCAACCCGGACTTGCGCGTGTTGCAGTCATACGGCACGGCCAGGGTAACACTGGCGCAACATGCCATGCGACAGGTGCTGGAGACGGGGCCGGCGGCAACGGCGGCTGCAACGGCGGCTGCAACGGCGGCTGCGACAGGCGCGGCGGGCGCGGGGAGTGCGACGGCTCCGGTCGAGCCACCGCAGGCGGAGCCGACGACGGTCCTGCGCGATACCGAGGGACGCGTGGCGGGGGCCTTCGAAGGCGAGCGCGTGAACATGGCTCCGACGCCCGAGGCGCTCGCCGCCGCCCTCACGGCCCTGCAATCGAAGCTGCCGCCGACCCTTGCCGATCTGGGCGAGGCAATTGGATCGGCGGGCGAAGTGCGCGCGCACCATTCGTTCCAGGCGCGCGCCTCGCGCATTCCGGACCCGACGGTCGAAACGTTGCCCCGCACGCCGCGCCCCGGATGCCGGTTCTGCGGCCAGGCGCTCCCTGAGGGCCGCGAGGTCACCTTCTGTCCACAGTGCGGCCAGAACCTGAAGCTGCGAAGGTGCCCGGGGTGCAGCGCAGAGATAGAGTTGGGGTGGAAGTTCTGCATCATTTGTGGCCGCGCCGCCGCAAACTGATCCGCGAATATCTCCGCACCGACGCAACCTCCACGTCACATTGTTCGTACTGGGGTACAGGAAGCTCTCGAACATCGCCCTGCTGCACGGTGGCCTGATGTGACTGCAAGAGCCGAGAGCTGCGCAGGTCTTTGTCGGCGGGTGGCGCGGATCTCGTGCGCCGATGACCCGCTGGAGGCACTTGAACGGGCGTTTCCGCTTAAGGCCGGCCTGGCGGGAGCGATGCGCCGCCAGATTGGCCTGGCGTTCGGCGGCATCTGAATGACCACTTGCACCACCATCCAATGACAAATCCGGGTTCCTTGCCCTCTGATCCCCGCACGCTTGACCGCGCCGCGCTCGAGCGCGTGCTTGCGCGCGCCCTGGAACTACACGTGCGCGGCGACGGCACCGAGGACGGCCGCGAGCAACTGAGCGAAACGAGCATCCTGGACATCGCGCGCGAAGTCGGCATCGCCCCCGAAGCGGTGCGGCAGGCCATGGCCGAGGAGCGTGCGCGGTCACCGCTGGCCGCCGCGCAGCGCGACAGCGACCAGATGCTCGCGGACCCCACGATATCGGCGGCGCGCGTCCTCGGTGGTTCCCCGGCGGAATTGATGGGCAAGCTCGAGGCGTTGCTCACGCGGGACGAGACACTGGGCGTGATCCGACGCTTCCCCGATCGGCTGGTGCTGGAGCCGCGGCAGGGCCTGGTGGATCAGTTGGTGCGGGGCGTGGACTATGGCGGCAAGGGGTACTACCTGTCGCGCGCCAGCGAGGTGGTGGTGAGCGTCGGGGCGGTGGATGCCGGGCGTACGCATGTGGCGCTGGCGGCCGACCTGCGGTCGGCGCGGAACAAGCGGCTGGCGATCCCGGTGGTCCTGCTCGTGCTCGGCGCGGTCGGCGGCGTGCCGCTGGTGGTGCTGACCTTGTATCCGTGGCTCGCCGCCATCCCGCCACTGGTGTTCGGGTGGCTCGGCTGGTACTGGGCGCGCGCTTCGTGGCGCGCGATGCGACGTCAGGCCCTGGTGTCGCTGGAGCGGCTGTTGGACCGGCTGGAGTACCCGGAGAAACCGTCATCGGCACGGCAACTGATCGACGGACTCACCAAGGGCCTGCTGCCGCCGAAATAGGGCGCTCCGACTGGAGCGCATTCGGTAACGTCTGGTCAGGCGTGGCTCCGTAGCTTCATGGTGTGGACAGTCTTGCTGCACACCACGGAGACGCGGGGTTCACGGAGTGGCACTGAGAAACGAAGACCTCACGCGCCAGATTCTCGGCGCCGCCATTCAGGTGCACCAACGACTCGGGTCAGGCCTGCTCGAGTCCGCCTACGCGGCAGCGTTGGCCATCGAACTGGGTCGTCGTGCGGTGCAATTCACCCGCGAAGTGAAGATACCCGTGAGCTACGACGGCGAGGCACTCGACACGCACTTTCGGCTCGACTTTCTCATGGATGGTCGCGTCGTTGTCGAGGTGAAGGCCGTCGAGCAACTCGCAAGGGTCCACGAAGCGCAGTTGCTGACGTACCTGCGGTTAGGCGGATTCCCCGTTGGACTCCTGTTGAACTTCAACGTCGTGCTGATGAAGCAGGGAATCGTACGGCGCATCCTGTAGCGCTCCGTGTTCCTCGGTATACTCCGAGCCTCCGTGGTGTTCAGGAGATCTCCGCCGCGGGTGGATGCCTGAGAAGCGGCACGACGGTAGATTTCCCTCGATGCCTACGCCCGACTCCCCAGAGCGCGTCCGCGACGCCGAGCGTTTCGCGCGCGCGGTGCTTCCCGTGGCCTCACGCACGTTCGCGCTCTCGGTGCGCCTGCTACCGGGTGACTTGGGACGTTCCGTGCTCTGCGCCTACCTGCTCTGCCGCATCGCGGACACGGTGGAGGACGATGGCCACGCCGCGCCAGAGCGCAAGGCGGAACTGCTGGCGGAGTTCCTGCGCTGCCTTGACGACGTTCTCGTGGCAAACGCCTTTCCCGAGCGGGCGGCGGACATCCGGGGCGAGGAAGCGCACCTGCAACTGCTTCGGCGGACCGATCTCGTGTTCGTGCTGTTCCGGTCGCTGCCACCCCGGTCACGGGACCATGTGGCACACTGGGTGCGCGAGATGGGACGCGGAATGGCGGCGTTCATCCTGCGACATCCGCGCGGCCTGCGCATCCAGACGATGGAGGAGTATCGCGAGTACTGCTACTACGTGGCCGGCACCGTAGGCTGCATGCTCACCGAGCTCTGGCGCGAGCACGGTCCCGCGCTGTCGCCGGAGTGCTATGACGCGCTGTGGGCGCGCAGCACCCAGTTCGGTGAGGCGCTGCAGACGGTGAACATCCTCCGGGACATCGCGACGGACGCGGAGCGGGAGAATGCGATCTACGTGCCCGAGCGGACATTGGCAGCCCACGGCAGTTCGCAAGCGCAGTTGCTCGCCCCAGAAAAGATCGCCGAAAACCGCGCGGCGGTGGGTGAGTTCATCGGGCTGGCCACGACGGACCTTGATACGGCGTTCGAGTACCTGCTGCTGCTGCCACGGCGCGCGCTCGCCATTCGCGCCTTTTGCGTCCTTCCGCTGCTGTACGCCTATGCCACCCTGCGCGAGCTCGCCCGCACCGACGCGATGCTGCGACCGGGCGGCATGGTGAAGATTTCCAGGCGCGAGGTGAAGTCGTTGATGGTTGCCGGCCTGGCGGCGCTCGCCAGCAACGCGTTGCTGCGCCGCCTCGTCGCCTTGGTGCGCGAGCGCCCGTTCATCCCGCTGAGCACCGCTGGGACGACCGCGTGAGCTTACACCTGGCTCTCGACGGAACGTTGCTGGCGCCCGACGGGTTTCGCGGTGTCTTTCGTACCGACGCGCGGGCCTGTGCGGTATATAGCGAGGGTGCGGGGCTCGCGCGCATCGTTCCGGACGCGGTGGCCGTGCCGGCCGACGCCGACGACGTGGTCACCCTCGTGCGCTGGGCGGCCGAGCACGTCGTACCGATCGTGCCGCGGGGTTCGGCGAGTTCCATGGCCAATGGGGCCGTGGGACGAGGCGTGGCACTCGACCTCTCGCGCCTGGACTGGATCGGCCAGGTGCAGGACGCCGCGGTGACGTGCGGGCCAGGCGCACTGCGGGACGCGGTGGATGCGGCGGCACGGGTGCACGGACTGCGATTCCCGGTGGACCCGTCGTCGGGCGCCTTTTGCACCATGGGGGGAATGGCGGCCTGCAACGCCGCGGGATCGCACAGCGTCAAGCTGGGGGCGACGCGCACCTGGGTGCGGGGTCTCGACTGCGTCTTCGCCGACGGAACGCGAGCATGGGTGCGCCGTGGCGAGCCGAGGCCGAAGGTGGAGGCGCTGCGGGTATTCCACGCGGAAGTCGCGCGTGACGCGATGGAACGGGGTGCGGCACTGGCTCACATCGGCGTTCGCAAGGAGTCGAGTGGCTACGCCCTGTCGGAGTACGCGCGCAGCGGCGACCTGGTGGACGTGCTGGTGGGGAGCGAAGGGACGCTCGCCGTCTTTGTGGGCATCGAGCTCGGTCTCGCGCCGCTTCCCGCGGCCAGCGCTTCGCTGCTGGCGTCATTCTCCACCTTGGAGGGGGCAGTGCATGCGGCGGCCCGCGCCGCGGAGTTCGGTGCGAGTGCAGTGGAACTGCTCGACCGCACGTTCCTGGACGTGGTGCGCTCGGAGGCGGCGGCGCTCGCCATTCCCGCGGCCACCGAGGCGGTGCTGCTGCTGGAAGCGGAGGGAGGCACTCCCGCCGAGGCTGACACGCTCGCGCTGCGCCTAGCCAGCGCCTGCCGCGCCGCGGGCGCGGCGCACGTGGTGGCAGCACCGGACGCGGCCACGGCCGGGCGCATCTGGCACATACGACACGCGGCGAGCCCGATCCTCAACACCCTCGACCCGCACCTGGCGTCGATGCAGCTCATTGAAGACGGGGCAGTGCCCCCGGCACGGTTTCCGGACTATGTGCGTGGGGTGAGGGCGGCGCTCGAACGGCACCGGGTGCGCGGCGTGATCTTCGGTCACGCCGGTGATGCACACGCACACGTGAATGCGCTGATCGACGTGCGCGACGCCGACTGGAAGGAACGGGCGAGGGTGCTGCTGCAGGAAGTCACAGAGCTGGTGGCGTTGCTCGGTGGCACGCTGGCAGCCGAACACGGTGACGGCCGGCTACGCACGCCGCTGATGTTTGCGGTGTGGGACGCGCGCGCGATGGCGCTGTTCGCGCGCGTGAAGCAGGCGTTCGATCCGGCGGGCATCCTGAACCCCGGGGTAAAGTTGCCGCGAGTCGGCGACGACCCACTGGGGTCGGTCAAGTACGACCCGTCACTGCCACCGCTGCCGCGCGATGCGCGCGTCGCCCTCGACATGGTGGTGCGGGAGCGGGCGTGGGCATCGTACCGCCTCGGGCTCCTGCGCGACGAATAGTCCGACTGCAGGCCACGAACGCGCGGTCCTCACGCGGACACCGTGCGCACAATAAATTCACCGAGCGCAACTCCTCACCTCGCCACCGATGCCGAATTACTATACCGAGCCCAAGGTCAGCGTTCTTGCCCGTCCCGTCTTCGCTGAGCCTGCACACCTTCCCGTGCACTGGACGGGTGAGAGCACCGACGGTGAGCGGCTGGCCGAGTTTGCCGGCCGGCTGTGTTACATGAGCCAGAAGAATCCGGCCAACCGGTCGACGCGCGACTACTTGGAGAACATCAAGAAGCAGGGGCACGGTTCAGTGCTCGAGCATGCCTCCTATTCGTTGCTGCTCGAGGGCGTCAGCCGCTCACTGACCCACGAACTCGTGCGGCATCGCGCGGGGTTCGCGTACTCGCAGCTTTCACAGCGCTACGTGGATGAAAGCCAGGCGGCGTTCGTGATCCCACCGGCCATCATCGGCGACGCGGCACTCACGGCGCAGTGGACGGCCCAGGTAGAGAGCGCGCAGACCACCTACATCGCGCTGGTCGAGATGCTCATGGAGCGCTACGGCTGGGTGCAGGACAAGGTGCACCGCCGCAAGATGGCGCGGGAGGCTGCGCGCGGCGTGCTGCCCAATTCCACGGAAACCAAGATTGTCGTCACGGCGAACGCCCGCGCCTGGCGCACCATGCTCGAACTGCGTTCGAGCGAGGGCGCCGAGCAGGAGATTCGCCGCCTGGCGGTGATGGTGCTGCGAACGCTGCAGGGCGAGGCGCCCGGCTTCTTTGCGGATTTCGAGGTCTACATGGCCGATGATCGCGTGGAGGCGGCGCGGATCTCGTACCACAAGGTCTGAGGTTTCTGATCGAGGGATAGTTCTCCGTGGTATGCGTTGCCGGTACTGCGGCACGAGTCAGCCTACTCCTCCACCTCCTCCTTCTTTTCCTTGTCCGCCTCGGCAATGACCTTGGCGGCCGCCTCCCCCGGCATCAACTCATAGGTCTGGAAGCGGTGGACGAACGTGCCACGGCCTTGCGTCATTGACTGCAGCTTCGTGGCGTACAGGTACAGTTCCGACTGCGGCACGATGGCCCGCACCCTGGTGCCAACTCCCTCCGCCACGTCCGAGCCGAGAATCTGGCCGCGGCGGGCCGAGATGTCGCCCATCACGTCACCCAGGTAGATGTCGGGGGTGAAGACCTCCACTTCGTCGAGTGGCTCGAGCAGCACGGGACGGCACTTGGGCGCGATGTTCTTGAAGGCCTGAATGCCCGCCATCTTGAACGACGCTTCGTTGGAGTCCACGGAGTGACTCGAGCCGTCGAAGCACTCGCAGGTGAAATCGACCATCGGATAGCCGGCGAGAACGCCGCGCTCGGCGGCCTCCTGCACACCCTTGTCGACGGCGGGAATGTACTGCCGCGGGATGACACCACCCTTGATGGCATCGATGTACTCGTACCCTCTTCCGCGAGGTGCCGGCCGGAGCTTGACCCAGCAGTCGCCAAACTGCCCGCGCCCGCCGGACTGCTTCTTGTGCTTTCCCTGCCCCTCGGCGGCCGCCGTGAGCGTCTCGCGATAGGCAATGCGCGGCGTCCGCAGCTCGGCCTTCACGTTGAACTGCCGCTGCAGGCGGGCCAGACCTACCTCGACGTGGCGCTCGCCCATGCCACTGAGGATGGTCTCGTGGGTCTCGGCGTTGTAGTGCGTCTCGAAGGTCGGATCCTCGTCGTGGATCCGGTGCATCCCCGACTGGAGCTTTTCCTCGTCGGCGCGGGCGGTGGCGCGCACGGCGTAGGTGACGAGGGGCTGCGGGAACTCGATCTGCGGCAGGCGGACCGGGTTCTCCTTGGTGGAGAGCGTGTCGTTGGTGTGCGTGTTCTTGAGCTTGGCCACGCAGCCGATGTCGCCGGGGAACAGGCGTGGCACCTCGATGCGTTCCCTTCCCTGCGGCACCGCGAGGTGAACCATCTTCTCGGCGACGTCACGAGTGGCGTTGTACACCTCCTGCCCGTTGGCGACCGTGCCGCTGAACGTGCGGAAGTAGGTCACTTCACCAACGTGCGGCTCCACCATCGTCTTGAAGGCCAGCGCGGTGAATGGCGCGTTGTCGTGCGGGTGGATTTCCACCGTCCGGGTTCCCACGGAGCCCTTGAACGCGTGCTGTTCCTCCATGTCGTACGCCGAAGGCATAAGCTGGACCAGGAAGTCGAGCAGCGTGCGGGCACCCCAGGTGAGCTGGGACGAGCAGCACAGCAGCGGGAAGAGATCCTGCCGCTTCATCGCCTCCTTCATGGCGGCCATCGCCTCGTCGCCGGGGATCTCCTCGCCGCCGAAGAAGCGCTCGAGAAGCACGTCATCCGTGGCGGCGACGGCCTCAACCATCTCCTGATGGTATCGCTCAAACCGAGCGCGCTCGCTGTCAGGAATTTCGGTCTCCTCGTATTCACCGACCTTGGTTCCCACCTTGAAGACCTGCGCCTTCTTGGTGAAGAGGTTGATGATTCCCGTGAAGCCGGCGCCGGCCCCAATGGGGATCTCGACCGGCACCACCTTGGCGGTGAGCTTGCTCTTGATGGACTCGTACGCCGCGTCGAAGTTGGCGTGCTCCTTGTCCATCATCGCGACCACGAAGAGCACCGGATCGCGACGGCGTATCGCCTCGCGGAACATCAGCTCGGTGCCCACCTCAACGCCGTTGGCGGAACCGATGGTCACCAGCGCGCCGTCCGCGGCCGTCAGGCCGGCGATGGCGTCACCCTGAAAATCCAGGAACCCTGGTGTATCGATGAGGTTGATCTTGGTGTCGCGCCACTCGGCGTGGGCGCACCCCATGGAAATTGAGAAACCGCGCTCGATTTCCTCCGGAGAGGTCACTGTCAGCGCGGTCCCGTCTTTCACCTGGCCATGTCGCTTGCTGCTGCCGGACACGAATGCGAGGGCGTCAACCAAGGTGGTCTTGCCGCTCGCTCCGTGCCCCACTACAGCGACACTTCTGATCGCCTCACTCCTGTATTCCTTCATGCAGTCCTCCGCCGTTCCTGACGGCTATGCTCGGTTGCCTGAGCTTCCGCACTGGGACGCCCAGCGTCAAGGGTGGGGGTACCTGATACGTGTGTAGGGGATTGGGTGCGGGGTGCGGGGGTTCAGGAGGGGGGACGAGCGAAGCAAGGAGGATGGGTGGGGGGGCGCCCTTCCACCCCTGCCCCTCACTCCACTCATTCCCTCGAACCAGAACCCCGCACCCCGCACCCCGCACTCTCCCTCAGAGACAACAAAGGGGTCCGCCGAAGCGGACCCCTTTTGGCGCATGAACGCCGATTTCTGACGGAACAGGGTTTGTCTAGTTTCCCTCGAGATCCATGTCGTAGGTGAGTCCTTCGGCTTCGCGCAGCACCGCCAGTACCGCTTCGGAACTTGCCGCGTTCGACGCGAACGCCGGCGTCGGGGTGAATGAGAACGTGACCGCACGCCGGGTACCCTCGGGCCAGTCGGCCATCAGCAGACCTCCAACGAGCCGCCGGATTGCCTGTCCGCACTCGACCAGCAGCGACTGCGCCGTTTCGGCGAGCACCGCCAACGGGATCTGCAGGTCGCGGGTCACCAGCTCCCCGGTTGCCAGGTCCCGCCATGCAGCATCTCCAACCGCCCCGCGTTCCGGCCACACACCCACGTGCCGCACGGTGTCGGCCGGATCGTCCGCCAAGCGCCGGGATTCCAGCGCCGCCGCCAGTGCCAGCGCCAGGCCTTCGGGGCTGGGAATGCCATACAACGTCACCACGTCACGCGACGGATGTTCCATCGTAAGGGGCGACGGTATGGAGCTGACGTGCGCGAGAACACTCGAGTACTCGGGCGGCTGCTCTTCTACCATCACGAGAACGTCCACCATCAACCTCCTTGTCTGTCCTTCACTCGATAGTACCTGCAAGGACCGGGCCGCGTCACGAGCGATTCGGTCACGGTGACGTCACGAAGGCCTGTCCTGAGAATCGGCGCCCGCGACACCCTGCCGTAGTGCTGACCAAGCGACCGTGGCCAACGTCACAACGGACTGCGCCGACCGAACTCTCGACTGGTGCAGCATGCGAGGCTCCGCGCACACTGCGATATCACCGACGGCTCCGCACTGTGGCGCGACATGAGGCACCTTGCAGCTGCAGCGGGGTCTATAACAATCAACGGGCTGTCGAGTCTTCCCCGATGGTACCCCCCGGAGCCCCCCATGTACCGCCTCCCCATCATCCTCGCGGTTCTCGCCGCCGGCTGCTCCCAGGCACCGCGACGGCTTGGTACGCCGGTTCCCGATGCGCGGGGCTTCGCCGTGCGAAGCCAGACCGCCGACCAGCAGGTGGCACACGCCCTCAGCCGGCTGACCTTCGGCGCACGCACGGGTGACGCGCAGCTGGTGCGCGAGATGGGCGTAGATCGGTGGATTGACGAGCAGCTGCACCCCGAGCGCATCGACGATGCGCGCTCGGACGCGTGGGTCGACCAGTTCGAGGTGGTGACGAAGACGTCCACCCAGCTCGAGGCCGAATACCAGAACCCAGGTGCGCTGGTGAACCTGCTAGGCGCGAAGGCCAAGGGAGGCCTGACGCCCGAGGACTCCGCTCAGCTGCGCGCTGCACGGCAGAACTTCCGCCGGATTGGCGAAGAGGTGCAGGAGTCTCACGTCGGCCGCGCACTGCAGACGGAGCGGCAGCTGCAGGAGGTGATGACCGACTTCTGGCTCAACCACTTTACCGTCTTCGCCGGCAAGGGAGTCCGCGAGCAGTACTACCTGGCCGAGTACGAGAACCAGGTGATCCGTCCGCGCGCGCTGGGCAAGTTTCGGGACCTGCTGGGTGCCGTAGCCAAGAGTCCGGCGATGCTCTTCTACCTGGACAACTGGGAAAGCGCTGCCGACAGCGGACGGCCGCGCCTGATGCCCGTCAACCAACCCGGCGCGTTCGGCGGGCAGGCACCGCGTGCCCGCCCGGTGGCGGCGCCGGCGCCACCGCAGAGACGCGCGCGTGGGGGACTCAATGAGAACTATGGGCGCGAGCTGCTGGAACTGCACACGCTCGGCGTGGACGGTGGATACACGCAACAGGACGTGATCAGCGCGGCTCGCGCCCTGACGGGGTGGACCATCGCCGGGCCGCGCCAGGGTGGTGGGTTCGTCTTCACGCCATCGATGCACGACGCCGGGGAAAAGAGGCTGCTTGGCCACACCCTGAGGCCGGGCCGAGGCATCGAGGATGGCGAGGAACTGCTCGACATCGTCGCCCGGCATCCGAGCACGGCGCGGTTCATCGCGTTCAAGCTGGCGCGTCGTTTCGTGAGCGACACGCCGAGCCCGGCGCTGGTGGAACGGGCAGCGACGACGTTCCTGCGCACCGAGGGCGACATCCGCGAGGTGGTACGCACCATCGTGACGAGCCCCGAGTTCTTCTCGCGAGAGGCCTACCGGGCCAAGTTGAAGACGCCGTTCGAGGTGGTGCTCAGCGCGCTGCGCGCGGTGAACGCCCAGCCCGACCAGACGCCACGCACCGCGCAGCTGATCGGGTCGCTGGGCCAACCTTATCTCGGACACCAGACACCGAATGGCTGGCCTGAGACGGCCGAGGGCTGGCTGGGTACGGGGGCGATCCTCAACCGCATCAATTTCGGACTCTTGATGGCCGCCGGCCGGGTACCGGGTGCGAATCCGATGTCGTTCCCGGGAATCGACGCAGTGCGAACAGCACCGCGCGAACAGCAGGTGGATGCCGTCGTGATGGCCTTCCTCGGTGGTGACGCGTCGAGTGTGACGCGTTCCGTGCTGGTGACCGGCAAGAACCCGCTGCTCGACGCGAACGTGTCAGTAGACCCCACTGCCCCGCCACGAACCGAACCCAAGATGGTGCCCGACATGCCGATCAGCGCACCCTCGGGTGCGCGGCCGCCACTCCGGCCTGGCCAGGCACGCGCGATCGCCCCGTTGCCGCCGCTGACGGGCTTGGCGCAACTGGCGGGGCTCGCACTGGGAAGCCCCGAGTTCCAGCGTCGGTAGCCTGTCGACTATCAACTATCCACTATCCACTTTCGTCAGAATGCATCGTCGCGTCTTCGTCAAGAACTCCGCCTTCGCCCTTGTCACCATGGGGTTGAGCCCGTCGTTCCTTCGCCGAACGGCCCTGAGCGCCGAACTGCCGGGAGCGCCCACGGGCAAGGTGCTCATCTGCCTGTTCCAGCGCGGCGCGGCCGACGCGCTGAACGTTCTGGTACCGCACGGCGACCGCGCGTACTACCAGCTGCGGCCGGACATCGCGATTGCCCAGCCGGCGCGTTCCGCTGGGGCCGCGGGGGCCATCGACCTCGATGGCTTCTTCGGCCTGCACCCGGCGCTCGCGCCGCTCAAGCCGCTGTGGGACCGCGGCCTTCTCGCGCCCATTCACGCCGTGGGGAGTCCAAGCGCGACCCGGTCGCACTTTGATGCGCAGGACTACATGGAGAGCGCCACCCCGGACAACAAGGGAACGAGCGACGGCTGGCTGAATCGCTACCTCGCAGCGGAGGGGACGTGCGAGCAATGCAAGGTCACGCCATTCCGCGCGGTGGCGATGACGCCACAGACACCGCGGGTGCTGCAAGGCAGCGCGCCAGTCGTGGCCATGAACTCGGTGGCCGAGTTCACCGTGCGAAGCGGCGGCACGCAGGCAGAGCAACTTGAGGCGCTGTACCGCACGGGGTCGGCCGACCTGATCCACGACGCAGGTACCGGGATGTTCGAGGCCGTGAAGATGCTGCGCGTGGCCGACCCTCAGCGTTACCAGCCGGAGCACGATGCGGCATACCCCAACTCGCAGTTCGGCCAGCGGCTGCGCTCCATTGCGCAGCTCATCAAGGCTGGCGTGGAACTCGAGGTTGCCTTTGCCGACGTCGGCGGATGGGATACCCACGTGAACCAGGGCGGCGCCACGGGACAGCTTGCTCAGCGGCTCGAGGACTTTGGCGCGTCCATCGCAGCGCTCGTGACCGACCTCGGGGACCGCATGGAAGACGTGGTGATCCTGACGATGTCCGAGTTCGGCCGCACGACGCGACAGAATGGCAACGGCGGCACCGACCACGGGCACGCCGGCGCAATGTTCATGATCGGGGGTGCAGTGAAGGGCGGCAGGGTGCACGGGCGGTGGCCCGGGCTGGCACCGGAGCAGTTGTATGAAGGGCGCGACCTGGCGCTGACCACGGATTTCCGTGCCGTCTTTGCCGAGGTGGCGTCCAGACACCTCGGCGCCACCAATCTCGCCGCGATCTTCCCCGGGTACACTCCGGGCCCGATGCCGGGCATGGTCGGCTAGAATTCGCGCGCGCCGCGATCATTCCGCACGGCGCCGTGCGGAATGAGGCTGCTCCAGTAGAGAAGTGACGGTGCGTGCCGGTAAATTGACGGCACAATGCGCATTCCCCGAATTTTCGCGTTCGCGGCGCTGATCATCGCGCGTCCGACGTTCGCTCAGATGCCGACGCCCAACGAGCACGGCAGGATTCCGGTGCTCGAGTACCATGTCGTTTCCGACAAGGACAGTCGCTGGGGACGGTCGCGTGAGGGATTCAGGCGCGACCTCCAGTTGCTGTACGCGCGGGGCTACCGTCCCATCTCGGTGTCACAGCTGGTCGACAAGATGATCGACATTCCGACAGGGACGTCACCGGTGGTGTTCACGTTCGACGATTCGTCGCCGGGACAGTTCGGGTACATCGAGAAGAACGGCGCGCTCGAGGTCGACCCCAACAGCGCCGTGGGCATCTGGCTCGCGTTCAACAAGGCGCATCCGGACTGGGGCATGCGG
>DATCGU010000303.1:0-2372 GCA_036508735.1 Gemmatimonadaceae bacterium
CCCGCCCCGCCCGACGCGCCGCCTCGGCGATCCGATCCGGCGACGTGATGAACGACACCCGGAAGAATCCCTCACCACCGGCGCCCAGCGACTTGCCGGCGAGGGCGATCACGCCCTCCTCGTTCATCAGCCGCTCGTGAAAGTCCACCGAGCCAATACCCGCCGGCAACGGCACCCACAGGTACATGGTCGCCTTGGGCACCTCAACAGTGAATCCCTCGGCGCGAAACGCGGCCACCGCGGCATCACGGCGCTCGCGGAAGGCGTCCAGGTTGCCAGGCAGCCAATCCTGGTGACTTTCGAACGCGGCAATGCCGGCCGCCTGTGCGGCCATGAACTGCCCCGTGTCGAGGAAGCTCTTCACCTTCGCCAGCGTCCCGACGAACTTGGGCGCGCCCGCGGCCCACCCCAGTCGCCACCCGGTCATGTTGTACGTCTTCGACAACGAGTGGAATTCGAGCGCGACATCGCGCGCGCCGTCGATCTCGAAGATGCTCGGCGCCACGTAGCCATCGAACGTCATCTCGCTGTACGCGTTGTCGTACACCAGCAGGATGTCGTGCTTGGCGCACCAGTCGACGACCTTCGTGAGGTAGTCGCGCGGGGCGACGGCGGCCGTCGGGTTGTTGGGATAATTGAGGTACAGGATCTTCGTGCGCCGGCGCACGTCGGCCGGAATCTCGTCCACGTCCACCAGAAAGTTCGTGCGCGGCGTGATGGGATACAGGTACGGCTCGGCGCTGCTCAACAGCGTGCCGCCCAGGTACGACAGGTAACCCGGGTCGGGGATGATGGCCGCGTCCCCGGGCTCGAGGTAGGCAAGCGCGAGGTGGGCAATTCCCTCCTTGCTGCCGATCAGCGGCACCAGTTCGGTAAATGGGTCGAACTTCTGCCCGAAGCGCTTTTCCATCCACGCCGCCGCCGCCTCGCGGAACGCGGGCAGCCCCAGCCCGAATCCGTAGCGCGACATTCCCGGGACGTGCGCCGCCACGGTGAGCGCGGCCACGACCTTGGGTGGTGCGGGGAGATCGGAATCGCCCGCCCCCAGGTCGATGACGTCCACCCCGCGCGCAATCAGGTCGCGCTTCTTCTGCGGGATGGTTGCCAGCATGTACACGGGCAGGGAGTTGTAGCGCTTCGAATGGCTTGGCATGAATGCGGACCGTGACTGCAGAATGGGATGGGGGGCGATGGACGGCGACGGTGGACGGTGGACGGCAGAGGAATATCTATCGCGGGCCGCGCCAAGGCGACAATTCACCTGCCTGGTACGTTTCGCGGCAGCCGCTGTTCCCCTACTATTAAGGTGGCCAAGCGCGTGACCGCGCCGGCCCGTGCCGTACTCCGACCCTGCCAAGAGCCTCCAATGCCTGCCTATACAAAGACGGTGCTCTCCCCCGAGGAGACGCTGAAGATCGCCCCGGAAATCGGGCGCATCACGACCGCCCGCGTCTGGGTGTACCGCTACACCAGCACCTCCGCACCCTGGACACTGAGCATTGCGACCCACGCGCAGCCGGGGTCGAAGATGCTCTCCCTGGGCGGCTTTCGCATCGCCCCCGAGACGCGCACCAACATTCCGGGCTGGAACTCCGACCACGAGGCCATTGATCTCGCCATCGGGATGGACGAGAAGGTCTTCTGGTCGCGCCTGCTCAAGGTGGGCGGCCCGCACGTGCAGCGCGACTTCTCGCGCATCGTCGGCGGCAAGTGCGTGATGCACCCGTCACGCGGATCGCGCGTCGGCGAACCACGCGACACCGAACTGCTCGACTTCGCCATCGAGTGCTTCAAGGACGTCGAGTCGTCGCATGGCTTCTTCCTCACCACGGGACAGGACCTCGGGCACGGGGTGATGAGCGACGGTAAGACGGAGTCGCTGCGGTACCTGAACGCGCGGTACAAGGGAAGCGTGATCTCCGATACGGGCCATCCCACCGCCGAGGGCAATTACCGGATGCTCGCCGGGATGATGAAGGGCGCCGCGGTCCCCCTCAAGGGCTCGGTAATCGGCGTCATCGGTGCGGGCAACATCGGGCTGCACATCATCGACTACCTGCTCGCCGACGGCGCGACGCCGCTGGTGGTGGAAGCGCGCGCCGACAAGCGCGCGGCGCTCGAGGCACGCGGCGTGAAGTGCTGGGGCGCCGAGGGCAAGATGGAGTTCCTCAAGCAGCCGATGGACGCGCTGGTGATCAACGCCGCGGGCAACACGCTGGACGACGCCACCATCGCGGCCTGCGCGGCCAATGCGCGCCTCAGGGTGATCTGCGGCTCGGAGAACCTCGTGATGCCCAACCCGGCGGGGGACGACGTCCTGCGCAGGGCACACAAGGTGTTCTGCCCCTGCGAGTGCGGCGGGATGATGGGCT
>DATCGU010000304.1:0-6892 GCA_036508735.1 Gemmatimonadaceae bacterium
GATGGCGAAGCACGCGGGGAGCTTCGACCTCATCATCAACACGGTCGCGGCCAGCCATTCACTCGACGCGTACACCATGCTGCTGAAGCGTGACGGCACGCTGGTGCTGGTGGGCGCGCCGGCGCAGCCGCATCCGTCGCCGAACATCTCGGCGCTGGTCTTCAAGCGGCGCTCGATTGCCGGCTCGCTGATCGGCGGCATCGCCGAGACGCAGGAAATGCTCGACTTCTGCGCGGCGAAGGGCATCGTGGCGGACATCGAGGTCATTCCGGCGCAACAGATCAACACGGCCTATGAGCGGATGCTCAAGAGCGACGTGAAGTACCGCTTCGTCATCGACAACGCGACGCTGGCGAAGTAGGGGTGCGTTCCCGGTGCGCCGTCAGGGCGCGCCGGGTCCGCGCAGCGCGGCGGCATTTCGTGCCAGCCCCGAGCGCTTGGCGCGGGCGAGCGGGGTGTCGCTGAACCGCTGCTTGAACTCGACGTCACCCATCACCGTGAATGCGCCGACGTCGGGCACGACGAGTTCGGCCCGTGGCGTGAACGCCTCCTCGGTCGCCGGCCGCGAGAACTTCGCATTCCAAGGACATGCATTTTGGGAGGTGTGCCGGCAAAACCGTTTTGAATTACCGCTCGGTACGGGGAGCAGAACGCTGAGGAAGGCGAAGCCCAGGGAAGGAATGAAACGCTCGGGCCAAGGCGAAAGAGGTCCGCCAGCCCAGGCCCGCTGAAGCCCGGTCCCGACGTCGGTGGACCGTGATGGACGGGGTGGGGTTAGCTCAGAAGTGACGGGTCCAGTATCGGGCTCCATCCACTTGCTTTCGCACGCGATTCAGTCGCGCCAGGCGGCGGACATGAGTGATGAGGGCTTCTCACCGCTTGATGGCGAACACGAACTCCTGTTGGACCCGTTGGCGCATCTTTCTGCCACCTGCGATGGCAGGAATGAAGCGCATCCCCGACAGTGCGAGCCTGACCGCCGCGCGCGCGATGACTGAGGACGGCGGCGAGGGGCAGGGGAGCGAAGCTGCCGGACGCCGGGCCTGACCGGTACGCCGGGGCGCACCGGCGCGTGTCGCGTACCACTGTGTCACCGGCACATACTTGACGCGCCTCACTTGGGGTTCCGATCCACACCGTGGCTCCCTCTCAGCCGTCCGCCATGATCGACGTCCGCTCGCTGACCAAGCAGTACGGCACGTTCACCGCCGTCGACGCCATCTCCTTCGACGTCCAGCCTGGGGAAGTCCTCGGCCTCGTCGGTCCGAACGGCGCGGGCAAGACGACCACGCTCCGCGCCCTCGCCGGCATCATCGCCCCGTCGGCGGGCACGGTGCAGATCGCCGGCCACGACATCCAGACGGATGGCGTCGGCGCCAAGCGTGCCCTCGCGTTCATCCCTGACGAACCGCACCTGTTCGACTATCTCACCGTCGAAGAGCACCTGCGCTTCATCGCGCGACTCTACTCCGTTGCCGATGCGGAAGAGAGAATAGGACCCCTCCTCGGGGAACTCGAGCTCCTCGACCGGCGCCGCAGCCTGCCCACCGAACTCTCGCGCGGCATGAAGCAGAAGCTCGCCATCGCCTGCGGACTGCTGCACGATCCGCAGGCGCTCGTGCTGGATGAACCCCTTACCGGCCTCGATCCGGCGGGTATGCGCCGCATGCGCGCCACCATCGCGGCCCGCGCCCGCGCCGGCGTAGCAGTCATCCTCAGCTCGCACCTCCTCACTCTCGTCGAGGAGTTGTGCACCAAGCTCTTCATCATTCGCCACGGACGGTGCGTGGCCTACGGCACCATTGCCGACATCATCGCTGCGCACCCCGAGCAGGCTGGTCGCTCACTCGAGGACGTCTTTCTCTCGCTGACCGGGGAGAGCGAAACGGAGAGCGGGGCGGACGCAAGGTCGTGAATGGCGCCCTGTGGTATCTCGTCGCCGAGAGCACGCGCAACCAGTGGCGCTCACGCATTGCCCGGTTGCGGTCCCCGCGGTATTCCATCGCGCTGCTACTGGGGCTCGCATATTTCTGGTTCCTCTTTCTCCGTCCCCAACACAGCGCGCCACAGGGCCCGCACGCGGGTGACCCCGGCGCGGGTTTCCTGGGCGTGATGGGCACCGCGGCGCCGTTGCTGATCGTCCTCTACACCGCGTGGACCTGGCTCTTCGGCGGCGACCGCACAGCGCTCGCCTTTTCCGAAGCCGAGGTGTCGCTGCTCTTTCCGGCGCCGCTCTCGCGCCGCGCGCTGATCGGCTACAAGCTGCTCAAGGCGCAGCTTCCCATTCTTGTCACGGCCGTTCTCTGGGTTGTTCTCATGCGCCGCAGCATGGGGTCGCTGTCGCCCGCACTGCGCGTGGTGGGCCTCTATGTCATGCTGACCACCATCAACCTGCACCGGCTTGCGGCGGCGCTGGTGAACGCGAATGCGCTGGAGCATGGTGCGCGCGGGGCACGACGCACCCTGCTGGCGCTCTTCGTCTTCGCCATCGTGTTCGGGTCGATGGCCTGGGCGCTGTGGAGCGCGCATGGCGCCTTTGATGGTGGAATGGACGATGGCATGCGCGCCGTACTCGCGGCGCTGCGCGCGCCGCCGGCAAGCGTTGCCCTGTATCCGTTCGCGGCCGTCCTTGCGCCGGTATTCGCCGCGTCCATCAGCGAGTGGTGGCATGCCATGGGACCCGCTGTCGTGCTGCTGGTGCTGCACGTGTGGTGGGTGCTGCGCTCCGACGCCGCGTTCGAGGAATCGGCCGTCGAGGCGTCGGTGGTGCTGGCCAAGCGGCTCGAGGCGTTGCGTGGGCGTCAGGGAGGCGCAGTGGCTCTCCCGTCCTCGAAGGGCGTCCGGCGGTCGCTGCCGCTCGCGCCAGTGGGCGCACCGGCGGTCGCCATCGTCTGGAAGAACCTGCTCTGGCTGATGCGCAGCGGCGCACTCCGCACGATGCTGATCCCCGCGGCGCTGGGCGTGGTGCTGCTGGTCGTGCTGCACGGCAAGCCTGACATCCTGGCGGTGATGCTAGTTGCCCTCGGCGGCGCCACGACGGCGGCGTTGATGCTGTTCGGGCCCATGAGCCTGCGCAATGACCTGCGCAGCGACCTGTTGCACCTGCTGCTGCTCAAGACGCTGCCGCTGCACGGGCATCAGGTGGTGTTGGCGCAGGTGGCGAGTGGGGCGATGCCGGCGGCGGCGGCGCAGTATCTCACGGCACTCGTCGCCGTCGTCGGGATCTACGGCACGCCCATGGCGGCCAAGTGGAGCACCAGCGTGGTGATCGGCGGCGTGGTTGCCGCACCGCTGCTGCTGCTCGGCCTCAACGGCACCACGTTCCTGATACACAACGCCATGGCCTTGCTCTTCCCGGGGTGGGTGAAGCTCGGTGAGCACGGGGCCAGCGGCATTGAGGCGATGGGACAGTCGATGATGACCATGATGGTGGTGGTGCTCTGTCTCGCGCTGGCGCTGCTTCTTCCGGCTGCGACCGGAGCGGCGCTGTTCTTCGCCTTGCGGGGTCAGCTCTTCGTGGCGGTGGCAGCTGCTGTCGCCGGAGCGGGCGTAGTGCTGGGGGCGCAGTGTTATGGGTTGATTGCGCTGTTGGGGGGCGCATTTGAGCGGGTCGAGCCACAGCAAGTGGGATAAGTTGGAAGCTTCTCAGTCATCACCGTGCCCTCGAACCTCCGACACGACCCCGCCACCGTGACTGCCACCGCACCGACGCACGCCCCGCTCACGCAGACCATCGACGTCGAGACCCGGGGTGCCCACGTTGGCCAACACCGAGGCGGCATTGCGCTTCAAGCCGACTAGCTTGGCGCGCGACAAGGGAGTGGCCTTGAGTTCCTCGGCGAATTCCGCAGGGGTCATGACCAGAAGTGCCCGCGCCGCTTCGCGGGCGTCGGGCGTGGTCCGTCGGTCCATGGGAGTGAAAGCTGCCTCAGTCGCGGCGGTGGAGAACTTATGGTTCCAAGGGCACACCTCTTGGGAGGTGTGCCGGTCGAACCATTTTGCGATTCCGCTCGGTACAGGCAGCCACACACTGCGAACAGCCAAGACTGAGGGATGATCCCCGAGGTATCGCGATGGGCTTGGGGGACCATGCCTGAGTAATGAGACGCCCCGCTGATCGTGGACGAGGTGTCGGTTCGGTGCTCACGTTGTCCTACCTGAAAAGTCAATTGTCCTCATTGGATTAGCGGCTGCATCGAACCGGGTCAACGCCATGTTCGAATCCATCAGCGCCCACTGCTCTCCCGGTCACCGGTTCGTCCCCACGCACGCCCCCGCCGTGGCCGTCCCCACCGCGTAACGCAGGATCACCAGCGCGTCGGCCAGCTCCACCCGGCCATTGCAGTCGGCGTCGCCGTGCGGCGAGATGCTGAGCCCCGACGCCAGCGGCAGCCCCAGCAGCGCCTGCTGCACCAGCAGCGCATCCGCCGCGTTCACGACCCCATCACGGTTGACGTCCCCGCGCAGTACCGTGGAGGCACTCACCAGCGAGTATCTGAACAGGCCGCGCCCGTACGTGGCGGCGACCAGTTGCTTGGTGGTGCGGTTGTACGACAGGTCGTTCACGATGACATTCGGCAGCCCGCTCGGCGTGTTGGTCCACGTTAGGCCGCCGTCGGTCGTCTCAAACACCCCGACATCGTTGCCGACGAAAATGTGATTGGGGCTGTCGTCGGCGATCACCGCCGCATTGGCCGGCATGTCCGGCAGGTTCGCCGAGATGCTCGTCCACGTCGTCCCGGCGTCGGTGGTCAGGTAGACGTGGGCTGCGCCCGACCCGCTGACCGTCGCGACCGCACGGCGCGGATCGGTGTAGTCCACGGCGAAATCCGTCACGGCACGTGTCAGTGACGCAGGCCGCCACGTGACCCCTGCGTCGCGAGACACGTTGAGGTTGCCGTCACTCGTGCCGACGTAGATACTCAGCGCATCGGACGGCGCCACGGCAATCGCCGAGATCATCCCGCTCCCCTTTGACAGGTCGCCGGACACGGGCGTCCAAGTCAGGCCTTCGTTCGTGGTGCGGTGGAGCCGCTGCGTCCCGAAGTACAGCGTGGTGGGCGTCAGCGGATCCATGATCATCGGCGGGATGAACAGCGCGCGGTCGCTCGCCGAGATGCCGGACCCGCGGGTCACCTGCACGGGAACGCCCCCCGCACCGAGCGATCGCCGATAAATGGTCGCACCGATTCCCGACTGCCAATAGATGGTGGACCACATCACCGACGGCGTCAGCGGGTTGATCGCGGCATATCCGCCGTCGCCGCCGCTGATCATCCCGAACAGTGACGTCCCGTTGCCCAGTAGCGACCCGTTGTCCTGCGTTCCGCCCAGCACGACGCTGACGTCGGTCGGATGCTGCGAGATGCCCGGGTAGAACATCGAGATGACGAGCCCCATGTTGCGACTCAGCCAGCTGTCGCCGCCGTCCACCGACACAAACACGCCCCCGTCGGTGCCGGCAAAGAGCCGGCGAGGATTCAGCGGATCGATCTCGAGGGCGTGCCAGTCGCAATGGATCTCGGTGCCCATCGGGGCGAAGCTCACACCGCCGTCGGTGGACCGGAAGGCGCGCACCCCCGCCACGTAGATGCGCGACGCGTCGGAGGGATCGACGACGAGGGCCAGATCGTACTCGGCCTGCTTGCCGAAATTCGTCCGGGCCGTCGAGTTCGGATCAATGCCGCCCGCAGCCAACGTCGTCAACGTGGCGGTGCCATCATCCCACCGGGAGAACGAACTGAATGCCCGGCTGGTCTTCTCGCCCGCCAGGATCCAGACGGAGCCCGGCCGTGACGCCGACACCGCCAGTTGGAAGCGCGCGACGGTGGCGAAGCCGCTCCCCGTGGTCACCTGCACCCACGTCGCCCCGTTGTCGTCCGAGCGGTACAGGCCGGAACGCGTCGAGGATGTGGTCGCACGATCCGACACACCAGCGAAGAACGTCCCCGCGCGGCCTGGCAGTGCCACGATGGACGTCACGTACCCGAAGGTCAGCACGTGGGCCCAGCTCTGGCCGCTGTTGGTGGAGCGGTAGAGGCCCCATACGGCGAAGTTGAAGAACATCGTGGTGCTGGTCGTGGTGCCGGCCGTGGCCGGATCGACGAACAGCGCGTTGATGTTCCCGCCGTTGTATGCCGTGAAGTTGAGCCCGCCGTTCCAGGTGCCCCACGTCACGCCGCCATCGGTCGACCGAAACAACGCGCACCCCGCGGCCCCGCTCCCGTCGGCCGCCCCGGCGTACACGATGCTGGGGTTCACGGGATCGAACCGCACCGTGCTCATCTGCAGCGAGCATTGCGTATCGAACACGGGTGACCAGCTGCCGCCACTGCTTGTCGTGCGCCACAACCCGCCATTCGGCGAGGTGACGACCATGGTGCTCGGCGAGGTCGGATGAATGGCAATGGCGTCAACCCGTCCCGCGTCGAGTTGCGCACCAGAATCCCAGTACCCCAGACCGAAGAAGCCGCTCGGGCCCATGGGGATCCACGAACCGGCGGATGACGCGGCCATGAACGAACCGAAGTTCGTGGTTCGCGCGGCGAACGCCCGCTTGGCTGCGATCCGCGCCTCCCAGTCGATCTGGGTGTTCGGGTACGCCCGCGGCTCTTCGAACCAGGCGCGGCGCCGCGCCTGGTAGTCGGGCCCCTCGAATGCGTCGCGCTGCGCCGACGCGTTCACAAACGGCACCACGGTGAGCAGCATCACCGCCAGGACACGTGCACGGGTCATCGCGGGAGCCCTCCACCAACCAGGAGGAAGAGTTGCAGCGCAGCCGTCGTCCCGGCGGGCGTTGTCACCGTTATCGAGTACCGGCCGCTCATCCATGGCGCAGGCGGCGCCTCACCGCCACTCGGCTGGTCCGCGGGCACTACCACCCGGATCCGCG
>DATCGU010000305.1:0-12920 GCA_036508735.1 Gemmatimonadaceae bacterium
GCGACCCCTTCCACCCCAAGGAAGTGCGCTACCGGGCTGCGCCACGTCCCGAGCAATCTTTCCGGCTACCACACCATCAGGCTCTCGCCCGACAGTCATGAAAACTACCCCGGGCGCGTCACTGGGACAAGCCGCCGGCAACGTCAACGCTGCCGGGCCGACGGATGACCTAGACTGCGGCGGCCGCCGCCGCAGCCTTTGCCGCGCGCTCCATCCGCTCGCGTGTCAGGTGCGGAACTCCGCCCACCAGCCGCAGGATGAGCATCAGCTGGCCGCGATGGTGCATCTCGTGTTCCTTCACGCTCATGATGCTCTCGAACCGCATTTTCGGGTTCTGGCCCATCGGGTCGGTGTAGGTTTCGTTGAGGAATGCGTCGCTCAGCCCCGCCACCCACGACGCAAACTCCTCGCCCGCACTCTCCAGCAGCGCCACCACCTCGGCCTTGGTGCGCACGCGCCCCTCGAACTGCGCCGCGTTCGACATCAGCGCGCCCCAGTCGTACCCCTTCAGCGTCGTCAGCTTGCGATCGCGGTGCACGTCGTACTGCAGCGCAGGACCCCACGCGATGTGTGCAAAGATCTCGCGCACGGGCTTGAGGCCCGGCGCCGCCACGAAGTCGTTCTTGTCCTCGGGAATGTCGCGCGCCACCTGCACGGTGTTCTTGCGCACCGTGCGAAATGCCGCCGCCAGCTCCTTCGCTCCATAGTTGATCATTCGTCGGTTCCTGATTGGGGGGTTTACTATCCTTGTCGCACTACCGTCACCAACACCACCGCACTCCGCACCCTGCACGACTCCGCACCCTGTAACACCCTACACCCTACACCGCCGGCACACCGGCCGCTTCGGCCACCGCGCTTCGCGCGCCACGCCTGCTCCGCACGAAGTCGTCGAAATAGGTGTAGATGACGGGCGTCACGAACAGCGTGATCAGCTGTGAGAATGCCAGCCCGCCCACCACCGCGATGCCCAGCGGCCGACGGCTCTCCGCCCCCGCCCCCGCCCCGAGGGCGATCGGCAGCGTCCCGACGAACGCCGCCATCGTCGTCATCATGATGGGCCGGAACCGCACGAGGCACGCCTCGTAGATCGCCTCGAACGCCGGCGTCCCCTTGTTCCGCTCCGTCGCCGTCGCGAAGTCAATCATCATGATCGCGTTCTTCTTCACCAGCCCCACCAGCATGATCACGCCCACCCACGCGTACACGGTCAGTTCCGTGTGCGTCAGCAGCAGCGTCAGCAGCGCGCCGAACGCCGCAAACGGGATGCCGCTGAGGATCGTCAGCGGGTGGATGAAACTCTCGTACAGCACGCCGAGCACGATGTAGATCACGAAGATCGCGATCACGAACAGGACCATCAGCCCTTGCTGCGTCTGCTGGAACACCTGCGCCGCGCCGTAGAAACCCGTCGTCACCCCCTCGGGCATCGTGCCGCGCATTGCCTTTTCGATGGCCGTCTCCGCGTCGCCGAGCGCGGTCCCGGGACGGAGGTTGAACGACAGCGTCACGCTCGGCTGCTGCGCCGTGTGGTTGACGAGCATGGGCCCCAGCGTCCGTTCCACGCGCGTCACGCTCGAGAGAGGCACCAACGTGCCGGACCTGGCACGCACGTAGAGCAGGTCGAGCGCGCTGAGGTCGGTCTGGAACTCGGGGAGCAGTTCGAGGATCACCCAATACTCGTTGTCCGCCGTGTAGATGGTGCTGACCTGTCGCGATCCGTAGGCGTTGTAGAGCGCACCCTCGATCTGCTCCGGGGTCACGCCGTAGAGTGCTGCCCGGTCGCGGTCGAGCTCCACCGACGCCTGCGGGTTGGCGATCTGCAGGTCGGTCGTGACGTCGGTGATCTGCGGCAGCTCCCTCAGCGTCTTCTCGGCGGCCCCCGCCGCGTCGTACAGCATGTTCAGCTCGGCGCCCGTCAGCGTGTACTGGTACAGTCCCTTGGACGTGCGCCCGCCGATGTTGATCACCGGGTCGTTGCGCACGTAGACGGCAATGCCGGGCACGGTGCGCAGCTTCTTCGTGAGCTCGGGAATGATCTCGTCGGCCGACAGTTTTCGCTCCGAACGCGGCTTGAGGCGCATGGTGAAGCGCCCCTGGTTGACCGTCCCCGCCGTGCCACCCTGCCCCGTGCCGACGTTCGAGATCAGCGCCTCCACGTTGGGGTCCTTGAGCGCGATGGCGACCACGGCTTTCTGGTGGCGCACCATATCGTCGAAGCTGGTCCCCTGCGCCGTCTCGGTGCTCGCCGACAGCCGGTTCTGGTCCTCCGACGGGAAGAACCCCTTGGGCACCATCTGGAACGCCACCACCGTCAGCACCAGCGCGGCGAGGCCCGCCGCCACCGCCACCGGGCGATGCGCCATCACCCACGTGAGCGTGCGGGCGTACGCCCGGAACGTCCACTGGTACGCCGCCTCGAAGCGGTCGAGCAGCCAGTTGTGCGTGCCGTGGATCCGCGCCTCGTTGAGGAAGCGCGACGCGAGCATCGGCGTGAGCGTCAGCGATACCACGCCCGACACGAGGATCGCCACCGCGATGGTCACCGCGAACTCGCGGAAGAGCCGCCCCACGATGCCGCTCATGAACAGCAGCGGGATGAACACCGCCACCAGCGAGATGGTCATCGACATGATGGTGAAGCCGATCTCCGCCGCGCCGTCGAGCGCCGCCTGGAGCGGTTTCTTCCCCATTTCCATGTGGCGCACGATGTTCTCGAGCATCACGATGGCGTCGTCCACGACGAATCCCACGGCCAGCGTCAGCGCCATCAGCGACAGGTTGTCGAGACTGAAGTCGAGCACGTACATCACGGCGAACGTCCCCACCAGCGACATCGGCAGGGCGAGACTGGGAATCACCGTCGCCGAGACGTTTCGCAGGAACAGGAAGATCACCATCACCACGAGCATGATGGTGAGCCCGAGCGTCATCTTGACGTCGTGCACCGAGTCGCGGATGCCCGCCGAGCGGTCCACGAAAATCTCGAACTCCACGGCCGCCGGCAGCTGGGCGCGCAGCGCGGGAAGCATCGCCTTGACGGCGTCGGCCACCTCCACCGTGTTGGTGCCCGGCTGCTTCTGCACCGACAGCGAGATGGCGCGCGTGTCCTTGTACCAGCCGGCGAGACGCATGTTCTGCACGCCGTCCACCACCTGCCCCAGTTCCTTCAGCCGCACCGGCGCGCCGTTGCGGTAGGCAACGATCACTTCCTGGAACTGCGCCGCGTTCACCAGTTGGCCGTTGGCGCTCACCGTGTACGCCTTCTGCGGGCCCCAGAGCACGCCGGTGGGCAGGTTCACGTTCTGTTGCGACACCGCGGTCGCCACCTCGTCGATGCCGATGCCGCGGCTCGCCAGCAGCCGCGGGTCCACCTGCACGCGCGCCGCGTACTTCTGGGTGCCGAGCACGCTCACCTGCGCTACGCCGTTCACCGTGCTGATGCGCTGCGCCACCACCTGCTGCACGAGTTCGTCGAGCGCCGACAGCGGCAGCGTGCGCGAGCGGAAGCTCAAGTACATGATGGGCTGGTCCGCCGGGTTCGACTTCGACATCGAGGGCGGAATGATGCCGGGCGGCAGGTCGCGCAGCGTCTTGGAGATGGCCGACTGCACGTCCTGCGCGGCCGCGTCGATGTTGCGGCTCAGCGTGAACTGCAGCGTGATCGACGTGGCGCCGAGCGCGCTCGTCGACGTCATGTTGTCGAGCCCGGCGATCGTCGTGAACTGCTTCTCGAGCGGCGTCGCGACCGCCGACGCCATCGTCTCGGGACTCGCGCCGGGCAGTGACGCGCTCACCGTGATGGTCGGATAGTCCACGGCCGGCAGGTCGCTCACGCTCAGCTGGCGATACGCGAGCGCGCCGAACACCAGCACGGCCACGCTGATCAGCGTGGTCATCACCGGTCGGCGGATGAAGAGCCCGGTGATGTTCATGGCTTTGCGGTTGCCGGCGCGGAGGGGGCGTTTCCTGTGCCCGGGCCTGCGCCCTTTGCCGAACCGGCCGCCTTTACATCAACCTTGGCCCCGACCGTCAGCCGCGACTGGCCGTCCACCACCACCTGCTCACCGCCCTTGAGCCCCTGACCGATCACCGTCAGGTCGCCAACCGGCCGGCCGGCCGTCACCGGTTGCATCTGCGCCGTGCCCTGCTTGTCGATGACGAACACGAAGGGACCATCCTGCCCGGTCTGCACCGCGGGCGTCGGCACGAGCACGGCATTCGCCTCGCGGAAGAGTTCCAGCCGCACGGCCACGAACTGCCCCGGCCAGAGCTGGTTCGCCTCGTTGGCAAAGCGCGCCTTCAGCGTCACCGTGCCCGTGGTCGTGTCGACGCCGTTGTCCACGAAGCTCAGCGTGCCGGGCACGGGCGCGCCGCTGCCCTGTCCCGGGAAGGCCGTCGCCTGCAGCGCGTGCTCGCTCGAGTACTTCTGCACCAGCGCCAGCTCACGCTGCGGCACCGCGAAGCGCACGAGGATCGGGTGGATCTGGTTGATCACCACCAGCGGCGTCGAGGCGTTGGGCCGAATGAGGTTCCCCTGCCGCACCAGCACGCTGCCGGTTCGGCCGCTCACCGGCGCCCTGATGGTCGCGTTGTCCAGGTTGAACTGCGCATTCTCGACGTTCGCCTGGTCGGCGTCCACCACCGCCTTGAGCGCCGCCGCGTTGGCCATTGCCTGGTCGGCCTGCGAGCGCGTCACGAAGTCGCGCTGTGCCAGCGCGGCATAGCGCTCGGCGTCACGCACGGCCGCGTCGTACTGGGCCTTGTCGCGCGCCAGCACGGCGCGGGCCTGCTGCATCGCCGCGCGATACGGTACCGGATCGACCTCGAACAACAGCTGTCCGGCCTTGACGTCGTCGCCTTCCGTGAAGTGCACCGACGTCAGCACGCCGCCCACCTGCGACTGCACCGACACGGCCTGCATGGGCTCCACCAGCCCGTTGGCCTCCACGACGTACGGGGCGTCACCGCGCGTCGCGAGGGCTACGGTGACCGGCACCGCCGGCTTGGCAGGCGCCGCTGGCTTGCCGCAGGCCGCGACCGACAGGACGAGCACGAGAGTGCGCGAGAGCTTCATCTATTTGTTCCCCGCCGGACCGGGCGTGAGTGTCAGGTTGGGTTCGCCGCGCGTGCCCAGCACGCCGGCGTCGCGGGCAAGCTGCGCCAACGCGAAGTACCACGTCCAGCGGCTCTGGATGGCCTGGGCGCGTGCATCGGCCAGCGCGCTCTGTGCCGTGAGCAGGTCGATAATGCTCCCCACGCCCTCGGCGTAGCGACCGCGCGCCACTTCCTCCGACTGCGTGGCGCTCGCCAGCAGTTCGCCGGCCGTTGCCACGCGCTGCGTCGCCGTCTGCAGTGCCCAGTACGACGTCCAGACCTGCGCGGCCGCGTTCAGCCGCGACTGCTCGGCGCGAGCGGCGGCCACCGCCGAGTTCTCCTTCGCCGCCGCAACGTCCGATTCGCGCGAAAGTCCGCTGAACAACGGTACGGTCACCCCGAACGTCAGTGCGAACGTCGTGCCTTGGAGTGAGGTGGCATTGGAGAACGCCTGGCCGCGAGTGGCCCCCATGGTGAAGCTAGGGAAGAGCGCCGACTGCACCACACGCACCAGCTGAGCACTTTGCCGCGCCGTCGCGCGCGCCGCCATCACGTCGGGACGGCTCTGCACCGCGCGTGCAATCAACGTGTCCACGTTCTCGGCGAGTACGGCGAGCGGCGTCGCCCCGGTGTCGGCCACCACGTCGAATTGCGTATTGGCCGATAGCCCGAGGGCCAGCGCCAGCTGCGCCCGCGCCGCCTGCGTGTTGCCCTCGGCGGTCTGCGAGGCCAGCTGCGACTGGGCCAGGGCCGTGCGCGCCTGCAGCACGTCGGCAATCGTCGCCAGGCCCACGTCGTGCCGGCGCTCGGCTGCCGTCAGGTTGGTCTGCGCCGTCTTCACCGACAGCAGCGAGGCCTCGCGCAGCCCGCGCGCCGCCTGGTACCCGAAGTATCCCCCCTCGGCCTGCAACACCACGGCTTGTACCGTGCTGTTGTGCGTCAGGTCGGCGGCAAAGAGCGCCTCGTGCGCAGCGGCCATGGTGCCACCACGGGCGCCGAAGTCGAAGAGCAGGTACTGCAATGACAGCGACGTCGACACGGTGGTGCGGTCGGCCGGAACGCGGGCCGGGTTGGAAGAGATCGCCCGAGCCGGACCACCGCTGGCATCGGCCTGCAGCGACGGAAGCCAGCGCCCGCGACTGGAGGCGTACGCGGCCGCGGCCGCGCGCGACTGCGCCCACGAGATGCGCGTTTGCGGATTGTTGCCAAGGGCGACGTCGATGACGTCGGCCAGCGAGAGTGCGGCCATGCGCTCGGGAACGCCCGGGGGAGTCGACTCGCCACGACGCGCCAGCCGCGTCCCCGCGGAATCGAATGGGGCGCCGGCCCGGGGCGCCACCGGCCACGGTTCACGAGGGGAGGGCGCGGTGGCCGCGTGCCCGCCCACGCGCTGAGGCGGCGCACAGGCAAGGGCGGCAAGGAGCACCACGGGAATCAGGGCGCGACGAGAACGCAACGCAGTCATTTCTGGTGGCCGGCCGCCGGCGCCCCGCGAGGCGCCGGCGGACCGCGTGATTACGGGAGGGCTCGCGGACTCCCAAACATAACGCAGCCGAAGCCTAAAGCGTTCTGGCCCGCCCTCGCGACTCCAGGAACAGGCTGACCACCCACCCCACCAGCGCAATCGGCAGCACGATCGTCAGCAGGAGCTTCACCACGGCGAAGCCGACGGCGAGCACCGCCCCCACGACCCCGAATACCACCGCCAAGAGTACAACGGCGAGTACCGCGGTTATGAACACCGGGATTCCCACGATGGCCAGCACCGCCACCACGGGGATCGTCAGCACCATCAGCGCCCCCATCACCGGCAGGCCAAGCAGGACGAGCGCGAGGCCCAGGGGAATCAGGAGCGCCAGCGAGGCAAGACCGAGCAGGACGTACTTCACGAGCGCGCGCACGGGCAGGTCCGGAAAGGAGTCACTCCCAACTACGCGCGCCGAATGGGCGGAGATTCACCTCCCAGCCCTTCCTCACGCGCGTCACGGTGCCTCTGTCCCCTGCACTAAGGTCGCGCGTAGGTCCCCATCAGCCCCGCCTTGGCCAGCACGTGTCCTTCCATTGCCGCCTCGAGATCCTTGCGGCGCGCGCCCGCGCCCAAGAACGGCAGCACGGCGTCGAGTGCGTACAGCGTATGGAAGTAGCGGTGACGCCCGATCGGCGGGCACGGCCCCTGATAGCCGGGCGCATTGCCGTCGTTCAACCCCTCGCTCGCACCCGCCGGCACGGGTGAGTGCGCCGCACCCTCGCCCAGTCCCGGCAGGTCGGACGGAATGTTGTACAGCAGCCAGTGCACCCAGACGCGCTTGGGAGCGGCGGGATCGGGGGCATCGGGATCGTCCACGATCAGGGCCAGGCTGCGGGTAGCCGCCGGGACTTTCGCCCATTCAAGCGGCGGCGACGTGTTGTCGCCATCGCAGGTGTGCCGCGCGGGAATTGCCCCGCTGTGTTCAAAGGAAAGCGAACGAAGCTCCATGGTCACCCCCTGCTCAGCCGCCCGCACGCATCTATACCACTATCTACTATCCACCATCGTCTTGGTTCCTCATCTTTCCGTCATGCGCATGCTCCTCGCCGTCGCCCTTGGCAGTGCCGTTGGCGGCGTCGCCCGCTTCCTGCTGAGCGCGTGGATACAGCAGCGCACGGCGACGTCATTCCCCTACGCGACGCTGCTCGTCAACGTTTCCGGCAGCCTGGCACTCGGCTTCCTGGCCACCTGGACGTTCGAGACCGCGGGAGTGTCGTCGGAACTGCGCGCGCTGCTGACCACAGGGCTCTGCGGCGGATACACCACCTTCTCATCGTTTAGCCTGGAAACCGTGGCGCTGGCCGAGGAGGGGGCGCTGGGGCGTGCGGCCGCGTACGTGGCGCTCAGCGTGGTGCTCAGCGTGATGGCCGCGCTGCTCGGGGTCTACGGCGCCCGCCAGCTGGTGGCGTTGCGCATACGCTGAGGGGCGGACCAGGACCCGGCCCGCCCCCGACCAGCCCGAGCGTAATCCCTCAGACGGTCGCCAACTCCCCTTCGCTGACCTGCGCCGGCTTAAAGGGCGAGAACCGCAGCAACACCCCCGCCCCACCCGATTCCTCGAGCTGCCGCGCGGCGTCACCCGACACCACCCGGATGACTGCGTCCTGTGCGAGCGCCGACCGCACGAACACCTCGGCCACCTCGGGCTGCGACACCACGAAGGAATCGCTGAGCACCAGCGTACGCACCGCACGATTGTCGAGGGCCCGCCCGGTGATGGCGGCCCCGGCCGCCCCCAACTCGTCGGCCGCGAACCGGCGCACCACTTCATCCACGAGCACTACATCCGCGTCGTGCCGCAGCAGCGCCATCCCCTCGCGCACCGCGCGGGCAATCTCGTTCACTCGGGCGCGAGCGCCAAGCGAGGGCGCCTCGATGACCGGTTTCACGCCCGCGGCCTCAATGGCTGCCGCCGCGTCGGCCACCAACTGTGGCGTGCCACCGACGAACACGGCCGCGCCGGGACTGAGTGCCCGAACGTGCTCGGCCAGCGCATGCAGCATCCGCTCGCGCGCCGTCCGGCGTTCACGCTCGGCCTCATCGCGCCCCACTCCGCCGCGTGTGCCCGTATGGAACTTGCCGCCCCGCGCCGGGCCCATCGCGTCGCCGTGTTCGACGCGCGCAATGGTGCGCACGGTATCGATGCGCCGCACCCCGTCCTCGTCGCAGTGGAAGATCCGCGCCGCACGAGAGTCCACCACGACCACCCAGGCACCCTGATCGGCGCAGGGCACGCAGAGGAACGGGGCAAGTGCCACGCCGCGTCCCCAGTGCCCGAACGTCGGAGTGACCTCGTGCAACGGCGCGTCAAACCGCACGCGACCGTTGGCAATCACGCCGAGCCATCCAGCCGCATCGAGCGCGCCGCGGCGCTGGGCCAGGTGCGCTTCCAGCGCCTCGACATCACGCGTGAAGGCCTCGCGTTCGTCGTGCGACGCGTCAACAAGCGCGTGCCGCAGCCGCGTCTCTTCCTGCTTCAGCGCTCGCCGCCACGCGGTGCGCCACGCCGGGTTGTCGCTCCGGCCGTCGAGATATAATGTCAGGGCCGGCGTGTCCTTCAACTCGCCGTCGAGTGCCACCAACTCCGTAAAGCTCAGCATTTTGTCGCGATCCTCCCCGTGCTGGCGGAACGCCCTAGGGGCCTCGCGCTCAGCGCGAGCGTGCCGCAACGGGTGAATAGTGGTGGGTTACACGGCGTGACGCAGTAGGGGTCTACGCTCGAACGGCGTAGGGATTCGTCGCACGGAAATGCCGACTTACGAAGGGGTTGCCACCGAGAATCCGGCAGGACCGGAGTCCTGCGGTTCAGCGCACGATCGCGCCGAGCGCCTTGCCGAGAAACTCGTCGATGGCCGCGTTGTCGATCCACCGCACCACGATGACGAGATCCTGCTCCGGCGCCACGAACACCAGGTTCGTCCCGTTCCCTACGTGCCCGAACGCGCTGGCCGGGGCGCTCGGCATCCACTTCCGTCCCGTATTGAGGAACCAGTTCATGTAGCCATACGTCGGCTGCGGAACGGTGGGCGTGAGGGAGAGTTTCACCCACTCCTCGGAGAGAATGCGCTTGTCACCCCACATGCCCCGCCGCTGCGTGAGCAGGCCGAAGCGCGCCATATCCCATGCGTTGATGAACATGCCGCCGCCCCAGTGTCCGCCGCCGCTCACCACCTGTGCGGGACGGCCATCGAGCGTGATCCACGCATTGTCGTATCCGTACCATCGCCACGAGCGCGACGCGCCGATGGGCTCCATCACCAGCTCGCCGAGCACCTCGGGAAGCGGCCGTCGCCAGATGTTGGTGGCGGCGAGCGCGAGCACGTTTACGCGCACGTCGTTGTACTCGTACGCCGTGCCCGGGGCCAGGCGCGAGCGCGTAGTCCACTCCGCCGGGTTCTGGGCAGGCCGGTCGGCCCACTCCGGCTTTCCCCAGAGCGTCCCTTCCCAGTCGCTGGTCTGCCGCAGCAGGTTGTCCCAGGTGATCGTGCGGTTGTGCGGCGTGCCCCATGGATCGATGAACATCGGCTGGCCGTAGCGCGAACCGGGTTCCGCGCTCGCCTCGAGGCGCAGGGCATAGGTCGGCGCCTGCGACTTCCAGACGGTATCGCGAACCGACGGGATGAGGCCGCGATCGTAGGCAAGCCCGACCGTCGCCGAGAGGAAGCTCTTCGTCACGCTGTGCGTCATGTCCACGCGATCCGGTTCGCCCCAGCTGGCAATCACGTAGCCGCCGCGAAGCACCACGCCCGTCGGCTCGCCGCGCGGCTTGAAGGGACCGATGCCCTGCCCGAACGGCTCGCGGCCGAAGGTGCGGTAGTGGCTCTCCTCCATGTCGCGCGGACCGCGTGCTTCCCGTTGCACCGCGAAGGCGATGGCGGCGGCAAGCCTGGCGCTGTCGACCCCCATGGTCGCCGCGCTGCGCCGCTCCCACGTGGCGCCGGGCACGTACGGCGCCGCGGCGCGCCCGCGCGACACCGCCTGTGCCTGGAGCGGGGACGCGGTCGCCAGGCTGGCGGCGGCGAATGCCAAGGCGCCCCATCGTGGATGTGTCACGGCGGCGGCCGATTGACCCCCAGCCGCTCCAGCAGCGCGCCGAGTTGCCGAATCTCCTCGCCGTAGCGCGCCCAGTCGCCCTGGCGCTGCGCGTCCATGGCCGCCGAATACCGCCGCTGGGCTTCGGCGATGGCCGATCGGGTGGCCGCATCGAGCCCCCGCGCCGTCGTTGCGCCGCCGGACACCGCCACCGTGTCCGCGGCGGTCCCCGTCGCCGACCGGCCGACCGCGCCACCGAACATGTCGGAGAGGGCCGCGTCGAGCGTCTCGCGCATGATCACCTGGTTCTGGTACGCCACCACCACGCGCTTGAGTTCCGGAATCGCGCCGCCTTCCGCCTGCAGGTACATGGGCTGCACGTACAGCAGCGCCTCCTCGATGGGAATGACCAGCAGGTCGCCGCGAATCACCGCCGAACCTTTCTGGTCCCAAAGCGACACCTGGCGCGAGATCTCGGTGTTCTGGTTGATGCGGTTCTCGATCTGCTTGGGACCGAAGACGAGGCTCTGCCGCGGGAAGCGATAGACGCGCAGCCGGCCGTAGCTTGCGCCATCATTCCGCGCCACCATCCATGCGGCCAGGTTGTCCTTGCCGCGCGGCGTGAACGGCGCCATGTAGATGTACTCCGCCGCCTTCTCGTCGGGCAGCCGCATGATGATGTGGCGCATGAACGGCACCGACTCGTCCTTGCGCGTCACCTCGGGCACCTGCCACTCGTCCTCGCGGTTGTAGAACGTGGCCGGCGTGTCCATGTGATAGGTGACGTAGCGCGCCGTCTGCGCGCGGAAGAGGTCGTCCGGGTACCGTACGTGCGCCCGCAGGCTTGCCGGCATGCTGTCGATCGGCTTGAACACGCCGGGGTATATCCTGGCCCACGTGCGGATGAGCGGATCGCGCGGATCCGACACGTACGGGGTCATCGTGCCGTTGTACGCATCGATCACGATCTTGACGCTGTTGCGCATGTACGACGTGCCATCGGCGCTGCGGTACGAGTACGGATACTGGGTGGTCACGGTGTAGGCATCCTGGATCCACTGCAGCGTCCCGTCCTCGGCGACCACCATGTACGGATCGCGATCGAGCCGCAGGAACGGGAACGCCAACTTCGACCGCTCGACGATGTTGCGGTTGTAGAGGATGCGCGTGTCCGGGTTCATGTCGCCCGAGAGGAGGATCTTCAGCGACCCCAGTTCCGCCGCCAGGATGAGGCGCCGCAGGACGCTTCCCGCGGCCACGCCGCCTTTCCCGTCGTACGTCCGGTAGATGTTCTGGTCGCCGGCAGGATAGTCGAACTCCTTCTGCTTCGTCTTCACGAACACGAAGTCGTTGCTGAGCTCGCCATAGTAGATCTGCGGCCGCGTGACCTTGATGGTTCCGGTGGTCGACGGCGGCAGGTCCTTGACGAAGAGCACGGGGAGCCCTTCGGGTGTCACCTGGTTCACCGGGCTGAGCGTGAGGCCCATGCCGTGCGTGAAGGTGAGGTGTTCGTTGATGAAGGTCCGCGTCGGCAGCGACGCCGAGTTCAGCTCGCGCGGCGAGAGCAGCACCTGCCGGTACCGTCCGTCGATCCAGTACCGGTCGTCGTCGATGGACACGAAGGCATAATAGGTGCGGATCTCCTGAAGCTGGCCGAACGTCTTCAGCAGCGGATCACGGTCCCAAAGCCGCACGTTGTCGATGGTCGGCGCGTTGGCGCGGATGCTCGCCAGCGTCAGGTCCGCCTCACCGCCCAGGTCGCGCGTCTCGACACTGTCGATGCCCCACGCCCGGCGCGTGGCGGCCAGGTGATTGGCCAGGTAAGGCTCTTCCCGCGTCAGCTCGGTGGGCGCCACCACGAACTTCTGCATGGCGGCCGGTACCAGCGATCGCCCCACGAGCGACACGGCAAAGTAGCCGGCGAGGGCCACCACCGCGTTGAAGCCGAGTTGGTGGCGCACGCCACCCCAGATTACCGCCACGGCGGCAATGACCGCGGCGATGGCCGAGATGCGCAGCGCCGGCAGCGAGGCATGCAGGTCGGTGTAGCTGGCGCCGACGAGCGGTCCGGTGGTGGAGAACAGCAGGTCAGCGGTGTCGACGAACCAGAGCTGCAGCGCCCAAAGCACGAACATCACGGCCAGCACGATGCCCAGGTGCATGCCCGCCACCGGGTCGATGCGCAGCCGCCTCGGCTGCAGCTCGATCTCGCCGCGGAAGTAATACACGACGACGAGTAGCAGCAGGGTCAGCACGGTCAGGC
>DATCGU010000306.1:0-18590 GCA_036508735.1 Gemmatimonadaceae bacterium
GACAACAGCCACTCCACCGCGCTCGTCTTGGTGGCCAGCCCCGACACGCCCGAGATGTTGAGGTGCGCCGCCTCGGGACCGAGCAGGAAGTCGGCGTCGAGGTACACCGGGCTCTGCATGGCACCAGATCGATAGATCCCGATGGGAATGGCCGTGCGCTGTCCGTCCTTGAGGTAGCCATCCATGCGGAGGGCGATTGCCACGTCGGCGTCGGTGGCCAGGTGCACGATGCCCATCGGCACCGGCTGCAGCGGCTCATCCGGGACGTGGCGCAACGAGTGCGCCGTGTACAGCCGGATCTCGGTGCGGTCGGTGGGCGCGCGCACTGCGTTCGCCGGGTCGCCGTCGGCGCCGATGACGTCGTGCAGCGGGCTCTGCAGGTCGGTGTAGGAGAACCCTTCGACGACGACGCCGTAGACCGTCAGCAGTTGGCCGTTGTCGGTGGGCGGGCCCTCGACGCGCACGATCGTCCCAATGCCGACCGGCGCGCCGAGGGCGGTCCAGAAATGGAACTCGTGGGGGGTGTTGGGACGCCGCTCGGTGGCGACGACGCGGCCTATTGGCATCTTTGGAACCGGAATGCGGATGACGGAATTTGGAAACGGAACGGACGCCTACCGCGTCAGCGCCCTCAGGTATTCCTCAGTCAACCTAACGCCATACGCCATGGCGCCCCACCGCGGGTCGGGGAGTGACACCGGCGACCGTTCGGCCAGCAGCCAGCGTGACACCAGGTCACAGCGCTCCGGCGTTGCGCCATCCACCGCCACCTCGACGCGCACCAGCCCCCACAGGGCATCGTGCGCGGCGCCATCGCGCAGCCGCAGGTACCAGCTGGCCACCGGCGAGCGGCGGGGTGACGCGACGGTGAAGGCGGTGGTGCGCTCGCCGGCGGCGAGTTCGAGCAGCCGCGACAGCGCGTCGCCATCGACGTACAGCGTGCGGTGCGACTTCACCACGCCAATGGCGAGCGCCGAGTGCGCGGCGCCGGGCGCCGACGCGATGCCGCCGTCGACGAACAACGGCCCATCGCCCTCGGCGCACCACAGCTCGGCGCACGCCGTCTCGACCGCCTCTCGCCGGCGCTGCACGGCGCTCAGGGCGCGTCCTGTGAGTTCCTGCGGATGCCATGGTCCGGCATCTCCCGGCTCCAGCGTATCGCGCACAGTGCACTCCCCGGCGATCGTACTCCATGTCGGCTCGCCGAGCGCGGCGCGCGGCACGAAGAGCGCGCGCTCCACGAGCGTGGCGTCTGGACGCCAGGTGGCGAGCGTGCGGCCGACGCGACGACGAATGGTCGCGGCCACGGTGCCATGCACCAGGGGAATGCCGCCGGGCCAGTGCGCCAGCACCCGGCTTTCCTGTATCCCGTCCAGGAAGGCCGCGATGCCGACCGTGGGCATGCCCTCCACCCGCCGCACGCGCACTTCGCTGCCCTCGAGTGGTTCGGCACGCTGAAGCCGGGGTGGTTCGGTGGCCACCGGACGGGTCTCGAGCGACTGCCCGGACTGAGCGACCGCTGCACCCGCGTTTCGCAGGGCACGCAGGGCGTCGCGCACGCTTGCGGCCCCTCCGGGCGGGGGGTACGTTGGCGCTATGCGTCGCTCCGCACTCATCCTGAGCATCCTAGCCGTCACCGCGGGATGCGACAAGGCGAAGAAGCCATCCGAGCAGGACGAGGCGCCTTCGTTCGATGTCGCCACCAAGCCGGCGCTCGTCTTCCAGGCGTTCGGCTCGAGCGACTCCACGCGACTGGTGCCGATCGCGGCCATCGTCGACGGCCAGGTGAAGCCGATCACCCTGCCGGCGGCCGGCTGGCGCGCGCTCGACTCGCTCTATTTCCAGGCCGGTACCGAATACCCCGTGTATCGCGATGGGCAGCCGGCGGGCACCGTCAAGGTGACCCGCCGCATGTGGGAGCCGGACAGCGAGCCACTGTATGATCTTCCCGGCTGCCGAGACGTGCGGCCGATGGCGGCCGTGACCCTCACCACCCCGCTGAAGCTCGACCCCGCATTCGAGTTCCTGTCGTTGAGCGTGGCCCACACCAGCGCGCCGCCTTCGCCGATCCAGCCGGTTGACGTTGCCGCGCAGGTGCGCGCGCTTGCCATCGTTGCGTTGCGCTCCAGGCAACTCGACTCGGCGGACATCGACACCGCCTGGTTCAGCGCCCGGACCATCCACGTGGCGGCCGGGGCGAAGCCGACGCTCGTGGCCAGCCAGGTGGACGCGAACGCGGGAGATACAGGGCCGGGCGCAGGCCACACCACGCACTTCCTCGTGTTCGGCGACGACCTCGACGGAAAGGGTTATCAGGTGACATACCGGCACCTCGAGAGCGGCGACGCCAGGACCGTGGAGTTCCAGCGGCTGCTCGACCACCTGGACATCACCGGTGACGGTACGGACGAGGTCTTCCTGGAGTCGTGGCGTTACGCCAGCGACAACGACCTGGTGGTGCTTTCGCGCTCGAGCGGCAAGTGGCACGAGATGCTGCGGGTGAAGCAGCAGTGGTGTGTGAGGAAGAAATAGGAAGAACGCGAGAACGCGAGAACGCGAGAAAATGGGGGCGCCGCACCGGCGCCCCCTGTTTAGTCTTGCGCTCTCGCGCTCTTGTGCTCTCGCGCTCTATTCGACTCCAATATCCCACGCCTGCTCGAGGTCCTTCTTGGAGTAGGCACGGAACGCCGTCAGCGTCGTCGTCCTCTGCAGTCCCGGCACCTTGGGAAACTCCTCCGTCACCACGTGCGCGATTTCCTCGTATTCCGCCACCTTGATGATGCAGACGAGGTCCCATTCCCCGGACACTGAATAGACGTCCGTGACGCCCTCGATGCCGGCGAGCGCGGCGGCGCACTTGGGAATGAGTCGGGGCTCAGCCTTCACGAGAACGATGGTCGTGATCATTTCAGCACCAGTGCAGGTGAAGCGGCACGGACCGGCCTTCCACGAAGCTAGCGCGAGGGCCGCGCGCGGTCACGCGTTCCATGTGCGCACGATGGCGTGCATCGCCGACTCCACGTCGGCGCGCGCCGCCGCGTACGACACGCGCACCCACTCGGGCGTGCCGAAGGCCGCGCCGGGAACGACGGCAATCCCCTCGTGCTCGAGCAGCCGGTTGGCGAATCGGGTGCCGTCGCCCCCCGGTGCCTTGAAGTACAGGTAGAACGCACCCTGCGGCTCCACCAGGTCAACGTCGGGGATCGCCCGCAGGATGGCGACGGCGGCGTCACGGCGCGCGCGGAACTCGGCGACCATCGCCTTCACGGCGGCGTCGGCTTCGGCCGTGCGCGTCAGGGCGGCCAGCGCTGCATGCTGCGACGGCGTCGATGCGTTGGACGTCGTGTGCGACTGCAGCGCGGTCATTGCCTGCGAGACCGACCGGGACGCCACCGACCAGCCGATCCGGAACCCGGTCATCGCGTATGCCTTGGCAACGCCATTCACCACCACCAGCTGGTCGCGCGACACCGCCACGTCGAGCATCGAAGGAGCCTCGGCGCCGGTATAGGTGATGCGACCGTAGATCTCGTCGCTGATCACCCACCACCCGTGATCCGCGGCAAGCTCGAGGATCGCCCCCAGTTCGGCCGCGTCGTAGACCGCGCCCGTCGGGTTCGTCGGCGAGTTGAGCATGAGGCCACGGGTCTGGGGCGTGGCGTGGGCGCGCAGGAGCGCGGGAGTGACCTTGAGACCGTGTTTCGGGTCGCCCGGGACGCCGACGGCGCGCGCTCGGGCGAGCCTGATCATCTCGACATAGCTCACCCAGCTTGGCACCGGGAGCAGGACGTCGTCGCCCGGCCCGAACAGCGCGAAGGTCGCATTGAACAAGGCCTGCTTGGACCCGGTGGTGACGACGACCTCGCCGGCCGTCACCGGTGCCTCACCGCGACCGGCGCGGCGTCGCGTGGCCGTGGCGGCGATGGCCTCCCGCAGCGGGAGGATTCCATCCACCGCCGTATAGCGCGTGGCGCCGGCGTCGAGCGCCGCCTTGGTGGCGTCGAGGATGAACTTCGGCGTGTCGAAGTCGGGTTCGCCCGCACCCAGGTCAATGATGGACCGTCCGGCGGCGCGCAGGGCCTGGGCCCGCTGCGAAACGGCGATCGTCGCCGACTCCTGAACGGAGGCAACGTTGGGCGACGGGTCGAAGAAATGCGACATGGACGAGCCGGACTCCCAATTGGATGGCCGGGGGAGAATGCGCTAGATTGTGTCTGAGCCAAAAAGTTAGCGCCACGCTGGCGCCGACGCCATTGACATTCGAGGACGCAGTGAGCGCATCAACTCCCGCCGCCACCGGCAGCACCGGTCGCGGCACTTCCGTCGCGCATTTCCTTGCCCCCCACTGGGGACGCATCGCCGACCGGCTCGCGCCGGCCATTGACCGTGAGGGGGGCGACGATGAATCGGCGCCACGCGCGTTCGTCTGCGTTCCCGACTCGGGGGCAGCCGTTGAACTGGCGGCCGCGCTCCGCGCCGCCCGGCCCCAACTGCCGCGCATCCTCCCGGTCACCGACGCCTTGCGCGCCGCGCGCGTGCTGAAGACCTGCGGCGCGCCGATCGTCATCGCCACGCCGGCCGACGCCGAGCGGCTGTTAGCCGCCTCGGCGCTTCCGCTCGATGATGTGCAGGTGGTCGCGCTGGTGTCAGCCGACGAGTTCGACGCCGACCAGCTGGCCGGCGTCATGGCGTCGATGCCCAAGGATGCGCGCCGTGTGCTCATCGCCGCCGAGGCTACGCCGGCGGTCGAGACGCTGCTGGAACGCTACTTCCACAAGGCGCACCGCCTGGCCGATGACGCGACCAGCGAGACGACGCCGGCGGCGGTGCAATTCCTGCTGGTGCGCGGCAGCAACGCGGCGGCGAGTGTTCCCGCCGTGCTCGACGACCTCGATCCACCGTCGGCCGTGGTGGTGACCACCGACGAGGCCGGCGTGCTCGGGGCACTCGGGGCGCACGGATATCCGGAGGATTCGTCGCTGGTGCAGGTCTCCGACGGCGCGGCCGAGGAGAACGTGGCACTCGTCATCTTTGCGGGCTTGCCGTCGGCGGCGGCGTTCGAAGCGGCCATGTCGGCGCAACCCGGCCGCGCGGTGGCGCTCATTGCTCCGCGCCAGTTGGCCATGCTCAAGCGCCTCGCCGGCAGCGCCGGTGTCACGCCGTTCACCACGCGACGCGCCACGAGCAAGGCGCGCGCCCGTGACGAACGGTTGCGCGGCGAACTCAAGGCCGCGCTCGCCTCCTCGTATCCGGCGCGCGAGATCATCGCGCTCGAGCCGCTGCTCGGCGAGTACGACGGTGTGGAACTCGCCGGCGCCGCCCTGCGCCTGCTTGAGGCGGCGCGTGCCGCCGCCGTGGCCGCTCCGGCCGCATCGGCAGCCAGCCCGTCGATCTCCGCCGAGCGTCCGTCGCGACCGGTGCGTCCGGAACGGTCGGATCGCCCGAAGAGTTCAGACCGCCCCAGCCGAGCGCGCGACGACTTTCCGCTGAAGGATCCGCGCGAGCGCCCGAAGCCGCGCTACGAGGACCGCACGGTGCGCCGTGACGCACCACCGGCCCGCCGCAGTGCCAGCGCCGGCACCGGTGATCGCGAAGAGCGCGCGCCGCGCCGCAACGTGGCTGACAAGCCGAGAGGCGGCTTCGGTGACAAGCCGAGAGGCAGCTTCGGTGACAAGCCGCGCGGCAGCTTCGGCGACAGGCCGCGGAGCGGCTCCAGCGACAAGCCGCGCGGCAGCTACGGTGACAAGCCGCGCGGCGGCTTCGGGGTGAAGCCGAGGACCTTCAGCGACAAGCCGCGCAGCACCGGTCCGCGCCGTCCACGAGACGACAGATGAGCAGCACGTTCCAGCTCACTGGCGGGTGGGTTGAGGTGATCGCCGGGTCGATGTTCAGTGGCAAGAGCGAGGAGCTCATTCGCCGCGTCCGTCGCTCGATGATCGCCAAGAAGCGGGTGCAGGTGTTCAAGTCGCATCTCGACAACCGCTACTCGGGCATCTTCACCGTGGGATCGCACGACGGGCGCACCGTCGAGGCGATCCCCGTGGATTCGGCCGCGCAGGTGGCGATTCGCCTCGACCCGTTTGCGCAGGTCGTCGCCATCGACGAGGTGCAGTTCCTCGACGAGGGCATCTCGGAGGTGGCAAACGACCTCGCGGCGCGGGGCCGGCGGGTCATTTTGGCCGGCATCGACACCGATTTTCGCGGCGAGCCCTTTGGCCCGATGCCGCGACTGATGTGCCAGGCCGAAGTGGTGGACAAGCTGCACGCCATCTGCGTGCTGTGCGGGGCGCCGGCGAGCCGCAACCAGCGGCTCATCGACGGCAAGCCGGCATACTGGGACTCGCCCCAGATCATGGTAGGGGGCACCGAAAGCTACGAAGCCCGGTGCCGGGCGTGCCACGTGGTGCTGAAGGGCGACCAGCCGAGCATGCTCTGACCAAGAGACGATGGTCGATAGTCGATAGACGATAGCGCGCGGTGATGGTCCATCCCTCACTATCGTCTGAGGGCGAAGACGGAGGACTTCCGCAGCTCACGGTCACCGTTGGCACCGCGGCTCAGGGCGCTGGGCGGGCTCCGCGCAGCCGCGTAAAGTACGAAGTCAGCAGCGACGCCGTCTTCACCTGCCGCACGTCGACGTCGAAGGTCTTGTACGGGCGCACCAGGGTGGGCGCAATGGGGAAATACGGTGGCCGGCGGTTCTGCATCTGGCAGGGATCCCGTTCGCGCAGCGGCCGAAGGCCGGAGTTTGCCATGGCGGTGTACGGGGCGGCATAGGTGTTCATGATGGTACCGCCAACCACCTGCAGGCAGCCGCCGGCTGCGGTGAAGCTGCTCCCCGTCGGGCACGTGTACACGGGGTTGGTGGCGGTGGCATCATTCCAGCCCATCGCACGGACCGAGCCGCCCAGCGCCATGGCGATGCCGTGGAAGATGAAGTCGCGGTTGCCGCCCATGGTGAGCGTATTGCCCGCCGTAGTCGAAGACGGGCTGCTGTTGTAGATGCGCGGCCGGTTGATGGCGTTGTCGGCCACCATGATCGAGTCGCGGGCGATGAGGCCGAAGAAGTTGCGGCAGAGGTTGGTGGTGTCCGCCGGATCGGCATCGTACATCAGGTCGTCGATGAGCGTGGCCACACCATTGACGTACACGGTCAGATTGCCGCGCACCGTCCCCGACAGGTAGATGCTGCGGCGCGTGGTGGACGACGTCGTGAGGTAGACGACACCGCGCGAGTCGGGGTTGTAGGTGCGATGCAGCGGGAACAGGAACGGGCGCTCGACGTTCTGCCGCACCGCGATCGGGAGCGTCGGAAGGTTGTTGGTGCCCAAGTACGAGTCCCACTCGCCCTCGTACACGGGGTCCCACTGGGGCGGCGCAGAGGTCGGCTCCGTACATCGCCCGTCGCCCGCACTCTGGTCCACCACGCAGGTGAAGATGTACTGGGTGAAGGTCGTGTCCTGGCCGCCGTATTTCTGGGCGACTGTGCAATTCCCTTGCGAGCCCCACGTGTACATGATGTCCGAATAGATGTTGTCGTACCTTTGCGCACACGGATACCCCGACCTCGTGAAGCGCTCGACGTTCATCAGGTACGGGCTCCCGATGGGGAAGCACCGCGCCGTGGGCTGCTGCAGGATGGTGCGGATGGCGGCCGGCGTCGGGTAGCCACCCGATGTCGCCGCCATCGCCGCCGCGTACGCGCTCGCCGCCGGGTAGGTGCTCGTCTGGATGCGCGAGTTCACCCACGGTGTGTGGTGCATCGATACCGGGAAGAACTCGCGCTGGGGACGGCTGTTGGTCGGGTTGGGCAACGTATAGAACGCGCCGCACTGGTTATTCAGGATGTGCGTGCTGGTAAGCACCGGGTTGCCACCGAAGTTCGGACTGAGCCGCGTGGAGTCGCCGCCGTACCCGGGCCACAGGATGAAGACCCTCATGAAGCCCTCGGTGGAGTCGATCATCCCGTTGTTGTTGACGTCGACGGTCACGAACTCCACGCGGCCCGTGTAGTTCGCCGTGAGGCTCGTAGTGCCAGAAACATTGATGCCGGTGACCGAGTTGCCGGCGGTAAAGGCGCTGTTGTGGCTGCTGGCACTGAACGTGTAACTGAGGTTGCCCGCGGTTGCCAGCGCGGCATAGTACGGGCGCAGGACGTTGGCCGACGGGAACGGGATCACGCGCGCACCGCCCGCCGAACTGACGGTGTCGGACCATTGGCCGTAGCCGCTGATGATGCCGGCGGCGCTCACCGTGTCGCCGAAGACGGGGTACGGCGTGCCGGAACTGGCGCCGATGAACCGGTTGTTGGAGTGCACCCGCCCGGGGATGTTCTCACCGGCGCCGATGGCGGCGCTGGCCGGGAAGTCGTTGGCGAACAGCGAATACCGCGCGAACGACTGCGCGTACAGGTCCATGCGACGCGCCATGCGAATGCCGCTGACATCGCTCACGGTGCCGAGCAGCGTCACGTACTCGACGTACACGCCGCTCGTGTCACCGGTATAGCCGGCGTACAGGTTCACCGTGACGCCGGTGAGGGGCGTGCCACCGCTCGTGTACACGGCCTGGTTGGTCAGCAGCTGCTGGTACCCGGTGTCGTACAGCACCAGCAGCGTGTCGCGCTGCAGGCGGGACTTGCCGAGCTCGAGGGCGGTCTCCAGCGCAAAAGAGAGGTCGCGTTCCTTGTCGTGGTACCGGCTGAGCATCCCCGAACTGCCGGCCATGTAGATGGCCGACATCGCCAGCCCGGCCAGCGACAGCGTCATGATGAGCACGAGGATCATGGCCGATCCGCGGCGGACCGTGGGCATCATGGAAAGGTGACCGTCGCCGAGCCGGTGCGCACCACCGAGAGTCCCGAACAGTCGCGGGCGGCCACCCCATACTGGTACGTGCCCGCGGCGACGGGCAACGCAAAGTCAAGGTACTGGTAGTTGGACGCGCTACGCGCCGGCTTGCTGCCGATGGGCGTCCAGATGGTCGCACCGTTGAGGCGCCGGTACAGGATGTACTGTTGTACGTCGCGCGGCGTGGTCGAGTCGCCGGCCACCCCGGTCCAGTCGAGCCGCACGTCGAGCTTGGCCCCCGCCGGCGCGGTCTCCACCGTGACCGTCAGCGCCGCCGGTGTCGCCGGCACGGCGCTGCAGCTGAGCGGCAGCAGCTTGAACGCATTGCGCAGCTTGACCGTGGCATAGAGCTGCCGGTAGACGTTGATCCGCGCTTTGGCATCGTAGTAGACCCCGGTGGCCCGGATCTGCACCGCACTGACGGAGTCGTCGCGGGACAGCGAGTCATCCCAGTAGATCGGGGTCGACGAGCTGGCCACGGCCGTCGTCGTTCCCGCGGCATTGGTGGTGTAGTACCGGAAGAAGAAACTGGAATCGCTGGCCACGTACAGGTTGCGCGTCACCAGCGTGCTGTCGCGATCGTTGATGCGCCGGTACAGCACGTACTGGTTGGTCCGCCCGCCCGACGTGTCGGCGTGCAGGAAATACTGGATGGTCTCGGCCAGGCTCGTCGTGCCATTGGGCGTGGTGTACGCCTTGGTCGGATACACCTTGCCCGAATTCCGCAGCGCCGTGGCGCGCGACACCATCCAGCTCTGCGTGGTCAGCGTGTCGAGGGTCGCATCCCAGTACGACGCGTTCGGGTCGGTGGTCGGCGTGCGCCCCTGCCGGTTGGCATTGAACGAAATGGCGAACGGCGCGGCCTGCACGATCACCGGCTGCCCCACCTCGCCACCGGCGAAGCGGAGATCGGATTCGATGCGCGCCACAGCGTACCGCGCACTCTGGAAGGCGTCGAGCTTGCCGGCGCCGGCGTCCATGGCGCGGGTTTGCGCCCGAAAGAACGGGATGGCGATGGAGAAGACGAGCACGGTGATGGAGACGGCGAAGATCATCTCGATCATGCTGAAGCCCGCGCGCGGGCGCCGAGGTGTCGACCGGGCATCCATCAGAACGCGGCGATGACCAGCGACTTGCTCACGGTCGTGCCAGTCCCCGTTTCGGTCACCGTGACGGTAATGGTCACATAGTCCGCCGTGGTCGTCGGGCCCGTCCGCACCACCGACGTCGTCCGTGTATACCCCGGATACTGCGTCATCGGCGGGTTTGCACCCGACGTCGCGCTGGTCTCGGACGTCCCGTTGAAGGTCGCCACCAGGCTCGAGTAAGGGCGGTACTGCTCGATGGCCTCGAGCCGGGCCGTGGCCAGTTCACTGGCCGACGCCAGCGCGGTGTGGTTGGTGGTCAGCCTCTGGAACCGGCGCGTGAAGTTGGAGAGCCCGATGAGCACGCCACTGAGGATCATCACCGAGATGATGACCTCGATCAGCGTCATGCCCGCCCGGTTCCTGGAGCGTCGCGTCATCGTCCCCGTCTCCATCTGGCGGAATTTGGCCTCTTTGCCGGGGGCAACGCCAGCCCTTTTTTTGGCTGGCCGGCCAGACGCATGGTAAGTTGAGGAGTCCGCCGACAACGGCGGCTCACCCCGCAACGACCCATGGGCGTCATCGCCACGCTGCTTCCGCTCGACCGCTGCCTCCAGCGGGTGCACACTGCCGTTCGGGGGCAGCACACCCTCACGCCCTGCCACGGCTGGGACGAACTCTTCTCCGCCTGCGCCCGCGAACCGGTGCACCTGGCGGTCATCGACCTCTTCGCCGACGGCACGGCGAGCTTCGAGCGGGTCCGCCAGTTGCGCACACGCTTCCCGCGGCTGACCCTCATCGCCTACGTCACCGCCACCCCCCAGCGAGCCCGCGACCTCTTCGATGCCGGGCGCGCCGGGCTGGACGGACTGCTCCTGGTGGACCTCGACGACTCGCCGCAGGCGGTGCGATCGGTCGTCGAGCAGGCCGAAGCCCGCGGTGTCGCTGCCCTGTTACGACACCGGCTCGCGCGAATGGATCCCGTGGCGCGCGACACGATCCTCATCGTCGTCACGCGCGCCCACCTGCGGCTGACATCGCATCGCCTCGCGGAAACACTATCCGTCACCAAGGGGACGCTCCTCGACCGGCTCCGCAGCGAGCGCCTCCCCGCCCCGCAGAAGCTCATCGGCTGGGGGCGCCTGATCGTCGCCGGCCAGATGCTCGACGACCCCAAGCGCAGCGCCGACGGCATTGCCCGCGCCCTCGACTTCCCCTCGGGTTCGGCGTTCCGCAACATGTGCCAGCGTTACGTTGGTGCCACCCCGCTCGAAATCCGCGAGCGCGGCGGCGCGCGGTACGTCACCTCGCAGTTCCTGCGCGCCATCGGCCGTTCCGAACTGGCCGAGGGGCTCGAACAGGAAAGCGCGCCTTGAAGTTCAAGACCATCATCGAGCCGTTTCGGATCAAGACCGTCGAACCGATCCGGCAGACGACCGCCGCGGAGCGCATCGTGGCGCTGGAGGCCGCCCACTACAACGTCTTCAAGCTGAAGGGCGAGGACGTGCTCATCGACCTGCTGACCGACTCGGGCACCGGCGCCATGTCGGTGTACCAGTGGGCCGGGATGATGAGGGGGGACGAGACGTACGCCGGCGCCCGGTCGTTCTTCACCTTCGAGCGCGCGGTGCACGACATCACCGGCTTCACCCATGTGATTCCGACGCACCAGGGACGCGCCGCCGAGCACATCCTGAGCAGCGCCCTGCTCAAGCCCGGCGACATCGTGCCGAACAACACGCACTTCGACACGACGCGCGGCAACATCGAGCACCGGGGCGCCGTGGCCCTCGACATCCCCATTCCCGAGGGACACCAGCCGCAACTCCTGCACCCTTTCAAGGGGAACATGGACCTCGGCGCGCTCGAGCGCGTCCTCCGCGACAATCCCGGCCGCGTTCCGCTGGTGATGACCACCGTCACCAACAACTCGGAGGGCGGGCAGCCGGTGAGCATGGAGAACATGCGGGGCACGTCCGCCCTGGCCCGTCAGTACGGCGTGCCGTTCTTCATCGATGCCTGCCGCTTTGCCGAGAATTCCTGGTTCATCAAAACTCGTGAGCCCGGGTACGCCGACCGCTCGCCAATCGAGATCGCCCGGGAGATGTTCGCGCTCGCCGACGGCTGCACGATGAGCGCCAAGAAGGACGGGATGGCGAACATCGGCGGGTTCCTGGCGATGAACGACGACGCGCTCGCCGGACGCTGCCGCAACACGCTGATCCTCACCGAGGGCTTCCCCACCTACGGCGGCCTCGCGGGCTACGACCTCGAAGCCATTGCCGTCGGACTCTACGAGGCGCTCGACCCGGACTACCTGCGCTACCGCATCCGCATGGTGGAGTACATGGCCGAGAAGATGAACGCCGCCGGCATTCCCACGGTACGGCCGGCCGGCGGCCACGCCCTGTATCTCGATGCCCGGAAGTGGCTACCCCACATCCCGCAGTCGGAGTATCCGGGCTGGGCGTTGTCGCTGGTGCTCTACCTCGAGGGCGGCATTCGCGCCTGCGAGATCGGCTCGGTGATGTTTGGCAAGCAGCCCGACGGCACCGAGAGGAGTTCGGACCTGGAACTCGTGCGCCTCGCCTTCCCGCGACGCGTCTACACGCAAAGCCACATGGACTACGTGTGCGAGGTGCTGTTGCACGTCAACACGCTCTCGTCCCGCATCAGGGGCGTGAAGATCGTCGAACAACCCCCGGCCCTGCGGCACTTCACCGCGAAGTTCGCGCCGCTCGTTCCAGGGGTGGTAGCCTAGCGGGACTCCATCAGATGGAGTCGCGGTGCCACGCGCCCCCGAGGTAGCGCCAGAGGCGAGTCCGTCCTGTGGAACCCGCCAGCTCGATAGCCCGCAGGGCCTCCGGGTTGCCGTTCGGAAGGCCGACGTACACAAGGGCGTCGCCGCTGGCCGAGCCGTCGGGACGGAAGGTGATCGTCGGACCGGCCGCCGTGGTGGTGATGCCCGGCCCGGTGGCGTAGTACGCGGTGGCGCCGTCCACCGTCGTCGTGGGAATCGCGAATCTGGCCCCCTCCGCCAGCGCCCAGGACTTCCAGGACTCGGCCGCATCCGCCACACCGTTGGCATTGGTGTCCTGGACCACGCGCATTCGGCTTGCCGCGTAGTCGACCACGACGAGCACGTTCGTATTGTACTTGATCGATGTATGCTGGGCCGAGATGAGCGTGCGCTGCACCAGGCGCCCGTTGGCGTCCTGCCGGTAGCGCATGAACGATATCTTGGGCATGGCCATGGCGGCCATGATGGCCATGAGCGACAGCACCATCAGGACTTCGATGAGGGTGTATCCGGGGCGGCGTGGCACAGGAGAACAACTTGCACGGGGGACGCATCCGGCGCCATCGTTCGCCATGCTCCTCATTGGACTCACGGGCAACATTGCGGCCGGCAAGACGGGTGTGGCGCGCCATTTTGCGGCGTGGGGGGCGACGCTCATCGACGCCGACACACTGTCGCGCGACGCCGTGGCGCCGGGCACGCCGGCGCTGGCCGCCATTGCCGAGCGGTGGGGTGCTGGCGTGCTCGCCCCCGACGGCTCGCTCGACCGCGCCGCGCTGCGGGCGGTCGTCTTCGCCGACCCGGCGGAACGCACGGCCCTCAACGCGATCGTCCACCCCGAGGTGGCGAGGCGCCGGGACACGGCGGTGGCCGCCGCCGTTGCGCGCGGCGACCGGCTGGTGGTGTGCGACATTCCCCTGCTCTTCGAAGCCGGGCTCGAGGACGCCGTGGCCGGGATCGTCCTGGTGGATGCCCCGCGCGCGGTGCGGCTCGGACGCCTGATGCGCGACCGCGGACTCGATGCCGCAGCGGCCGGGGCGATGATCGACGCGCAGTGGCCGAGTGAGCGCAAGCGCGCACGCGCCGACTGGATCATCGACAACACCGGGACGATGGCGGAACTCGAGGTGAGGGCGCGCGAAGTCTTCGACGCCATCAACGAGCGCGCCGCCTCCGCTTGACCCGCGACGCACGCGCCCCGTAAACTTCGAGCACACCACGATTCACCGGAGCTGTCCGTGTCCTCGATTCCAGCCGATCTTCGCTACACCAATAGCCACGAATACCTCAAGCCGACCGCCGACCCGTCCGTCGTGCTGGTGGGCATCACCGACTACGCCCAGGGCGAACTCGGTGACGTCGTCTATCTCGAACTGCCCAAGAAGGGCGCGTCGTTCCGTACGCACGACACCTTTGGCACCATCGAAGCCGTGAAAGCGGTGTCCGACCTGTACTGTCCGGTTGCCGGCGAGGTGCTCGAAGTCAACGCACGCCTCGACGGCGAGCCCGCGCTGGTGAACAGCGAGCCCTACGACGCGGGCTGGATGATCAAGATGAAGATCAACCCGGCAGACGTCGCGGCGCTGATGGATGCGACCGCGTACGAAAAGCTCCTGGGAGCGCAGCCAGCGCACTAGAACGCGAGAACGCGAGAACACGAGAGCACTAGAACGCAAGAACGCGAGACCGACCGTCAGGTTAGTCTCGCGTTCTCGCGCTCTCGTGTTCTCGTGCTCTTCTACTCAGTGCCTGCTTCCACTGCCGGACACGCGCAGATCAGGTTGCGGTCACCATAGGCGCCGTCGATGCGCGCAGTGGCCGGCCAGAACTTGTGGGCCCGCACCCACGCCACCGGGAAGGCCGCCACCTCGCGCGAGTAGGCGTGCGTCCAGGCATCCGCCACGCACTGTTCCATCGTGTGCGGGGAGTGCATCAGCGGGTTGTCATCGCGGGGCAGGGCTCCCGACTCCACCAGCGCGATCTCCGCGCGGATGGCGAGGAGCGCGTCGACGAACCGGTCGAGTTCGCCCTTTGACTCGCTCTCCGTCGGCTCGATCATCAGCGTGTCGTGCACCGGGAACGAGATGGTGGGGGCATGGAAACCGTAGTCCATCAGGCGCTTGCCGATGTCCTCGGCCCCGACGCCGGCCGACTCCTTGAACCGGCGCGGATCGACGATGCACTCATGGGCAATCGTCCCGTGCTTTCCCTTGTACAGCACGGGATACTCGGCGTCGAGCCGCTTGGCCACGTAGTTCGCGTTGAGGATGGCGATCTTCGTGCTGAGCGTCAGCCCCTCGCTGCCCAGCAGCATGATGTACATCATGGAAATGGGCAGGACGCTGGCGCTTCCCCACGGCGCCGAGGCCACCGCACCAATCGCCTGCGCGCCGCCGGTCTTCACCGCCACGTGACCGGGGAGGAAGGGCGCCAGGTGCTTGGCCACGCCAATCGGGCCCACGCCGGGGCCGCCACCGCCGTGCGGAATGGCGAACGTCTTGTGCAGGTTCAGGTGGCAGACGTCGCCGCCGATGTCGCCCGGCCGGCACAGGCCGACCATCGCGTTCATGTTGGCGCCGTCGAGGTACACCTGGCCGCCGTGCTGGTGCACCACCTGGCAGATCTCGGAGATGGCCTCCTCGAACACGCCGTGCGTCGACGGATACGTCACCATCAGCGCCGCCAGGTTGCTTGAATGCTGCGCGGCCTTGGCCTTCAGGTCGCCGACGTCGATGTTGCCGTGGGGATCGGTCTTCACCACCACGACGGTCATGCCCGCCATTACCGCACTGGCCGGGTTGGTGCCGTGCGCCGACTGCGGGATGAGGCAGACGTTGCGGTGCCCATCGCCGCGCGAATGGTGGTAGGCGCGGATGACCAGCAGGCCGGAGTACTCACCCTGCGACCCGGCGTTCGGCTGGAGCGAGACGGCATGGAACCCGGTAATCTCGGCGAGCGCTCCCTCCAGCTTGTCGAACAGCGCCCGGTACCCCTGCGCCTGCTCCACCGGGGCAAAGGGATGGATGTTGCAGATCTCCGGCCACGTCACCGGAAACATCTCGGCCGCCGCGTTCAGCTTCAGCGTGCAAGAACCGAGCGCGATCATCGAGTGCACAAGCGACAGGTCCTTGGCCTCCAGCGAGCGCACATAGCGCTGGAAGTCCGTTTCCGACCGGTACTTGTGGAATACGGGGTGCGTGAGGAAGGCGCTCGTGCGGGCGAAGCGCTCGTCAAACCGGGCGTCCACACCCGACGCGGCCGCGTCCACGCCGTCCGCCTTGCCGCCGAAGATCGCCAGCAGGTCGCCGAGATCGCCGGCCGTCGTCGTCTCGCCCATCGACACGCCGATGGTGCCGTCGGCGAAGTAGCGAAGGTTCACCTGCTTCGCCGCCGCCGCCTTCTTCACCGCGGCCGCGCCACCCTTGGGCGAGACGCGCACCGTGTCGAAGAACACGTCGTGCAGCACCGAGTGCCCGAGCGCGCGCACCCCGGCCGCGAACGTCTCGGCACGGTGATGCACCCGCTGCGCAATGCGCTTCAGCCCGTCGGGACCGTGGAACACGGCGTACATGCCGCTCATCACGGCGAGGAGCACCTGCGCCGTGCAGATGTTGCTCGTCGCCTTCTCGCGACGGATGTGCTGTTCGCGCGTGCCCAGCGCCATGCGCATCCCCGGCTTGCCTTCGGTGTCACGCGAGACACCGATGATGCGCCCCGGCATGAGGCGCTTGAACTCCTCCTTCGTGGCCAGGAACGCGGCGTGCGGGCCGCCGTAGCCGTACGGCACGCCGAAGCGCTGCGCGTTGCCGATGGCGACGTCGGCCCCCCACTCACCCGGCGGCGTGAGCACCGTCAGCGCTAGCAGGTCGGTGGCCACCACCGCCAGTGCGCCGGCGGCGTGCACCCGGTCGCACAGGGCGCGGTAGTCCTCGACGGCGCCGAAGGTGTTGGGATACTGGATCAACACGCCGCACACCGTCGCATCGAGCGTGAACCGCGCTGCCGGCTGCACCTTCACCGTGATGCCGCGGGCGGCGGCGCGCGCCTTGACGACGTCGATGGTCTGCGGATGGCAGTCGTCGGCCACCAGAAAGGTGTCGCGCCCGCTCTTGGCCGAGTGCAGCATCAGCATCGACTCGGCCGCCGCCGTCCCTTCGTCGAGCAGCGAGGCGTTGGCCAGCGGCAACCCGGTGAGGTCGATCACGACGGTCTGGTAATTCAGCAGCGCCTCGAGGCGCCCCTGCGCAATCTCCGCCTGGTAGGGCGTGTACGCGGTGTACCAGCCTGGATTCTCCAGGATGTTGCGCTGGATCACGGCCGGTACGTGTGTGCCGTAATAGCCCTGCCCGATGAAGCTGCGCCACACCTGGTTGGGGGCCACCAGCGCCTTGAAATCGGCGAGGGCGTCCTGTTCCGACAGGCCGGCGGGGAGGTTGAGCGCTCGGCCGAAGCGGATGTTCGGCGGCACGGTGGCGTCGATCAGCGCGTCGAGCGAGGAGTAACCGAGCACTTGCAGCATGGCCTGAACGTCGGAGTCCGACGGGCCGATATGGCGGGGGGCAAAGAGGTCCGGCTGAGGAAACGAGGACGAAGTCACTGTGCGTAAGCTCCGGTGCGGCGCGCCCTTCGGAGCACCCGGACGCGGGTGCAAGGCGGCGCGCGACGTGCTGAAATCTAACCTCTTGAACGGGCGGGGGGCGCGACGTGCAGTAGCGCTCCCCATCAGGTATTTTGCGGCATCTTCCGCTGGGAGAACCGCATGTCCACCCGTTACGAAGCCACGCGCGCCGGCATCAGCTTTGGCTCGGCGCTTGCCATCGCCATTTCGTGGAGCACGAACCACTCCATCCTCTGGGCCATCCTGCACGGCGTGCTGTCGTGGATCTACGTGATCTACTACGCGGTGACGAGGTGACGTGACGCCCTGGCGCCTGCTCGACACCGGGCCGCGCGACGGCGCGTGGAACATGGCCTGCGACGTCGCGCTGATGGACCGCGCGCGCCGCACCGGCGAGTCGGTGTTCCGCGTCTACGCCTGGTCGCGCCCCACGCTTTCGTTTGGCCGCCACGAGGCGGCGCGCACGCGCTATGCCGCCGCGGCGATCGCCACCGCCGGCGTGGACGTGGTGCGCCGTCCCACCGGCGGTCGCGCGCTGCTGCACGACCGTGAGGTCACCTATTCGGTGACGGCACCGCTCGACCCTGCCGAGTCGCTCCCATCGAGCATGAGCCGCATCAACCAATGGCTCCTCCGCACGCTGCACCGCCTGGGCGTGCCGGCAACGGAAGCCGAGGAGCCCAGGTCAATGCGCCCCGAGGGGGCGGCCTGCTTTGCCCTGCCGGCGCGCGGCGAACTGACGCTCGGGGGGCGCAAGCTCGTTGGCAGCGCCCAGGTGCGGCACGACGGTGCGTTGCTGCAGCACGGGTCGATCCTGCTGGACGATGACCAGGCGCGCATCGCCACGTTCGCCGTGGGTCCGTTCCTGTCCCCGGCGCCGGCCGCCTCGCTGCGCGAAGCCCTCGGGCCGGGCGTATACTATGAAACGGTGCGCGACGTGTTGATGGACGTGATCGCCGCCGAAGTCTCGCCAGGGAACGCCAAATCCCTCGTGTTCCCCGAGGACGATGCGACGCTCTCCGGCGACTTGTTCGAGGCGTCCCTCACACAGTTCCGCGATGCCGCGTGGACGTGGCGCAGGTGACGCAGTCGCCCTAACGTACTCCGCCGTGAACCTCATCCGCTCGCGCCGCCTCGCAATCGTCCTGCTCTTCCTTGCCCCGGCCTGCCGTGGCCGCGACGCGGCCGGCTCGGCTGGCGGCACGCTCATCGTGTCGGCCGGCGCCGACGCCGAGACG
>DATCGU010000307.1:0-14720 GCA_036508735.1 Gemmatimonadaceae bacterium
GATCGAGCCAGTTCGCGAGGTTGAGGTCCGGGAGGTACACCCCCGCGCCGACGCCCGGTACCGGCACGAGCGCCATCACCGCCCAGTAGCCCAACAGAATGGCGACCGACAGCCAGACGATCTTCTTCACGCTGAGGTGCACGTAGAGCAGCGAAGAGACGCAGTAGCCGATCGCGATGCGCTGCAGGACGCCGGCAATGCGGAGATCGCCCAAGCCGATCCGTTTCATGCCGCCGGCGAGGAGGAGGCCCACCGCGAAGATCGTGAGCGAACGTTTCACGACGTGCGCATAGAGGGCGCGGCGCGACCCTCCCGCCTCCAGCCGTTTGGCGAACGCGAACGGGATCGCGGCTCCCACGATGAACAGGAACAGGGGGAAGATGAGGTCCCAGAAATGGAATCCGTTCCAGGTCTGGTGATCGAGTTGCTCGAGGAGCGCGTAGTTGCCGGACTTCTCGGCCAGCAGCATGATGACCAGGCCGCCCCCCGTGATCCAGAACATGTCGAATCCCCGCAGGGCGTCGAGACAGACCAGGCGACCCGCAGGGTGGGGGTCGGGGACGGGCCGGCGCAGCTTGGTCGAAGCGACGGTGACGACAGCCCAGAGCGCAGCGACGAGGAGGAACGGCAGCCACGAGAGTATCAGCTGCGCCGGCGTCTGTCTGGGCAGCAGCGCGGCCGCGAACTGCGCCGGCTTCTTCGCGCCCTGCGAGACCTTGAGCCGCAGCAGGTTCGCGCCTGCGGTGAGCTGCACGGGCACCATCACCGACTCGGTGTTCAGTTCGCGGATTGGATTGAGGATGTCCGTCACTTGGTGGCCGTTGAGCCACACGCGCGTGGAACTGACGGCGGACAGCTTGAGGAGGGCCGGTCCGCCGGGACTGTCGACGAGTGCAGCGGCATAGAACACGGCGGGGCCGGCAGCGCCTGGAACGGCACTGCTGAAGTCGCCGTGGCCGGTGGAGTCCGCGCGTAGCGGCTGCCAGTCGTATCGCCGGCCTTCGAAGTCGACCGGCGCGTCGAACACCAGGTGCGCGGCGCGTTCGCCACCAGTGGCCGCCAGGTAGTCCACTTCGAGCTGCGCGCGGTAATAGGTGGATCTCGAGGACGTCGAGAGGGGACCGAGGACCCGCCACTCGAGGACCGGCTTGGCGTCCGGTTGTGGTGCCGGCGGAGTCTGGCCTGCCGCCGTGCCGTTTGCCACCGCCGCGAGCACGATCACCCGCGCGGCCAGGATGATCGCGCTCCAGCGCATAGTCGCCTCCTTACGCCCTGTCATCTCAAATGAGTTCTTTCGCGCGTCGCCGATTTGTCCGAGGATCGGACCAGCGAGACTATCTCGAACCAGCACCGTGCTGTCAAGGCGAGACCGGCGCAGGACGGCTAACATTAGCCGGAACGTGAGGTCCCGCTGCAGTCCCACATCAACCCATCAAGGCACTCGTCATGCGGAAAGCGTTATTGCCGGCACTCGGCGCCATCCTCCTCTTCGGCTCGTCTTGTCGGTCGATCGCTCGCCCGGCGATTGAAGGTGCGCCCGGCAGGGTGAAGGCGGCAACGCCCGTCATCGTCTGGCAGCCGTCGCACCAGACGGACACCGGGGCCGACTTCAACGAGGCCCTCGTCTGCAACGGCATCGTGGAAGCGGCCATGGCGACCCAGCCCCAGCTGAACGAATACAAGGTGTGGAGCTATGGCGTGCCAGGCCTGCATCATGCGAATACCGGCAGCAACACGGCCATCGAGCAGACGTCGAGCATCGTGGACGGCCAGTTGTCGGGCTATGCGTATGAGTTGCAGCAGGCCAACAGGCGCACGCCCGACGTGTTCATCGCGGTGCACAACAATGGCGGCACCAAGCGCCACGCCGTGTGGGGGTACATTCACGACGGCGACAAGTTCGAGGCCGAAAACCGTGAGCTGGCCACACGACTCGTCGAAGCGATCTCCGCGGCCACGGACCTCGAGAATCGCGGGGTGCTGCTGGACAGCTCGACCGGCAGGAACAACTATCGCTGCGAATCCACGGGCCGGCTGGGTTTCTACAGCCTCGATGAACACGTGAACAACGCTCCGTACCGGGTATTGCTCGAAATCGGGGATAACGGAGTGAGCCGCGCGTTCCTGCAGGACCCTGCCAATCAGCGGATCCTGGGCGAAGCCATCAAGAAGGCACTGACCGCGTGGCTGGCGGAGCGGAAATAGTGCCGGTGCGCGCGGTTGCACGCGGGGCGCCGGCCGGTAGAATACCGCAGTCCGTCCTTCGTCAACTTCCCTGAGGTGTCCCATGCGGCGCTTCGCCGTTGCCTTCGCCGGGCTCGCCGGCCTGCTCGCTCTCCCGCTCTGGCCGATCGCGGCCCAGGGCCGCGATCTCTCCGCCGCCAAGCCCGGCCGGGCCCCCGAACAGGCGATCGACCAGGAGTACACGAAGAAGATCCTCGAGTACACCACCGAGAAGTTCTTCCTCTCGCCATTGGTCGACTACCTCCCCGCGTCGAAGACCGTGCCGACGCCCAAGGCCGTGCTCGGCGACATCGCCGGCAGCCCGACCAAGCTGCCGTACTCGCACGAAGTCTATGCGTACATGCGCCTGCTCGCGAAGGCGAGCCCGCGCGTGAAGGTCGTGTCGATCGGCACCACCGAGGAAGGGCGCGAGATGATCGCCGTCGCGGTGGCATCGGAGAAGATGATCGCGGGCCTCGACGAGAACCGCGCGAAGCTCGCGAAGCTCGCCGACCCGCGCACGATCGGCATGAACGACGCCGAAGCCGAGAAGATCGCCGCCGACGCGACGCCGATCTACTACGTGACCGGCACCATCCACTCGACCGAAGCCGGCGCGCCGACGGCCCTCATGGAGCTCGCCTACCGGCTGGCCGTCGACGAGAGCCCGTACATCCGCAACATCCGCGACCACGTGATCACGCTCATCACGCCGGTCGTCGAGGTGGACGGCCGCGACCGGATGGTCGACATCTTCAACTGGCACATGAAGCATCCGGGCGAGACCTACCCGAACCTCGCGTACTGGGGCCACTACGTCGCGCACGACAACAACCGCGACGCAATGGGGATGACGCTCAAGCTCACGCAGAACGTGCTCAACACCTACGTCGACTGGAAGGCGCAGGTGCTGCACGACCTGCACGAGTCGGTCGCCTTCCTCTATGACAACACCATCGGCGACGGCCCCTATAACGCCTGGCTCGACCCGCTGCTCACCAACGAGTGGCAGATGATGGGATGGAACAACGTGCAGGAGATGACGCGCATGGGGATGCCCGGCGTGTTCGCGCACGGCACGTTCGACACCTGGTCGCCCGGCTACCTGATGTTCATCGCGGCGACGCACAACGGCATCAGCCGCCTGTACGAGACGTTCGGCAACGGCGGCACCGCCGAGACGGTCGAGCGCACCCTGTCCGCGGCCGAGACCGAACGCTCCTGGTTCAAGCAGAACCCGCCGCTCCCCCGCGTGAAGTGGTCGCTGCGCAACAACAACAACTACGAGCAGACGGGCATCCTCGTCTCGCTCAGCTACTTCTCGAACAACCGCCGCCAGCTCCTCTGGAACTTCTACGAGAAGAGCAAGCGGTCGATCCTCAAGGCGCGCACCGAGGGGCCGGCGGCCTACGTGTTCTCCGCCGACGACCGGCGCCCCGGCGCGCAGGCCGAACTGCTCCGCATCCTCCAGAAACAGCGCGTGGAGATCTCCCGCGCCAGCGCGCCCTTCTCGGCGACGCTTCCGGTGAAGCGCGCGGTGGCAGGCGGTGGGCGTGGCGGGCGCGGCGCGGGAGCCGCGCCAGCGGCTGACACATCGGCGGCGAATGCACCCGCACCTAATGCACCCGCGGCACCGGCCGCTGCCGAGACACGGCAGTTCCCCGCCGGCAGCTACATCGTCCGCATGGACCAGCCCTACTCGCGCATCGCCGACGCGCTGCTCGACTACCAGTACTGGAGCCCCAACGACCCGCAGAAGAGTCCGTACGACGACACCGGTTGGACCTTTCCGGAGGCATTTGGCGTGCAGGCCGTGCGCGTGACCGACCCGAAGGTCCTCGAGACCGCGATGGCGCCGGTCGCCGGCGAGGTGAAGTCGCCCGGCGGCGTGACCGGCACCGGCGACGTGTTCGCCATCAACGCCAACGGCGACAATGGGCTCACGTCGTTGCGCTACGCGCTCCGGAGCGCCGACTTCCAGAGCGCCGAGGAACCGTTCGAGTCCGGCGGCGCGAAATTTGCCCGCGGCTCGTTCATCGTGCGCGGCGTCTCACGCGATGCGCTCGACAAGGCGGCGACGGAGTTCGGGGTCCGCGTTGTCGCGCTCGCGGCGGCGCCGTCGGTGAAGACCCATCCGGCGCGCGCTGCGCGCGTGGCGGTGTTGCACACGTGGAACAGCAGCACGCAGACCGAGGGGTGGTGGCGCATCGCACTTGACTTCAACCGTGTGCCGTTCGAGTACATCAGCACGCAGGAGGTCGCCAAGGACGCAAACCTCAACGCGAAGTACGACGTGATCCTCTTCCCGCCGACGAGTGGCGCGCAGGCCATTCTCGACGGGTCGCCGATGTGGCGAAACCCCATGCCCTGGAAGAACAGCCCCGAGACGCCGAACATCGGTACCTGGGCGCAGACCGACGACACGCGCCCGGGGCTCGGCCTCACGGGACTCGCCAACCTGCGCGCCTTCGTCACCAATGGAGGCGTGCTCGTCACGGCACTCGGCACGTCGGACTTCGCGGTGCAGTACGGGCTGGCGACGGGCGTCAGCTCCGTCACGCTGCCGCGGGGCAAGGTGGTGGGCAGTCTCCTCAGGGCGCGCGTCGTCGACGACGCGAGCCCGATCGTGTACGGTTTGGCGGACAGCTTCGCCGTCTACAGCGATGCGGGCGAGGCCTTCACCGTGAGCAACGCGCGCGGCGGGTTCGGCGGCCGCGGCGGGGGCGGGGGCGCGGGCGGTGGGGGCAGCCGCGCGACCGGACGCGGCCAGCCGGACGACGCTGACGAGGTGCAGGGGCGACCGGCGCTCGAAGTGCGCTTCCAGTTGCCGTCGCGCCCCACCGTGCAGCCGTGGCAGTACGCGCCGATCACCGACGACCAGCTGCGCAATCCGCTGAACATCATCCCGCCCGATCAGCGGCCGCGCGTGGCGCTGCGCTATTCCGAGCAGCGCGACCTCCTCGTGAGCGGCCTGCTCGACGGCGGCACGGAGATCGCGCAGCGGCCAGCCGTGGTGGACGTACCGATGCAGAAGGGGCACGTAGTACTGTTCGCCGACAACCCGATGTGGCGCGGCGAGACCATCGGCAGCTACGCGATGGTGTTCAACGTGCTGCTCCATTTCGACAACCTGAATGCGGGGCGGAAACTCGACGCGCGGTAGCGCGACGGAACCGGACGCACGGAGGTCACGACGCCGCGCCAGCACCGTGGCTTCCGCGCGACGCAGGGCCCCTGAAGGCAGGGGCCCTGTTTCGTTGAGGACGCGCGAACGGCTCCGGCCAACGCATCTCGACGGTCGTTCACCGATGTCGGGCTCAACAATGCGCCGAAGCCGGAGTGAATGGACACACCAATGGACACACCCGCCCAGGTCCACTGTCACTTCGTTGGTCACGCGCCCGGCTGCCGGTCCGAAGCCACGCCTGGCGCGCAACGCCGGCGACAGAGGTGCGAGGGGCGTGGCGGACAGCGGGACTACTCCGATCGCGCGATACCGGCTACGGCCAACGGGCCCCGATATTCCAATACACGCTCCGCGCTTTCACTCCTCACTTCCCTCGAGTCCGTCATGACCAAGAAGCACGCACCCCTGCAGTCCCCGCTCCCCGAGCCTGGCACAAGCCCCGTGCCGCCGGAGACCGAGCCGCACCACGACGTCACATCACCGGCCTTCGACCACGCCAACGACCGGATGAAGCTCGCGGCCGAGCCAAATGACGGGCAGCCGCTCTCGCATCGCGACCGTGGAAAGGCCGGCCGCAAAGGGTAAGCCCGGAGCGGACGCGCACTCGTCCCGACGGAGCACGAGGCACACCTGGTGACTGGTGCACCGGTGATGGGTCTACCCGATACGTGGTGCGACGCGATGGACACTCTCATGGACACGCTCACGGACACGCGCTGCTCATTCGCCGCCCCCTAACGCCAAACCCCGCACCGGCACGAAGCCATTGCGGGGTTTGATCTTACGTCGAAATGGGCCATCGAGGAGTTCACCTTCGTTGCCCTGCGGGTGACCCGAAGGGGAGCGCAGCTCTACCTCGGACCGCACGCTTATCAGCCCCATCTCATTCCTCAACAGATCCGACATTCGACGACATCAACGTCGTGCTATCTCTCAAAACGCACGCGCGCCCGCTACGGATGCCGCCCGATGTCGAGTTGACACTGAGCCAAGGTCGGGGTCTCCGCTGATTTGGCCGGCCCGCTCCGTGAGCGCTCCTTCATCAGCCGGCGGCTGAGGTCGCCATCAGCTCGTCCGGGCGCGCTTCTTCGACTTCTTCGTCGCGTGGCCCGTGCGATCGACGTCTGTCCTCGTCGGCGCGTGCTCAGCCAGCATCGCTTTCGCCGTCGCGGCACTCGGTCCCTTGGTTCCGTGCCCCGCCGCATCGGCGTGCAGCATCCGCTGCTGGGCTGGCGTGTAGGGCATCATTCGCTCCGCTCGAGCTTTTGGGCTGTCATGCGCCTCGACGAAGCCATCAGGGCACTCTCCTGCCAGTGACGAGATGCCAAATCACCGAAATCACGGCAAGCACCAGGAGGATATGGATCAATCCGCCCGCAACGGGCACAATGAACGCACCGAGCGCCCAAAGAACCAGGAGAATGAAAGCGATCGCGAGAAACATGATGGCTCCGTCGATGTTGAGTTTCTTTTGCAGTATACGCGTTCGTTGCCTGGCGCGATATCGCTCAAACGGGCGACACCTGCGCATCCCGGCCGAGCGTGCGGTCATGACACTATCGATGTAGTGCTTCGCCCATCCGAACGTGCGATTGCCGCGCCTCGTCGTCGGAGCTAGCATGCGTAGCTGCGGGCCCACGTCACGAAAAAGGAGACGCCGTGTCGAAGCATTCAACGTCAGTCGCCGGAGATCCGGCCGGTCGCGAAGGCCGCGTCAGTCGCGCGCGACTGATCGAATTGCTCAACGAAGACTTGGCCAGAGAGTACCAGGCCATCATCGCCTACGTCGTCTACTCTCAGGTCATCAAGGGCGCGCAGTACATGTCGATCGCGAAGGACCTCGAGACGCATGCGGGCGAGGAACTCCAGCACGCGATCACCATCGCCAAGCAGATCGACTACCTCGGCGGTGCTCCCACCGTGATCGCCAACAAGGTCAGGACGTCGGACAAGGCCGACGCGATGCTGCGCTTCGACTTGCAGAACGAGACCGACACGATCCGGGCCTATCGCGACCGCGTGCGCCAGTGCGAGGCGCTGGGTGAGTTCGCGATGGCGGAACACCTGCGCGCGATCCTCATGGAAGAACAGGAGCACCAGATCGGTCTTGCGACGGCACTCGGCGAGGCGCCGCCGGACATGACGGCGTGACCTTTCACTAGGGTGGCAGCGGAGCTTTCGTGACCGACAGCCTGAGCGGCCCAGACTTGGCCAGGGGCATCCCCGTTTCTTCGATCGCCGACGGCGCCATGCTGGCCGGTCATGCGCACGGCGAAGCAGTGCTCCTTGCGCGACGTGGCGACGAGTTCTTCGCGATCGGCGCCACCTGCACCCACTGGGGCGCTCCGCTGGCCGACGGATTGCTCGTCGGCGACGCCGTGCACTGTCCTTGGCATCATGCCTGTTTCAACCTCCGTAGCGGCGAAGCGCTCCGGGCGCCGGCGCTGGACCCGCTATCCCGTTGGAGCGTCGAACTGCGCGACGACGTGGTGCATGTTGGAGCGCGGCTTGGCGGCGTAGCGCCGCCGTCGCTCTCGTCGCACACCACGCTTCCGGCGTCCGTCGTGATCGTGGGCGGTGGAGCGGCCGGCAACGCCGCCGCGGAAATGCTGCGACGTCTTGGCTATGCGGGACGCATCACTCTGCTGAGCGCCGATGCGTCGGTGCCGTGCGACCGCCCCAGACTGTCCAAGGGATTTCTCTCGGGTGCCGAGCCCGCGGAGCGCGTGCCGCTCAGGAGTCTCGCTTTCTATGAGACACTCGGTATCGAGTTGAAGCTGGGCGCTCGGGTCGCCACGATCGATACGGCGCATCGTCACGTGGAACTCGTCGACGGTACACGGCACCCGTATGACGCGCTGCTGCTCGCCACCGGCGCCGAACCCGTGCGCCTCGAGGTGCCGGGCGCCGCACTTCCGCACGTTCATTACCTGCGCTCGAGCGCGGACGCCCGTGCCCTCGTCGTCGCCGCACAGAAGGCAAAGCGGGCCGTCGTGATCGGCACGAGCTTCATCGGGCTCGAGGTGGCGGCGGCGCTCCGCGCGCGGAACGTCGCCGTGGATGTGGTCGCACCGGAGGCGATTCCGATGGTGAAGATCCTTGGCGAGCACGTCGGCCTGTTCATCCGGGCATTGCACGAACGGCACGGGGTGACGTTCCACCTCGGCGCCAGCGCGGAATCGATCGACGATCTCGGGGTCACGTTGAAGGACGGGACACGGCTGCCGGCGGACCTCGTCGTCATCGGCATCGGTGTCCGCCCGGCCACCGCGCTGGCGGAGCAAGCGGCCCTCGCCATCGATCACGGTATCGTAGTCGACGAATACCTCGAGACGAGCGTGAAGGGCATCTTCGCGGCCGGCGACATCGCGCGCTGGCCCGACGCCCTGACGGGCGAGGGCATCCGCGTGGAGCACTGGGTGGTGGCCGAGCGTCAGGGGCAGACGGCAGCGCGCAATATCCTCGGTGCCAAGGAGACGTTCGACGCCGTCCCGTTCTTCTGGACCGATCAATACGAATTCAGCCTGGCATACGTGGGTCACGCTGAGCAATGGGAGGTGGCCCAGCTCGACGGGCAGCTGGACGCGGTCACGCAGGACTGCACGATCACCTATCGCCGCGGCGACGTGACACTGGCCGTGGCCGTGGTGCACCGCGATCGGCAGGGCCTGGAGGCCGAGCTCGCTTTCGAGAAGGCAACGTGAGTCCTAGTGAGGCCAAGTCGGCGTCGCGAGACTGATCTCCCAGACGGGCCCGGCATACAGCGGACCACGGAAGCGCACGAATGCCGGCACCTGGTCTGTGTCGATCCAGAGCTGACTGTCCGGCGGCGCCTGACCCTTGAGCGTGGCGAAGAACCGGAGCAGCACACCGAGCTTGGGTTTGAGGGCGATGTGCGAAACGGCCTCTTCGTGCATGCCGATGAGCACTTTCTCCGTGGCCATCGGTGCCAGTTCGAGCTTGATGACGCGCGGCTCCGGAGTGAACGCCACGATGTGCACGGCCTCGGCCGTATTCGCGCGGAGGTTCTTGGCGCCGGAGCGCGCGAGGTTCACATCGATGTCGTCGGCGAACGCAGGACCGCTCCGTATGAGATGGTAGTTCTGCATGGTGAACACGCCGTGTTGCGTGAACGTGACCGTCTCCTCGAACACGGACTTCGCGAAGTGAAACACCATGCGGCTCTCGATGCCGCCGTCCTTCGCCAGCACCAGCAGATCTCCGGGCGCCAGGAAGTCGCCGGATGCGGCGCGCAACTCGAGAAAGCCGTGGATCGTCCCCTCAGCGAAGCGTACCGGCATGCCGGCGGACTCTGAGCGCCGGGCTCCCTGCGCATAGCTATTCGACGCCATGCCGGCCACCACGAACAGCGCGAGCGCCACGGTGCGCGCCGCGCGACGGCGAGCGCCGTCCGCGTGACGCCGCCCATTCGTTCGCGCGCCGGCATTCTTGATTTCGCGTTCTGGCATTAACCCGCTCAAGTTGTCGACCACCGCAATTTCGGGATCGACACAGGGGTCGGCTATCACACGAAGAGACTACTCACATAGTGGCCTACGGAGGGCCGCTGCGGTTTTGGTGCCAGGTGCGTGAGCGCGCTGACATCGCCACGCCGGAATACGACAAAGCCCCACAGCGATCTGCCGGAGGGGCTTTGCGTTGTCTTCAGTGGGCCATCGAGGAGTTGAACCTCGGACCTCACGCTTATCAGCCCCATCGCATTCGACCACCGATTCCGACATTGGACGACATCGATGTCGTGCTATCTCTGAAAACGCACGCGCGCCCGTTGCGGATGCCGTGCGATGTCGGAATCGAGAGTAAGCCGATGTCGGAGTGAATGGACACACCAATGGACACCCCCGCACTGCGAGCGTCACCGCCGCTCGTAGCAGCGCTGTGCCGCCAGCACCTGCTCACACACGGAAAGGAAGGCGCCATCGAACCCGCGCAACTCCATCTCCAAGTCCATGCAATGACAACGAATTCGGCCATCACAACGTGCCTGACACCCTCTAGCGGTTTGCCCGCGACATCGGCTATTTGGAACCCGACGACGACATTGCTGGGCACCTCCTCGCGCGAGACATCTCGCCCGGACCGTGTGCTCGCCTCGCCGGACCGCGTCTGCCCCTGCCGGCAGTCCGCGGCGGACCGCTTCACGGAGTGATGCAAATGAACGGACCCAGAGAGATCCCGACTCACGGGGTGGTGCGCGGCGGAGGGCTTTGCCATCTCTACAGGTGCGTGGCCGTGGCCGCCCTCGCTGCAACCAGCTTCGCTGCCGGGTGCGGCGGCACCCCGGACGCCACGAGCCTGCCGACGCAGGCCGCCGTGGCGGTCGTGACCATCTCTCCACTCAGCGCAACCCTGCATATCGGCGAGACTCGTGCGTTCTCGGCGGCACTCGCTGACGCCGGTGGCAACACCCTCACAGGGCGAGCAGTCAACTGGACCAGCTCCGACGTGTCCGTCGTAGCCATCGACGCCGCGGGTGTGGCCACCGGCCAGCGGCTGGGCACGGCGTCGATCAACGCCACCAGCGAGGGGGTGCGCGGGACGGCTGCAGTCGTGGTTGGCACCACCGTGTCAACCATCGTCCTCACTCCTGCGGCCGTGACCACAGTCGTGCGACGCACCGAACAGTTCGCGGTGGTCGCCAGGGACTCCGCGGGCCACGTCGTCACCGGCACGACGACCTGGTCCAGTTCGGACACGACGGTAGCGCTGGTAAGCGCCGGCGGCATGGTCACGGCCTTGGCTGCGGGGCAGGCAACGATCACAGCATCAGTGGAAGGGAAGTCGGCCACTGCCGCTATGGTCGTGACGCCCGTCGACCTGGCGGTGCGCGGCCTCTTCACCTCCTTCGAGGATCGCGGCTTTCCCAACGGGTACTATGACGGTGATCTTCTGCAGCGGTGGGACTCCGTGGATGTGCACACGAGTACCACCGTGGCCGTCGAGGTGGCGGCGCAGTTCGACGCGATGCGAGCGCTGGGCGTGAACACCATCACCTTCGATCTGCGCTCCACCGACCCCGCCTGGTTCGGCGGCTTCGGAACCCCGGAATGCAAACTGCACACCGTGCTCGGCCTGGCGTGGCCGACCCCGGAAGCGTTCAGGGTCCAGCGACTCGTTCGCTTCTTCGACCTCGCGCAACAAAAGGGGATCCGCATTATCCTCTTCCTCGCGAACACGCACATGGAGCAGCCCACAGCCAGCAACGCCCAGTGGCTCTCGCCGGTCCTGAGCGCCGTGGGCCAGCACCCCGCGCTCTTTCTGGTGCTGTTCACCGGATCCACGCAGTTCGATGCCTATGCGGACAACGGCTGTGGCGCACCCGCCGAGGCGCCGCTCTGGCTTGGCCCCACATCGGTGCCGGCCCTATACGTGGAATGGGCCATCGGCTACGCCCGCTCGCTGGGCATCAGCCCGGCGAAACTGAGCACCGAAGCCGTCATCGGCCACGCGTTTATCAATAGCCGGCCGGCCAACCCCGTCGCCCCCGACGGGCACCTTTGGGATCCCCTTGTGGTGCTGAAGGGCATCTTCGACCATCTGCAGATCCCCGACTCGGCCCGGACCTACGCGCTCTCCTTCTACGAGCACCAGAAGTGCATATCCCCCGCCCCGGCCGGCTGCGTGGAGATCGGACCCGCGGCCTGGGCGGAGCAGACCATTCGGGACACGTGGCTGACCATCGGCCGCACATCCAAGGCCGCGGTGGTGGCAAGCGAGATCGGAACGGACCCCGACCCGGCCTGGTCAGCCGTTCAGGGGCTCGAGAGTCAGCTCACGCTCATGGAGAAATACGGATGGGCCGGAGGCTCATACTACCGTTGGACGAGCTTCACCGCCGCCGAGGATGCCGATCCCAACACATGGATGCCGGTGAAGCGGCGCGGCTACGCCTACACCTACACTCCCCTGAAGGACGTGCTCGTGCGGCATTACTTGCGGTAGGCACCGCCGAGTGTAGCGCCGCATTCGCCTCTTGCCTGCCCTCCGTCGCCTCGTGACACCGTGGGCGACATTGCGCTTGCAGCGGCTGGAAAGGAGACTGCCCCGCAAAGCCAAAAGGCCTTGCAGGGCAGCGTCTTTCCGGATGGGCCATCGAGGAGTTGAACCTCGAACCTCACGCTTATCAGGCCCCCGCAAGCGCACCTGAAATGTGCGCGGAAGTACCAACCAGTCCGCATCAAACGAACATCCTGCTCAGTTTCGCGTTCCAATCACCTCAATTTGCGCGCTTCGTCGAACATTCTGCGCAGACGAATGGACACCGTGACGGTCAAGTCCGAGACCCCCGTCACCGTTCGCGCCGTCCATGAGGTCATCGCAACACGTGGCTGCGAAGCCCGGATCGGTGGCGGCGAACGCCCTGTGCTGTTCGTTACCCACGATCAAGCCCGTACTAGTAGGCGCTCCGCCATTTCCGCTCTTGCGGTATCTCGCGGACGTTCGAGATTACCGCCAGGAAAAGCACGTGGCGATGCTCGCACCTGGGGATGTGAAAGAGCATGAATGATGTGATTCTCGGCATCCAACTGGGCGCATGAGTCGGCGCGAGCGCGCGGCGGCAATTCCCGTCGCCGGGCCACCGAGGCTGTTCGTGGACGGAGCGGTCGCGGCGCTTCTTCTCGCGGCGTTCGGCTTCGCCATGCGCGGCACCATCACTCCTGACGGCGTGCCCTATCTGGAAAACGCCGAGCTCTTCGCACAAGGACGGTTCGCCGACGCCATTCAGGGCTACTGGTCGCCGGGCTACTCCCTGATGCTCGCGCCGGCGGCGTGGCTGGCGTCGGGGAATCGCGCCGTCCTTCTGCTGATCGCGCACGCGGTGCAGGTCGGGCTCGGCGTGACGGCGCTGTGGCTCGCGATGATCGCTGTCCGGCGCCGCGTGCCCGTGCATACGCAGCGCGTCGTCTTCTGGGGCTGTGCCTGGGTCATCCTGCGCTGGCTGACTTTGGAGTTTGTGACCCCCGACCTTCTGCTCTGCGTGCTTCTCTTGTGCTTCGCGATCCGCCTGCCGGCCCGCGGAGCGCGCGATGCGGCGTGGCTCGGCGTCATCGCCGGCGCCGGGTTCCTCGTCAAGACAAGCATTTGGCCGTGGCTCGTCGTCGCGGTCGCGATTGCCATCGTGCGAAGTCTGCGTGACCGCAGTTGGCGGGCATTTCCATGGATCACCACCGCGGTCGGCGGAGCCGCCGCCGCGGCATTCATCGCCATCCTGAGCGTTCGTGCCGGCTACCCGACACTGGGCAGCGTGGGACCGCTCAACGTCCGCTGGTACCTCGGAGATGTGACGCGTCGAACACCTGATACCGATCAGGGTCCGCACGCCACTCGACGCGCCCTGACGCTGGCTTCCGGGGCGGTGGTCACCTTGCACGACCTGCGGCCCACAACGCGAACGTATGCGCCGTGGTCGGATCCGGAGCGATGGGCGAACGGCGTTCCTCCGTCGGCCGTCCCGTCACTCAGCATCGGTCAGCTCGAGACGAGTTGGCGACAGAACGCAGGCGAGTTTCTTTGGTGGATCCTTCCGCTCGGCCTCGGAATCGGCCTGATCATGGCATGGAGTACCGGGTGGCGCGGCCGAGCCCCGCCGGGCGACTTTCTCGAGCGCCCGATGTTCTGGGTGGGGATGTCCGCTGCGCTCGTCTTTCTCGTCGTACATGCGGAGCATCGCCTGCTCGCGCCGGCGGCGTTACTTCTCTTGCTTGGCGGCTGGGGCGATCCAGCGCTCGTGAAGCCCCGCGCGCGTTTCACGTGGCTGGCGATCGCTCTCGTCGCCAGTATCGGCGCTCAACTCGCCCGGTACCTGCCTTCGGCCGCGAGTCTTGCGCGGGCGCGGACGGCAGGCGAGCAGCCGTTCCATGAGTTCTTCGACCGGACACTCGCGCTCACCCCGGCGCGCGACGTGGTGCTGGTGGGTCCTTTCGGAATGTGGATTGGCATCCTGTGGCGTCACGATCTTCGCGTCGCCGCGCAGGTCAGTGGGAAGGGCGAGCAGGCGCTGAACGCGCTCTCCGACGCCGAGCGACTCGAGTGGCTGCGCACCCAGTTCGGCGCGTCCGCCCTCGGCGTGGCCAGGACGGTGATGCGCCGCGAGGGCAATATCGCCAACGTACGGCTGGAGTTCACGCCGTTCTGAGCCCGCATCCTGGCGAGGCCGCTTGCGCCGGTAGATGTCGGACGTTCGGCGACTCACAGGCCAAACCCCGCAACGGCATGGGCCGGTGCGGGGTTTGCGTTTGCTTCCGGATGGGCCATCGAGGAGTTGAACCTCGGACCTCACGCTTATCAG
>DATCGU010000308.1:0-7393 GCA_036508735.1 Gemmatimonadaceae bacterium
ATTCGCATATTTCTTCTTCAAAGCCGCTGCCACCACCGGATGCACCAGCCTCGTGATGTCCCCACCGAACTTCGCCACCTCGCGCACCATGCTCGAGCTGATGTACGTGGTGTCGAGCGACGGCACCATGAACACGGTCTCCAGCGAGGGGGCGAGATGCCGGTTCATCAGGGCCATCTGGTACTCGTACTCGAAGTCACTCACCGCGCGCAGGCCGCGAATGACGACCCGCACCTCGAGGGAAAGCGCGAACTCCACCAGCAGTCCATGGAACGCCAGCACCTCGACGCGCGGGTCGTTGTCCAGCGAGGCGTTGATGAGGGCCTTGCGTTCCTCAGTGCTGAACAGCGGCTGCTTCTGCACGTTCTCCGCCACCGCCACCACCAGCCGGTCGACGAACTCCAGCGACCGCTTGATGAGGTCGGTGTGCCCGTTGGTGATCGGGTCGAAACTGCCGGCGTACATTGCCACCAAGGGCATGGTCAGGCTCGATAGAAGGTAATGGCCGTGTCGCCGTACCGGCGGGAATCCTGCCCGGCGGGGACGACTTCACGCGAAGAATGTTCCACCCCAAGAATGCGGGCGAACGCAATCTCTAGCCAGCGGTCGGCCACCGCGGTTGCCAGTCCCCGCTCGTACGGCGGGTCGGCAAACGCGACGTCGAAGGCGCCGGCGTCCAGCGTCGCCGCAAACTGCACCGCATCGGCGCGCACGATCTTCGCCCGGTCGGACGCTCCGAGGGTCACGAGGTTCCGGCGCAGCGCGGCGATCGCGTGCGCATCGTCCTCCACGAACGTCGCCTCCGCCGCGCCGCGCGACAGCGCCTCGAGGCCCAGCGCGCCGGATCCGGCGAACAGGTCGAGGACGCGGGCCCCCGGCAGCGACAGCTGCACAACACTCATCCACGCCTCACGCGCCCGGTCGGCTGTGGGACGCGTCAGCCGCCCGGAGGGCGTCTCGATGCGCCGCGCACGCCATTCGCCGGCAATGATCCTCACGTTGCGTCCTCCGCGCGGAAGTCCACGAGCGATGCCTGCAGCGTGCTCTGGTTGCGGTACTCGTTGCGGCCGAGCTTGAACGCAATCTCCACCGTGCCATCTCGTGCCCTGGACAGTTCATGCGCGCGATGGGCAAGACCCCACCCCACCGCTTCGAGCGGTCCCGCCGCCGTCGCCAGCCGCACCTTCACGCCATCACCGCCAATCCTGTCGGGGCCGCTGAGCAGCTTCACCCCGCGCGCCGAGAACACCGGGCCGGGGTTGCCGATGCCGCACGGCTCCATGTACCGGAGCAACTCCTCCATGGCCGCCGTGGCGTCGTCCAGCGCCAGCGGCACGTCGATGCGGATCTCCGGCACCAGGTCGTCCGGCGTCAGCTGCGCGCGGGCCACGTCGTTGAAGCGCGCGGTGAAGGCTTCCAGCCGGCCCGCCTCGATGGTCAGTCCGGCCGCGGCCTTGTGTCCGCCGTGCCGCAGCAGCAGGTCGTCACAATTCTGCAGGGCAGCGTGAAGGTCGAAGGCCGGGATCGACCTCCCCGATCCCTTGCCGATGCCGTCCTGCACCGCGATGAGCACCGCCGGCCGCCCCGTCTGCTCCACCACGCGCGACGCCACGATGCCAATGACGCCCGGGTGCCACCCTTCGCCGGCCAGGACGATTCCCCAGGTGGCGTCGAGGTCGAGGCGTCCCACGCGGGCCAGGGCTTCGTCGAGGATGCCGCGGTCCAGCTCCCGCCGTTCGCGGTTCAGTTCCTCGCACTGGCGCGCGAGCTGGTTGGCCTCGTCCTCCCGATCGCTCAACAGCAGCTGCACGCCGTCCAGCGCGCGGCCAATGCGGCCGAGGGCGTTCAGCCGTGGCGCGAGGATGAATCCCACCCGTCCGGCGGTGATCTCCTTGGCATCGAGTCCCGCGGCGCGCACCAAGGCGCGCAGGCCGGCGCTCCTCGACGCGGCGATCAACGGCAGCCCGCAGCGCACGAACACCCGGTTCTCACCGCGCAGTGGCGCCACGTCGGCCACCGTGGCAAGCGCCACGAGGTCGAGCATGTTCAGCACGATGTTCTCGCTGCCGCCCATGGCGCGCGTCAGGAGGAGGGCCAGCTTGAACGCCACCCCCACCGCCGCGAGGTCCTTGTCGGGCGAGGTGTCGTCGGCGCGGCGCGGGTTGAGCACGGCCAAGGCGCTGGGCAGCGGGCCGCCCGGGAGATGGTGGTCGCTGATAATCACGTCCACGCCGGCGTCCTGCAGCGCGCGCACGCTCTCGTGTGCGCTGGTGCCGCAGTCGCAAGTGAGCACCACGGCGGCGCCGGCATCCTGCGCCGCCCGCACGCCAGCCGGGCCGAGGTCGTACCCGTCCGCCAGGCGATCGGGGATGAAGGGCGTGACATCACCGCCCAGCGCGCGCAGGGCGCGCGTCATCAGCGCGGTGGAGCACATGCCGTCCACATCGTAGTCCCCGTGCACCAGGATCTTCTCGCCCGCGCCGATGGCGCGCGCCAGGCGTTCGACGGCAACGTCCATGTCCTTGAGCAGCCCCGGCGCATGCAACTGGTCGAGCTGCGGGCGCAGGTAGCGGCGCGCCTCGGCCTCCCCAGAGAAGCCGCGAGCCACCAGCAGTTCACACAGGGCGCGCGGAAGGTGCAGGACCTCCTCCAGCGCCCGCACCTGCGCCGCGTCGGGCTGCGGCGCACGCAGCCACCGCGCGCGGGCGCGGCGGCGTGGCATCGATGGAGCGGTCATGCCCTAATATCGCCCGGTGCGCGCGCGGACGCCCACCCTTAGCCCGCGTAGTACATCAGCACGCCGCACGCTTCGCAGACGTCGATTCCCCCGCCATTCGTCATCTGGTTCCGGCGCTGCATGGGGATGGTGGTGTCGCACGCACCGCACGCCATGCCGTTGAGTGACCACGCCGCCTGCGCGCGTCGCCGGGAGCGAATCTTGTCGTACTTCACCAGCAGCGACGCCGGCACCAGCGCCGCCTTCTGTGCGCGCGCCGCACGCGCGGCTGCGAGTTCCGCGTCCAGCGACGCCTGCTCGGCAGCCACCTCGGCGCGCGCATCCACCTGCTCCGCCTCACAGGCTTCCAGCGCGCTCCGGTGCGCATGCAGCGTGGCCCGCAACTCCTCCAACCGTCGGTTGATCGCCAGCAGTTCGGCATCCTCGTTGGCCACGATGCGCTTGGCCTCATCCATCTGGTTCACCGCAGCCGTCGCCTGCCGCATCGTCTTGACGATGTCCATCTGCGCCTGGTTGTGGTCGATCAGCGCCTTGTGCTCCGTGATCTTGTCGCGCAGGTAGGCCTGTTTCACCTCCTCCCCGGCCACCAGGCTGGCGCCCCGCTCGATGTCGCCGGTGATGCGCGCGCGCTTGTCGTCGAGCGCCTTGAGGCGTGGCGCGAGCGAGGCCAGCCGCTCGTCCAGCCCGTGGATCTCCAGGTCATCCGCCTGCACCGCCAACAACGCTTCCAGTTCCTCGTTCAACACGTACTCCTCCGTCGTGATGTCGCGGCGCTCAGGGGCGCCGGTACCCTTTCCAACCCGTGGCGCCCATGTGGCGCAACTCGTTGTTCAATCGCTGCTTCTCGGCAATCAGCCGGTCCTTCTGTTCACCCATGGCGATGGGTGTAATGCGGTCCAGTTCGGCAAGGCCATCACGCATCGAGCGCTCCCGCAGCCGCCGCAACGCGCCATCCATCGTCGCCTGGGGATTCATCAGGCTCTCCGCGGTGCCGAGCATTTCCTCGGCCAGCCGCACCACCCACGGCTCCAGTCGGTCCCCCAGGAACGTCAGCAGTTCTCCGCCCTGCGCCGACGCCTCGGCATCGAGCAGCGCATCGTAGATGGCGCGGTACGCCGGATCGCGCAGCCCGGTCGGCGTGCGCGCGTGGTCGTCGCCGTCGTCGTCGGCAAACCAGTCGGGGCGGTCCGATTCATTCTCGCTCAGGCGTCCCACGCCCTCGATCACCATGTCGGCCAACGCGCGGTGCAGCAGCATCACGCGCACGAGGTCGCGTTCCGACGACGACGCTTCCACCACGCTGCGATACGGTCCGCTGGCGATCGCGCCCGGTGGCGGGGTCGGCGCGTCTTCATCGACGTCGCGCGAGCGGCGCACCGTCGCGCCCGGCGGCGGCGCAGCGGTGCGCGAGCGCCGCGATGCGCCGGCGTCGAGCTCACGGGCCAGCACGCCACGATCCACCTTGGCCGCCTCGGCGGCGCGCACCAGGTACATCTCGCGCGTCAGCGGGTCGCTCGCCGCGCGAATGGTCGGCAGCAGCGAATCGAGCGCCCGCCGCTTGCGCTGCAGGTCGTTGAACCAGCCGCCGCGCTCGAGCAACTGCACCTTGCGGTCGAAGACATCGAGTGCGCCGGCGATGAGCTTCTCCATTGCCTCGCGCCCGTTCGCGCGCACGAAGGTGTCGGGATCGTCGCCGTCCGGCATCGTCACCACGCGCACGGCCACGCCCTGTGCCAGCAACACGTCGGCGGCGCGGAAGGTGGCCTTCTGCCCCGGACCGTCGCTGTCGTAGGCGATGAACACCGTCTTGGCGTGGCGACGAAGCAGTTCCGCCTGCCCCTCGGTGAGCGCGGTGCCCATCGGCGCCACCACCGGCTCGAGGCCGGCGTCGACCATGCGCACCACGTCGAAGTACCCCTCGACGAGGATGGCCCGTTCCTCGCGGCGCATCGCCGGGCGCGCGCGGTTCAGGTTGTACAGCGTCTTTCCCTTGTGGAAGACGTCCGACTCGGAGCTGTTGAGGTACTTGGGTTCGCCGGGCCCGAGCAGTCTCCCGCCAAATGCCACGTGGTGCGAGGCCGCGTCGAGGATGGCAATCGTCAGCCGATCGCGGAATCGTGGCCGCGGCTCCTCTTCGTCGGCGCGCTTCGCCAGCAGCCCGGCGTGCAACAAGCGGTCGTCGTCCCATCCCAGGTTGTTCAGGTAGGCGCGCATCAGCCCCAGCTCGCGCGGCGCGTACCCGAGCTCGAACGCGTCGGCCGTCTCGCGCGAAATTCCGCGCGACGCCAGGTACTCGCGTGCCATGGCGCCCCGTTCGTCCGTCCACAGCATCTCACGGAACCACGACGCCGCGGTCGCGTTGATTTCCCAGAAGGGCTCCCGCGGATCGGGGCCTTCGCGCTGCCGCGACACGTCGCGCACCTCGACGCCGCATTTCTCGCCCACGTACTTGACGGCCTCCACGAAGGTCAGGCCGAGGCGCTTCTGCACGAAGGTGAAGACGTTCCCCTTCTCGCCGCAGACGAAGCAGGTGTATCCCCCGTGGGGAAGCACCGAGAAGTTGTTGTTCGTTCCCTGGTGAAACGGGCACGGGCCGCGGAACACCGCACCCACGCGCTTGAGGCGCACGTGCTCGCCGATAATCGCCACGATGTCCGCGGCGTCACGCACGCGCTCCACATCCTCGTCGGGAATCACGACAGCTGCACCACGGTCACGCCGGCGCCCCCTTCGTTCCAGAGGCCCAGCCGGGAGGACTTCACGCGCGGATCGTCCTTCACCATCTGGCCCACACGCTCGCGCAGCGCGCCCGTCCCCTTGCCGTGGATGATGCGCAGCTCCGCGAGGTCGGCGCGCAGCGCGCTGTCGATCGCTTGCAGCACCGCGTCCTCCACCTCGCTGATCCGCATGCCACGCACGTCCACCTCGTGCTTCGCCTCCACCTCGGGCATGTCGCCAATGTACGCCACGGCGGTCTCCCTGTCCCGCAGGTGCCGCGGCGAAATCCGGGTCAGCGTGTCCGCCGGCACGGTGAGCTTGAGAGCTCCCACGGCCACCACGGCCTCGCGTCCCCTCAGCTCGAGCAATCGTCCGGCCCGTCCACCGAGCGTGGATACGGCGACCGTCTGCCCCGCGGCGAGCGCGCCAACTGCGGGCTCGGCCGGGCGGCGCGCGGCGACGCGCTCCGCCTTTTCGATGGCGTCCAGGGCGTCCGCTTCCTGCGCCGCGCGCTGCTCCACGGCGCGGCGCGCGACGATCGCCGCCTCGTCCACCCCCGCCGCGCCGGCGGCCTTCAACTCCCGGATGGTGCGTTCCAGGTCGGCACGCGCATCCAGCAGGTAGCGTCGCGCATCTTGTCGCGACGCCTTCTCCAGCTCGCGTTCCTTCCGCTTGACCTCCCCCTCGCGCTCGGCCAGCCGGCGGCCACGTTCGTGCACGTCGGCCTGGTCGGCTTCCAGCTGCGCGAGCACCCTCGCGCTCTCGCGCTCTCGCGTCTCGAGCACTTCCAGCAACCGGTGTATGTCACGTTCGGCCTGTGGCACCCGTTCCTCGGCGCGCGTGATCACCTCGAGGGGCATCTGCAGGCGCCGAGCGATGCTCAGGCCGTACGACCGTCCGGGAATTCCCTTGATCAGGCGATACGTCGGTGCCAGCGCCACCGCGTCAAACTGCAGCGAGGCATTCACCACGCCGGGCACCTCCTGCGCGAGTTCCTTGAGCGCGCCGAGGTGGGTCGTGGCGATGGTCATCGTGCCGCGCCTTGTCAGCGATTCGAGAATCGCGCCGCCCAGCGCCGCCCCCTCCAGCGGGTCGGTGCCCGAACCGAGTTCGTCCACGAGCACCAGGGACTCACCTGTGGCGTCGCCCACGATCTCGATGAGGTTCTTCAGGTGCGCACTGAACGTCGAAAGTGACGCCTCGATGCTCTGCTCGTCGCCGATGTCGGCAAAGACGCCGTCAAAGGCGGCCAGGCGGCTCTCGGCGCCCACCGGCGCGGGAATGCCGCTCTGCGCCATCAGAGACAACAGGGCGAGCGCCTTGAGCAGCACCGTCTTTCCGCCGGTATTCGGCCCCGATACCAGCAGCGTGCGTTCGCCCGGCAGCATCTCCAGGTCGAACGGCACCACGTCGTCGCCCCGCGCGAGCAGCAGCGGATGGCGGCCGTCACGGATGGCAAAGCCCGCACTCGACGCCCCCAGGGGCGCCGGGGCGCAGCCGGCGGCCACCGCGTACCGCGCCCGCGCGGCCAGCGAGTCAAGCACCACCAGCGCCTCGAGCGACGCCTCGAGGGCGTCGTGATGCGGGCGCAGCGCGTCGGTGAGCTCGCGGAGTATCCGGTCGACCTCGCGCTGCTCCTCGATGGCCAATTCGCGAATGTGGTTCCCCGCTTCCACGGCAGCCGGCGGCTCGATGAACACCGTGGCGCCCGTGGCGCTCGTGTCGTGTACGATTCCCCCCGTACTCCGCACCCCTTCCCGGCGCATCGGCATCACATATCGTCCGTTGCGCACGGTCACCGAGGCGTCGGGTACCTGGTGATGCGGCTGGAGCTTCGCCATCAGGCGCTCGAGCAGGTGCACGAGTTCACCCTCGGCGCCGGCCATCTCGCGACGCAGCCGGCGCAGCGCGGGCGACGCATCATTCCGCACGCTGCCG
>DATCGU010000309.1:0-3707 GCA_036508735.1 Gemmatimonadaceae bacterium
GAGCGCATCGCGGCGCTCGACCGCGACGACCTGACGACGGTGCTGATGTCGGGATCCCAGGCGGCAAAGACCGCGGCCATCGGAGCGCTCCAGCATGCGAGCCCCGATATCCTCCCCTAATGCGTCCCCTTCGCTTCACCATTGACCACTTGGAAGACGACGTGGTCGCCCTGACAGTGGTGGGGAAAGGTCCTATCTCCATGTTGACCCTGATGAAGGGGCTTGAAGCGTCGGTCCCTCACCTCCGGGAGTTCATCCGTGGCGGGGGACGTTTCGTGCTCCGCGACGCGCTGCCAGAGCATTTCCGCGAGTGGGGGGCGCAGAACAGGAGGCAAGCGAAGAAACTCCCCATCACCACGGACCTCTTCGACGCCACTGTCGAGGAGCTCGCTTACATGGGACAGAAACGCCCCTCGCCCGAGTGGCTCATCGAGCTCGTGGACGACCCGCGTCCCCGCGTGCGGTCCATCGCCGTTGCGTGGATGGCGGGGCACCGCAAGCTCTACTGGAAGGCTCCAGGGACACCGCGAGCGGCGGAGTAACTCGAGGGCCCGTCATAGTTTCCACGCAGCAGGGAGCCATCCAGCGCAGGTAGGATGTGGCATGAGCCGAGACCGCCGCTGGAACGCATTCGACAGAGCACTCCGGGCCGTGATTCGCCAGGCACGCGCCGCTGGCCTCGACCGGCTGACGGAGCGCGAGCTCACGGACGCCGTGGAGGAGGAGAAGCAGGCGCGCCGGCGGGAGCGCCGCGAGCGGGAGGAGGCCGAGTGACCTACCAGATCCCGACCGGCCCCGCCATCGTCGGCTTGGAGCCCGAAGTGCGGCCCTGCCGCGCCGTCGTCACGCGCCGCATGGCCGGACTGTCGGTGCTCGTCCGCGCGCCGCAATGCCGCTACGGGCGGGCAGAGTACGTCGTCGAGCTCTCGAGCCCGAGCCACCACAAGCGGCGCGTGTCCGTCGAGATCCGCGCACCACTGCGAAGCGGTAGGCAGATTGTGAGACCGATCCCCGATGACTGGTGGGACGTTGCTGTGACGCTCCGACTGGAGCGGGTGCTGCTCGCGTCTGGCGCGCTATGCCAGTTCTCCGATGGCGAACTTCTCGACGCGTTGTCGCATCCGTTGGAGACCGTGCGCCTCGCCGCGCTTATCACCATAAGGGGTGCCAGGACAGTCTGACGGGATGCGCCGGGCGGGATCGGCATGAGCGCGCCCTGATGGATCGCACTCCGAGATCGCACGCACGTCAGCCCCTCCTCGCGGTGGATGACGCGCGTGCCGGTGCGCATGCGTAGCTGTATGCTCACGGCGCCGTGATGAGTAGCGCCGTCAGCACCGCGACGATGACGGTGACCCAACCGAAGACGGCTCCGACGATCATGCGCGTGATGCGCGTCGTGAGTGCGTAGACCAGCAGCCCCGACCCCGAGACCAGCAGCGTCGAGTTGGATCGCCCAGCAGGCGGCCTACGGCGCGCAGTCGTCGGCGTCCCACGGTCCCCGCACGGCGATGGAAGGCGGATTCCGCGATTGATGACATTCGTCGGCAGGAGGACTGGTAGCGGTCGATCCGACTCCAATATGGTGTCGTCAGTCAGGCGATTCGCGTCTGACCTCCGGGGTTGTCGTACCCGGGTGAGCACGTCCCCTCCTGCTGGTATTCGTCATGGAATCATCCAACCACATCACCGCGCCGGCGTTGAACGCCGCGTCCGAAACCCAGTCCATCCTCGCCGCGGGAACATTCTTGGCCACGGCGGAGGCCCGCTGATGCGTACCCTCATTGGTCAGCTCTCCTCCTATGCGCAGAATCGACTCGCAGACAGGAGTGCGCTCGTCTATCTCGAGGAGAGTGGGGCGTACACACTTGAGCGACACAAGCGAGAGCCACTCGGACTCGGAAACAGCCGCTCTGATGCTTCGCAGGCGCTGCGGGCATTTCCGGGGACGGCGTCCCGGTACACGCAGTGAGCACTAGAGACACCTCGCTCCAATCGGCGTCGCGCATGCGCGACCGGCGCGGCGCGCATTCGGTATTCCGTCGTCCCCCGCCGCTTCGCACGGGGGCTCCCTGCCCTGCAGGACACGCGGCGATGACCAACCACGTAGCGAGTACTCCCTCACCGTTTTCCAACCACCGGACTGTGTGAGCGCCCGTGCCAAACCAATCGGAGCCACGAGCCACGGCTGACCGGCTGGTGCGGCTCATTCAACAACGTCGGCCTCACTGCGTTGAGCTCTCCGCCGCGCCAAGGGGGGCTGTGGAGTCGCGACGTCGCCCACTTGACGTCGGTGTCGAAGCCGCTCCACCGTCTTAGGGTGCCCGCGGTATTCCGCCGCTGTCGCGCTCCTTCCGCCTCCCTCCAGTATGACCTCACCCTCTAAGAATAGATCCGTTGTGTCCCTCACCAACGACCCGAACGAGCCCGGCGCTGTCGAGGTGACGCCTCTCTACGGCGTGAGCACCGCCACGCGCATGTGGGCGTACGGCGCATGCCTCGCCGTCGTGCTCTACACGGGCTATCTCCTGGGGGCCACGCGATGAGCGCCGCGCTCCTCCCGCCACGGGAGGCAGAGTGAACGTCGCCCCTTCACATCTGACCACCGACCCGGCGGCACTCGCCCGCTGGGCCGGCGAGGAGGCACACGCCTACCGCATGTCGTACATCCCGGACTTCCTCAATCCCGAAGCGACCAGGCACGTGCTCACGTTCCTGCCGCGAGACGCCATGAAACTCATCCGCTACACGTGGGGGAAGTGGCCCGCCGCAGGCATCACGAACGCGGAGCGCGCGGCGTCTATCCTCTCATTCCAGCTCGCGCTCAAGGCGTGGGAGGATGCCGAGCGTCTGGTGCACGAGCTCCCCTCTCTGATGTTCGAGATGCGCTGCTCGCGCGCAGACCCAGCGGAATCGCTGGAGGCTGAACCTCACATCTGCATCGCATCCTCGTGGCTCCGCGACACGCCGGCGGACCGCGCCGTGGCCGAGGCGATGCTGAAGTGGGTGCATGTCCGCACGGGTGCAACGTGGAGTACGGTCACGGCATCGGCACTGGCCTATGGCGACCCGCACATGCGTGAGGCCGTGATGCTCGGCGGACTCCCGCGGTGCGACCAGCTCGCGGAGGCTGCATGAGCGTCATATGTTGGGATGGGACGACGCTCGCCGCCGACCGCCGGGCCTCGACGGGCTCCCAGGCGTACACTGTACAGAAGATCTGCCGCCTGGGCGACCGGCTTGTCGGCTTCGTCGGCACGGCCAACCGCATGCCCGAGTTGTGCGCATGGCTGAAGAAAGGTGCGAAGCCGAAGACCTACCAGAAGATGTCCGCCGAAGACGACTCCGCGATGGTTGTCATCCATCGCAACGGGGCCATCCACTCATACGACGGTAGCCCCTACCCAATCGTCATCGTGGGCACGCACTTCGCAGACGGCTCGGGTTGCGACTATGCACGCGCCGCACTCTACCTCGGATGCACCGCTGAAAAGGCTGTCGAGGTCGCGTCCCAGTTCGACCCGTTCTGTGGCAACGGCGTGGATACTCTCACATTCGATGCCCCGAAGCGCCGCACGCGCCGGCGGACGAAGCGATGATTAATCCGAAACGCTCTCCTCTCCGGCTCCGCTACGTCGAGCGTCGTCACCCCGAGGACGGCAAACGCTACGACGCATGCATCGGTGCCCGCTGGGCGAAGAAGGGCA
>DATCGU010000310.1:0-5218 GCA_036508735.1 Gemmatimonadaceae bacterium
CGACACGATGGTGCCGCTCATCAGCTACACGAGCATCAGCGGCATCCCCATCCGCCAGTTCATGACGGACGCCGAGTTGGAGCCGCTGGTTGTCCGCGCGCGCAACGGCGGCGGCGAGATCGTGAAGTACCTCAAGACCGGCTCGGCGTACTATGCGCCGTCGTCGGGCGCCGTGCAGATGGTCGAGGCGATCGTCAAGGACCAGAAGCGCATCCTGCCGTGCGCGGCGTGGCTCGAAGGCGAGTACGGCATGAAGGGGCTCTTTCTGGGCGTGCCCTGCAAGCTGGGCCGCACGGGCCTCCTGAAGGTCATCGAGATCGAGCTCACCGCCGATGAGAAGGCCGCGCTGGCGAAAAGCGCAGAGGCAGTGCGGGAGCCAATGTCGGTGGTGAAGCTGTAGTCGCTTTGAAGGGAAGCTGTAAGCTGTACGCTCTACGCTGTACGCCGTCCGTTTCCAACGTTACGGCGTCCGTATCGTACAGCTTACAGCGTACAGCGTAGAGCCTACAGCTTCTTTTCAACTCAGACCCTCTCGAGCGCACCAATGCTCTCTTTTTGGCGCAGTACCGTAGGGAAGAAGGTCGTGATGGGACTCACGGGGCTCATCATCGTCGGCTTCGTGATTGGCCACATGGCCGGCAACATGCAGGTCTTCATGGGGCCCGAGCGCTTCGACGGGTATGCGAAGCTGCTGAAGCATGACCTCATCGAGATCACCTGGCTGGTGCGCATTGCGCTGTTCGTCTCCGTGGTGCTGCACTCGCTGGCGGCGTACCAGCTGACCATGATCAACTGGGCGGCGCGCGGTGTGGACTACGCCATCCGCAAGCCGCAGGTGAGCACCTATGCCTCGCGCACGATGCGCTGGGGTGCCGTCTACCTGTTCATCTTCCTCATCCTGCACCTCGGCCAGTTCACGCTGGGCTGGAAGTGGCTGCTGCCCGAGTACACGGCGGAGGGGGCCTACGGCAACGTGGTGCTGACCTTCGAGCGCGTGCAGTGGGTAGTGCTCTACCTCGGCGCGATGTTTTTCCTGGGCCTGCACCTGTACCACGGCACCTGGGCGGTGCTGCGAACACTCGGGGTCGCCCAGCCTTCGGCCCAGCCCCTGCAGCGGCGCCTGCCGCTGATCATCGCCCTCGTCGTGACCGTGGGCTTCAGTCTCGTGCCGCTGGGCGTTGTGCTCGGCGTCGTGCGCTGAGGCGGAGACACATATGAAACTCGATTCCAAGATCCCGTCCGGGCCGCTGGCCGAGAAGTGGGACAAGCACCGCTTCGAGATGAAGCTGGTGAACCCGTCGAACAAGCGGAAATACCACATCATCGTGGTGGGGAGCGGCCTGGCCGGTGCCAGCGCTGCGGCGTCGCTGAGCGAGCTCGGCTACAACGTGAGCTGCTTTGCCTTCCAGGATTCGCCACGCCGCGCGCACTCGATTGCCGCGCAGGGCGGCATCAACGGGGCTAAGAACTATCGCAACGACGGCGACAGCATCCAGCGACTGTTCTACGACACGGTGAAGGGCGGCGACTTCCGTGCCCGCGAGGCCAATGTGTATCGCCTCGCCCAGGTGTCGGTGGACATCATCGACCAGTGCGTGGCGCAGGGCGTGCCGTTTGCGCGCGAGTACGGCGGACTGCTGGCCAATCGCTCGTTCGGCGGCGCGCAGGTGAGCCGCACGTTCTACGCCCGCGGCCAGACGGGGCAGCAGCTGCTGCTCGGCGCGTACCAGGCGCTGGAAAAGGAAATCGCCGGCGGCGGCGTGAAGATGTACAGCCGCCACGAGATGCTCGACGTGGTGACCATCGACGGCGTGGCGCGCGGCATCATCACCCGCGACCTGATCACCGGGAAGGTCGAGGCGCACGCGGCCGACGCCGTGGTGCTCGGCACCGGAGGCTACGCCAACGCCCACTACCTGTCGACCAACGCCCAGGGCTGCAACGTCACGGCGACGTACCGCGCCTACAAGAAGGGGGCCGCGTTCGCCAACCCGTGCTACACGCAGATCCACCCGACGTGCATCCCGGTGGCCGGCGAGCACCAGAGCAAGCTGACGCTGATGTCGGAGTCGCTGCGCAACGACGGACGCGTGTGGGTGCCCAAGCGCCGGGAAGACTGCGGTAAGAAGCCGTCGGAGATCGCCGAGGAGGATCGCGACTACTACCTGGAGCGCAAGTATCCCAGCTACGGCAACCTGGCGCCGCGCGACATCTCCAGCCGCGCCGCCAAGGAGGCGTGCGACGACGGACGGGGCGTGGGTCCGGGTGGACGGGGCGTCTACCTCGACTTCAGCGATGCCATCGGACGGCTGGGAGCGAATGAGATCGCCGAGCGGTACGGCAACCTCTTTGAGATGTACCAGCGCATCACCGACGAGGATCCGTACACGGTACCGATGCGCATCTATCCGGCGTCGCACTACTCGATGGGCGGCCTCTGGGTAGACTACAACCTGATGAGCACCATCCCCGGGCTGCACGTCATCGGCGAGGCGAACTTCAGCGATCACGGCGCCAACCGGCTTGGCGCCAGCGCGCTGATGCAGGGGCTGGCCGACGGCTACTTCGTGCTGCCGTACACCATCGGTCACTACCTGGCGACGAGCAAGCTCGAGAAGGTGACCACCGACCACGCCGAGTTCCGCAAGGCGCTGGAGGGCGTGCAGCAGCGCACGTCGCGCCTGCTGGGCATCAAGGGCAAGCGGACCGCCGATTCGTTCCACCGTGAGCTGGGCAAGATCCTGTGGGAGCACTGCGGCATGGCGCGCAACGACGCGGGGCTCAAGCTGGCGCTGCAGGAGATCCCGAAGCTCCGCGAGGAGTTCTGGCAGAACGTGACGGTGCCGGGAAGCGGCGATTCACTGAACCAGCAGCTGGAGAAGGCCGGCCGCGTAGCCGACTTCCTGGAGTTCGGCGAGCTGCTGTGCCGCGACGCGCTGCATCGCGAGGAGTCGTGCGGCGGCCACTTCCGCGAGGAGTACCAGGATGCGGGCGAGGCCAAGCGCAACGACGCCGACTTCTGTTACGTGGCCGCGTGGGAATATACCGGTGACAAAACGGCGCCCGTGCTCAACAAGGAACCGCTCGAGTTCGAGAGCGTGCATCTTGCCACCCGCAGCTACAAGTGAGTGACTGACGAATGTCTGGAACCATGAATCTCACGCTCAAGGTCTGGCGGCAGGCCGGCCCGTCCGCTCCCGGCAAGTTCGAGGAGTACGCGGCGCGCGACGTCAGCACCGAAATGTCGTTCCTCGAGATGCTCGACGTGGTCAACGAGCGGCTGATCCTCGAAGGCAAGGATCCCATCGCGTTCGACCACGACTGCCGCGAGGGGATCTGCGGCATGTGCAGCCTGATGATCAACGGGGCGGCGCACGGGCCGAACAAGCTCACCACCGCGTGCCAGCTGCATATGCGCTCGTTCAAGGACGGCGACTCGGTGACCATCGAGCCATGGCGGGCAACTGCGTTCCCGGTGCTTCGCGACCTCGTGGTCGACCGCACCGCGTTCGACCGGATCATTCAGGCGGGCGGCTACATCAGCGTGGCCACCGGGTCGCCGCAGGACGCCAACGCGCTGCCGATCGCCAAGCAGGACGCCGAGGAATCGATGGACGCCGCAGCGTGCATCGGCTGTGGCGCGTGCGTGGCGGCGTGCCCCAATGCATCGGCGTCCCTCTTTACGGCGGCCAAGATCAGCCATCTGGGGCTGCTGCCGCAGGGCCAGCCCGAGCGGTACCGCCGCGCGCTGAAGATGGTGGCGCAGATGGACCTGGAAGGCTTCGGCGGGTGCACGCTGTTCGGCGAGTGCATGGCGGCCTGCCCCAAGGGCATCAGCATCGACGTCATCAGGCGAATGAACGGCGACTTCATTTATGCGTCGGTAACGAAGCGGGACGAGAAGGTGCTACTGGGGGCGGGGTAACGGCCAGCGCCCGCCGAGTCCGCGCGCATCTGGCCCTCGCGGCCCTCGCGGCCCTCACGGCCCTGGTGGCCGCGGCGGCGTGCAGCACGTCGCCCACCGGGAATTCGCCGTCGAGCCAGCCCCCAGCGCTGACCGCGCTGCCCCGTACGCTCAGCACCAGCGAGATCAGGGTGCGCGATGCGGCCAACGCGTTCGCGTTTGCGCTGTGGGGCCGGATCAACGCCGGCCAGCGCGACACCAACGTGTTCGTCTCGCCGCTCAGTGCATCGTTCGCGCTGGGGATGACGCTGAATGGCGCCGCCAACCAGACGGCGGACCAGATGCGCTCGGCGCTCCAGTTCGGCGGCGCCTCGCTCGCTGACATCAACGGCGGATACAAGTCGCTCATTGCGCTGCTGACGTCGCTCGACCCCGGCGTGCAGATGCAGATTGCGAACTCCATCTGGTACCGGCAGGAGTTTCCCTTCCGGCAGGCGTTCTTCGACACGACGAAGGTGTACTTCGACGCCACCGTGCGCGGCCTGAACTTCAGCGATGTCGCGGCGTCGCTGGCCGCCATCAATGGCTGGGTCAGCACCGCTACGAACGGGAAGATCCCTTCGGTGCTCGATGACATCCAGGCACATCAGGTGATGTTCCTGATCAATGCCATCTACTTCAAGGGGAGCTGGCGCGCGAAGTTCGATCCCGCAAAGACGACGGCGTCCACCTTCAGTGCCGCCGGAAACGTCGCGCAGCCGGTGCAGCTGATGCACCGGCTCGACTCGCTGGCGTACGCTGAGTTGCCGACGTACCAGGCCGCGGACCTGCCGTACGGCAACGCCGCGTTCACCATGACGGTGCTGCTGCCAAAAGCCGGTACCGATGTGGAGACGCTGGCTTCGTCGCTGACGCCCGCCGTGTGGCAGGCGCTGGCCGCAAGCTTCCGGACGACGAAGGTCGATCTGTTCCTGCCGCGGCTGACGCTCAAGTACGAGCGGCGGCTCAATGGCGACCTGCAGGCGCTGGGCATGATCGTACCCTTTGTGGCCGGCGGCGCCGACTTCACGCTGATGGCGCCGGCCCCGGCGGGGAACCAGCTCTTCATCGACTTCGTGAAGCAGAACACCTTTGTCGACATCAACGAAGAGGGCACCGAGGCTGCGGCGGTGACCACGGTTGGGGTCGGGGCGACGTCGATGCCCGTGTACCCGGTGATGCGCGTCGACCGGCCCTACCTGTTCGTGTTGCGCGAGCGTCTGACCGGCACGGTGCTGTTCATGGGGAAGATCGTGCGGATGCCGTGAGCGAATG
>DATCGU010000311.1:0-3353 GCA_036508735.1 Gemmatimonadaceae bacterium
ATCCTCAGCATCGCGACAGTCCATGCCGCGACCCCGGACTCGCATGTCACGTTCGCACTCCTGCCGCTCTTCGCGCTCGCCTACCCCCTCACCGACACGTCTATCTCCATCGCCCGACGCTGGTTGCGCAACCAGCCGATCTCTCGAGCTGACGGCCGTCATGTCCACCACCAAATCCTCTCCCTCGGACTCTCACCGAAGCGCACGGTAGAGCTGCTCGGGCTCTTCTTTTTTTCCGTCGCGCTGATGGGAATGTCGATCGTCCTCGCGCCTCCGCGTGTGACGCTCGCTCTCGGCACCGCCGGCTTCATCTTGATGTTCGCCTCGTTTTTCTACGGCATCAAGTGGCTCCGGTACAGCGAATTCCTCGAGTTCGGCGCATCCGTCACGAGCGTGCTGCTGAATGCACGAAGTCACGTGCGCCACAAGGTGCTTGCTGGCGAATTGGCCCAGAGGCTGATCAAGGCGGACTCGATCGAGCAGCTGAGCGCGCTACTCGATGAGGCAGCGACGGAATTGGATTTTCTGGAGCTCTCGATCATCACCGGGGCTGCCTCTTCTCTGCGACCCAAGCTGCAGCAGATCTCGCCTCTCTCGGCGCGCCCGTTCCGCATAGACTACCCGATCGCCTGGGAAGAGGCCGGCCACACGCACGAGCTGCTACTTCGCGTGTGGTGTGAGCGCCCCCACGAACGCCTACACGTGGGCGCCGAACGGATCGCGATGCGACTAGGAACCGCCCTGGAAGAGTGGGTTCGCGAACACCCGGCTTCGTTCGGGACCGCGGGGCAGGTTGTAGCAAAGCCATAGGCCAGTTGGGATTGCGCCGAGACGACTGAGGGCTTTGCCCGGTAGCCTTGCCGACGCCGTGCTCGGCACCTGAACCGGCGCAATCCATGCCGGCAGATCGCCGCGCTGCAGCCGAGTACGCTCGTCGCCGTGGACCATAGCGAGAATCAGATCTTCGAGATCGAGCGCGAGCTGCGCAAGCAGTTCCCCAAGCTGAAGTTGATTCCGATCATCGCGGACATCCGCGATCCGGGCCGCGTGCACTCGATCGTTGCCCGCCACAAGCCGCACGCGATCTTCCACGCGGCGGCGCACAAGCACGTTCCGTTGATGGAAGAGAACATCGTCGAGGCGGTCACCAACAACATCCTCGGCACGCGCAACGTGGTGGACGCCGCGCTCGACGCCGACGTGAAACACGTCGTCAACATCTCTACCGACAAAGCGGTGCGCCCCACCTCCATCATGGGCGCGACGAAGCGCGTGGCGGAGATGATCGTGCTCAATGCCGCCATGGCGGACCAGCGCAACTTCGTCTCGGTGCGCTTCGGCAACGTCCTCGGCTCGAGCGGATCGGTGATCCCGACCTTCCTGCGGCAGATCAAGGAAGGCGGTCCGGTGACGGTCACGCACCCCGAGATGCGCCGCTTTTTCATGACCATCCCGGAGGCGGTGCAGCTCGTGATGCAGGCCGGCGCACTCGGCAACGGCGGCGAGCTCTTCGTGCTCGACATGGGCGAGCCGGTGAAGATCGCCGAGCTGGCGCACGACCTGATTCGTCTCTCGGGGCTCGAGGAAGGCGTGGACATCGAGATCGTCTACACCGGAGTGCGACCCGGAGAGAAGCTCTACGAGGAAGTGTTCTTCGGCGGCGAGGACGTGCGGCCCACGCACCATCCGAAGGTGCTGCGCGCGTGTGGCGACACGGCGGATCCGAGACTGCTCGCGTTTGTGGAGTCGCTCATCAGCAGTGCCATCGCGTACACGAGCGACGATCGAGATCTGCGCGATCAGTTGCGCAATCTTGTGCCGGATTTCGCGCGGGAGGATGCGCGGACGGATCCGCGGACCAAGCCGGAAGCCGGAAGCCGGATGGAGCGGCGCAGCGGGCGAGTGCGGAGTTGGTGAGGGGGGAGAGTCCGAGCTAACTACGATGGAAGATGGAAGATGGAAGATGGAAGATGGAAGATCGAAGATGGAAGACCGAAGCCGGCGAGATCGGCGTGCCGCAATGGCACCGCGACGAACTTGACCGGCGTCTCGCCGACCCGAGTGAGCAGGCGAACGTGTCGTGGCAGGACGTGCAAGCACGCCTGCGCCGCTCGAGTCCATGACGCGCACGCTCGCCTTCACTGGGCGAGCGACAACCGACATCACCGACGCGTTCGAATGGTACTCGAGGCAACGTTCGGCCGTGCATCCCCACCGCGACCCGGACGACGGTAGGGCGTTCTTGCGCCCTTCCATCGTCCGCCCTAATATTAGGGTGGTATCGCGCCCTGCCGTCGCCCGCCCACCCGGAGCCTCCCTGACATCATCCCGTTCTACGGCTCGCCCTGTCGCCGCCACCGCGCCAAACCTCTTCGCTGGCGCGGGCACCGCCCAGGTCACCGGGGATTTCACCGACCGCGCCGAGGAGCGCCGCGCAATCGCGACGGCGCTCCAGACCCCCGGGAGCCACCTCCTGCTCGTCGGTCCGCGCCGCATCGGCAAGACCAGCCTCCTCAAAGCCGTGGAAGCCGATCTGCAGCGGAAGAAGGGGACGCCGGTCTCGGTGTTGTACTTGGACCTCTGGAGCGCATCGACCCTCGAGGACATGACCACCCGGCTTGCCGCTGAGGCGGCGCGCGTGCTCGGGACGCGGTGGTTGGACCTCGTGAAGCAGTTGGCGAGCCGCCTCCAGTTCAAGCTCGAGATGACGACGCTCCCGACCGGGCAACTCGTCCCGGTCCCGACCTTGTCGTTCCGTGAGGCGGGCGCGCACGACCAGCGCCAGCGCCTCGTGACGGCGCTCGACACGCTCGAGGCGCAGGCGAAGGCCAACAAAGTGCACCTCGGTGTCATCTTCGATGAGTTCCAAGAGATCGAACGGGTCGGGCGTGATGATGCCGACGGCCCAACGGTCAGCGCCGTGCGCCAGCTCCGTGCCGCCATCCAGCACCACCGGCACGTGACGTACGTGTTCGCGGGGTCCGACCGTGCGCTCATCGACAAGCTGAGCGCGCCCAAGGATGGCCCGCTCCACAACCTTGCCCGCCGCTATGAGATCGGCCCGCTCCCGACCGCGCACTTCGCCGCGTGGATCGAGGACCGGCTGGGGAAGATGGGGATCGCCGGCGCGGGCGTCGGCGTCGCGATGATCGCGCTGGCCGGCCCCCGCACGCGTGATGTGCGAACGCTCGCCGAGACCGCCGCGGAGCTGGCGCGCGCCACCGCACGGCTCGCGCCAGCGGATCTCGCCGAGGCCCTGCGCGTCGTGGTGCAGCAGCGCCGCCCGCAATACGATGTCGCGTGGAAGGACTTCGTCGCCTTGCAGCAGAACTGCCTGCGGGCGGTCGCGGCGG
>DATCGU010000312.1:0-4518 GCA_036508735.1 Gemmatimonadaceae bacterium
CGTTGCTCGCTATGCAGCCAGACGCCGTTGCCGCATACATGTCTCTTTCGGTAAAGTACCCCCCGACGAAGCCGCTTGTCGGTTGCAGAACTTGGTTCACTCCTTGCGTAAAGAAGATGGCAACCTTGCCGTTGACGTCGAGATCCGTGGGCGCACCGAAATTGAGTGTGTCCACGGCAAATCCAAGCGTGTCGAATGCCGTGCCAAAATCCGCCAGTTCGGCGTTCGTGTAGCCGCCGGATGGCGCCAGCGTGTCGACGAGTACGATCGTGTGAGGCAGTACCGTTACGACGCGTGCCGGATGCAACTGCTTGGCGGTGTGGCACAGATCGCCGTTGCCATTGGCGTTCAGCTGCACGACCGAGCCAACCACCGGGTTGGCTGGAATGTCCGTCAGAGAAGACGTCCCTCGCTTCACCCCGTGCACTCGTTCCGTAACGGAGGCGAGATTGCGCCGCTCGCGTTGGCGGAACTCCGCTTCCCATGATCCGCTCGGCGGCTGGACGGACCGACGGAGGCGGGTCCCTCGTAGCGTCGACTGTAACGAGGCCGCCGGTGGCGAACTGGTCGCCGTCGTGTTCGTACCGGTGAGCGTTACGGGTACGACGTTGGCGGCGACCGTCGAGTTGTTGAAGGGGATGAGCGCATACTCCGAAGCCGTGGCACCGCCGAGGCAGAGCGACGCCTTCTGCGCGGCCGTGAGCGCCACGACATCACCGACGGATAGCTGCAGGGCCGTGGCACTCGAACACAACTGGGCGGTACTCGTCACGGTGACGAGCGCCGTTCCCGACTTGCCCTCGCTGGTCGCCGTGATGGTTGCCGTTCCGGGCGCCACTCCCAGGGCGGTCAGGACCGCGCCGGTGGTAGATCCTGATACGATGGCCGTGTTGCTCGACGACCAGGAGAACGTGCGCCCGGTCAGCGCATTCCCGTTGGCATCGCGGGGGGTGGCCGTCAGGACGACTGTACTGCCCGCGACGACGCTGGCCGAAACAGGCAAAATTGTGACAGTCGCCACTGATGCGAGCGTTACGGTTACCGCCGCGGTTCCTGACTTGCCTTCGTTCGTCGCGGTAATCGTGGAACTGCCAACCGCCACGGCCGTTACCAGTCCGCTGGCCGTCACCGTGGCCTTCGTTGCGTCCGAACTGCTCCACGTGATCGTCCGTCCGGAAAGGACGTTGCCGCCTCCGTCCAGAACCGTCGCCGTGAACTGCTGCGTGAAGCTGACGGACATCGAGGCCGTTGAGGGTGTGACGGCGACGGATGCCACGGGGTTCCCTAGGACGGTGATGGTCGAGGAGCCGTTCTTGCCTTCACTGGACGCGGTGATGGTGGCGCTGCCGGCTGCGATGGCTGTGACCAGGCCACTGGACGACACCGAAGCCTTGGTCGCGTCGGACGAACTCCAGGTCACCGTCCGCCCAGTCAACGTGGCGTTGCCGGCGTCGAGGGTCGTGGCAGTCAGTTGCTGCGTGGCACCAACGAGGATGCTCGCGGTCGCTGGCGACACCGTGACGCTGGCAACCGGCACCGGGATGACCGTCAGGGTCGACTGTCCCGACTTGATCCCGGCAGCCGCCGTGATGGTTGTCTGTCCCGCGGCCACGGCGGTGATCGCGCCGAGCGCCGAGACAGAAGCAACAGCCGGTGACGAGGACGACCAGGTCACAGCGCCGACGCTAATCGATGCTCCGTTCTGGTCGGCACCCGAGGCGCTGGCCGTCGCCGATTGATCCACTTGGATGGTCGACGCAGAGAGGGTGACAGTGACGGTGGTGAGCACCGGCACGGGTGGCGGCGGGCCAGTCGGTGGCTTGTCTCCACCGCCTCCACCGCAACTGAGCGCGAGCAGCACGGCAGCGAACGTGAGCGCGGGTGCCAAGACGCCGTTCCTGAAGCACAGGAAGGCCAAGGCGCTACGACTGACCGACGAGAGCAAGCGCATGGAATGCCTCGAATGGGGGAGCTGGTGCACGAAGCTAGGCCGATAGGGCGACCGCGTCAAACGGCCATGGTCGAGCGCCTCTTCAGCGGCCTTTGAGGGGCGGCGCGCTTGCCGGTGGCCGACGATGGTGCGTCGTCTGCTCGTACTCGTACACGAGGTTGATGAGCCTTGCCTCGCTCCACGGCCGTCCGAGGAAGGTCATTCCCGCCGGCAGTGTGTTTTCCCGTGTGAAACCCATCGGAACGGTGATGGCAGGGAATCCCGTCCTTGGCGAGAAGAGTTGGCTGTTGTCGCCCGCCGGGGTGTTGAGGTCGCCGATCAGTCGTGGCGGATTGCTCCACGTGGGGTAGACGAGCGCGTCGATCCGGAGCGAGTCCATCAGGTTGAGCACGGCGTTGCGGAGGCGCGCGCGCGCGGCCTCACCGGCGAGGCACCCCGGGCTCTTCTCCGGAGGGAGCAGCGTCGAGTCGTTCGCCTGCTTCAGGCGAAGCTCGACACTCGGATGGTAGTTGTTGGGGCTCCGCAGGATATCGTTGAGCGTCTTGACCGGCGCGTTTTGCCCCCGCGCGGCGAAATAGCGCTCGAGATCGAACCTGAAGCGGTTGCACCCCCCCCCGGTTCCGCGGTTGATGGCATCGAGCGTGTCGATCCCGGCGGGGTCCACAATCGTTGCGCCCTGTTTCTTCAGAAGGTCGAGCGCCTTGGTGAAGACGGCGACGACTTCGGTGTCGGTGGTCGGTCGCTCGTACGCCTGACGAAGCACGCCGATGCGTGCCCCCTTGAGGCCGCCGAGCACGAGGAATTTCCGGTAGTCGTCCTCGCGCCGTCCGTGGCCCGTGACGGTGACGGAGTCGTCAGGATCCTCGCCCGCCACGACGTTGAGGATGGCGACCGCGTCCGCCACGGTACGCGCCATCGGCCCGGCGATGTCGGCGGCGTTGTTGAGCGGCACGACGCCGGCGCGCGAGGTGAGCCCCATCGTCGAGCGGATCCCGACCAGCGCCTGGTGCGCGGCGGGTCCGCGAATCGAATTCCCCGTGTCGGTCCCCAGCCCCGACTCGCCTTCGTTGGCGGCGACGCCTGCTGCTGTTCCGCCGCTCGAGCCGGCGGTAACGCGGTCGAGCGCGTACGGGTTCTTCGTGTAGCCCGGGAGGATCGAGTTTACCGTCTCGTACGGCGAGAACGCCCACTCCGCCATGTTCGACTTGAAGAGGACGATCGCGCCGGCCTCGCGAATGCGGCGCACCATCGTCGCGTCCTGCTTCGGGATCCACCCCTTGAGCGCGATCGAGCCCGCTGTGGTCTGCAAGTCCTTCGTCTCAAAGTTGTCCTTGACGATCATCGGGATGCAGTGAAGCGGCCCGGTGAGCCCTGTCTTCGCGAAGCGGCGGTCGAGCGAGTCGGCGATGGCGAGCGCATTGGGGTTGAGGGTGACGACGGCGTTGATCGCGGGGCCCTTCTTGTCGTAGGCGGCGATGCGGTCGAGGTAGACCTTCACGAGGGCGTGACAGGTGAGCGTCCCGGCCTTGAACGCGGCGTGGACCTGCGTGATGGTCGTTTCCTCCACGCGGAAGGCGTGATTCGCCTTCTGGGCGGCGAGGAGGGCCGGGGCGAGGCCGGCGAGGGGGAGGAGGCAGATTAGGCGCATGGTCAGAATCGTACATGTTCTCCCGTTGGAAGGCGAGTGCGGCCTGATCACGAAAACGACTCCGTGCGCGGAAGTGGGCGGATGGATAAACTAGCAGCCATGAATATGGAGCGCACCGAGCGCACGGGAACGCCCCGCATGGCCCCGCCCCGCGTGGCCCCGCCCCGCATGGCCATCGTGCACGAGTGGCTGACCACGCTGGGTGGGTCGGAGCTGGTGCTGAAGGAGATGCTGGCGGTGTACCCGCAGGCAGACCTATTTGCCCTCGTCGACGTGATGTCGGCCGACGACCGCGAGGCGCTGGGGCTGACGGGGCGGACGGTGCGCACGACGTGGATGCAACACGTGCCGGGGATCGCGCGTCATTATCGCCGCCTGCTGCCGCTGATGCCGGGCGCAGTGCGCGGGCACGACCTGCGTGGGTACGACGTGGTGATTTCCAACACGCACGCCGTGTCGCACCGGGTACGCGTGAGCGCCGGCGCCGTGCACCTGGTGCACTGCTGCTCGCCGATGCGCTATGCGTGGGACCTGCGCGAGCAGTACCTGGAGGAAGCGGGCCTGGACAGGGGAATCACGGGCGCGACGGCGCGGTCAATGCTGGAGTGGATGCGGCGCGGAGATGAGCGGGCCGCGCAACTGCCGCAGGCGTACGCGGGGATCTCCCGGTACATCGGCCAGCGGATTGCACGCTGCTACGGGCGCGAGGCGACCATTATCTATCCGCCGGTAGACGTAGAGTATTTCACTCCTGGTGGTGCGGGGTGCGGGGTGCGGGGGGTGAAAGACCAGTTCTACCTGGCAGCCAGCCGCATGGTGCCATACAAGCGCTTGCCGCTGATCGCCGAGGCGTTCTCGCGGCTACTGCCGGACCGTGAGCTGGTGATCATCGGCGATGGGCCGGAGATGGGGCGCGTGC
>DATCGU010000313.1:0-4390 GCA_036508735.1 Gemmatimonadaceae bacterium
ATGCGCCGCAAGCAGTTTGATGCCGGGCTCTCGCAGCTCACCGAGGAAGGGGCCGCGCAGGTCTTCTACGACACCAAGGACCAGCTGGCCGGGCCGTCACCGATGGTCGGCGCCGTGGGGCAATTGCAGTTCGACGTGATGCTGCACCGGCTCAAGAACGAGTATGACGTGCAATGCCGGCTCGAGCGCCTTGGAACCCGATACCCGCGGTGGGTGCGCGGGCCAAAGGCTGCCATCGAGCGACTGGCCGGCGATCGCGGATGCACGCTGTTGTATGACGTGAATGGCGAGCGGCTGGTGCTGTTCTCCGACCAGCATACGCTGCGCTGGGTGGTTGAGCGCGAAGACACACTCCAATTTGATACCGATGCGCGCTGACGCCGCTCGATGCCACGTCAGGGCTTCGTTCCCCGAGAGTTCCGCCTGATGGCCATTCAACGTGTAGCCGATTCCAGCCCGGTCGCAGCCGTCGCCCTGCTGCGGGGCACAGGGCCGCGGCTGATCTTCAAGCACAGCCCGACGTGCGGGATATCGGCCGGAGCATTCACCGAAGTGTCGGTGTTCGCCGACGCGCACCCGGAGCTTCCCATCTTCCTCGTGGACGTGGTGGTGCAGCGCGGCCTGTCGCAGCAGATCGCGCAGGAACTGGGTGTTCAGCACGCTTCACCGCAGGTGATCCTCGTGGCCGGCGGCCAGCCGCTGTGGAACGCATCGCACCGCGACGTCACGGTGCAGGCCATCGAGCACGCGCTGGGTGCGTTGCTACCGCCTTCAACGCCGCGCGTATGAGGCGACTGCCCAGCACATGAAGCCGTTCCGGCGACTCGGCGAAGCGATGACGCCGGACGGCACCGTGCTCGCGCTGTTCGAGCATGATGGCGCCTACGTGATTCGCGTCAACAGCGTGGAGCTCATGTCGACGCGGCGGCATCGTTCGGAGGATGCTCTCGCGGAGCTGGCGTGCGGACCACTTTCGGAAGTGCCCGACGCGAAGGTCCTGATTGGCGGCCTGGGGCTGGGATTCACGCTCAAGGCCGCACTGAGTGTGCTGGCGGACGATGCACGCGTGGTGGTGGCGGAAATCGTCGAGACCGTGATCGAGTGGAACCGGAATCCGGAGTATCCGCTGGCCGGCGACGCGCTGCGCGACCCGCGCGTAGAGGTGCTCCACGACGACGTCGTGCACGTGCTGCAGCACCACCACGGTTCCTTCGACGCCATCATGCTGGACGTGGATAACGGCGCCGATCCACTCACGACATCGGGCAACGCGCAGCTCTATGGGTCAGTCGGCATTCACCTGGCCGTCGCCGCGCTACGCCCGGGCGGCCGGCTGGTGTACTGGTCAGCGGTCGATGACCGTTCGTTCGAGAAATCGCTGCGTCACGCCGGACTCGTGGTGACGGTCAGCCATGTACACGCACATACGACGTCCGGCCCGAAGCACACGTTGTACCTCGGGCAGGTGGATACGTCAGCGACTCGGCGTACGGCGAAGACCGGGCCGGGTTAGGCCGGTCAGGGCTACTGCTTCGAGGGGAACGTCCTGATGTAGGCGGCCACCGAGCCCATCTCGGCGTGGGACAGCTGGTCCTTGAAGGACTTCATGTCCGTGCCTTTTCCATTCATCAGGATGTCCACCACCGCGGCGTCGGTGTTCTTGGCGAAGAACGCGGCGTCCAAGGGCAGCATCTTGGGGAACTTGGTCTGCATCACCTTGACCGCCACGCCACGCGCCCCGTGGCACTTCTTGCAGTTCGCGTCGTACAGGGGCGCACCCAGTGCCGGATCGGCGCGCGGCGCACTGGGGGCTGCCGCAACCACTGGAGCGGGCGCTGTCGGCTTCGCAGCGGCGGGTGCAGGCGCTGCGGGTTGCGCGGCGGGCACGGGAGCGGCCGGCTTTGCCGCGACGGGTGCCGGCGCGGCGGCGGTCGCCGTGGTGGTCTTGGTCGTCGTGGTCGTTGTGGTCGTCGGCACGGGCGCCTTGGATGGTATCGCGGCCTTTCCAGCCGGGGCCACAACCATTGAATCGGCGGCGGGTGCCGGCGTGACGGCGGGCGACGATTGGGGCGGCGGGACTGCAGCGGCCGTGTCGGACGCAGCGGGCTTGTCGGTACCGCAGGCGGCCAGGCAGACGACGGTGGTGAGGGCGAACAGGCGAGCCTTGTTCATTGTTGCTCCGTGCTTGGTGATGCGGGGGAGGGGCAATTAGCCATCTCTTACACTAATGCATTTCAGCGCGTGCGAGTCCAAATCAGCAGTGTACCGCAGGCGGCACCTGACCCTCCAAACTGGGCAGGCGTACTCGACGGACCGGAGTAGAACTCGATGGCTTGCAGCGCACCGACATCGAAGGCGCCGAGGTCCGGAACAACCTGGTTTTCCCCAGGCGCATAGATGCGCACACCATCCAGCCATATCTGACTGTAGCAGGCCGAGGGGCTTTTCCTGTCCCGTGGATCGGCCTTCGGCACCTGAGTCAGGCTCGTCAGTCCCCGGCCAGTTGCCAGGAGATGCTGGTTGGTCTGCACGTACGACACGATATTCACTCCGCGCACACGCCTTAGAAGCAGTTCGTACAAGGGTGTTCCGCGAGCGGAGTCGAGCTGTGCTCCGACCAGGAAGATGCCATTGGCGTTGAATCGCATCCGGTCCGCCAGCCCGCCCGTCAGATCACTGCGCACCGGACTTGCGCGAACGGACACTTCCGGCAGAGGCTGGGCGAGCGCCTGCTCCAACTCGAGATCCGCTTCGAGCGTGGCGTTTGCAGAGATCGTGATGCGGGCGTCGAGTGGGCTATAGCCCATCTTTCGTACCCTCACCGTGTACGTGCCAGGCACGACTCCGGCAAACTGATATGCGCCTGCCTTATCCGTCGTGACGCTGAGACTCGCTTCCACCAGCGTAACGACGGCTCCTTCGACGGGATGATCACCGATTGCCGTGATCACGATTCCGCGCATGGCCGTCCGCAGTGAATCCGGTGAGGTGGATTGGGCGAAGACAACGTTGCCGAAGCAGATGGCGGCGGGCAGCAGCAGGAAGCTTTGTCGCATCAACCGCGCGGACAGGCGCATGAAGCCCCCTCAGAGACGTGCTTCGCCACTTCCATTTGCGCCAGGGCGGGTACTGCCTGCATCCTGCCGCCAGATGAACCGGAAAGCGGTCCGATCTACACACGGAAGGTCGTAAGAGCCACCTCGTCAGGCAACTGGTGCTAGCGCTCACGCCCGGAGATAAGTCGGAGGCCAGGAAGGCGCCCGCCAAGGACTCCGTGATCACCGTGGCGACCACCGCCGCCGTGCCCGCCGCCCTGCTCGCCTGCTTCCTGTTCATCCCGATGGTCAACGCCACGTTCGTCCTATTCCCGACGGCGAGTGGGGCGCGGCAGACCTGGTGGTTCCCCGAGCGGATCAACAACGCCGTACTGCTGTGGGCGGTGGTCAACGGACGCATCGGCCTGGCGCTCTTCTGGCTGTCGTTTCGCTTTCACGGCCGCAAGCGCGGCGTTCTACGTGCTCCTTCTTGCGGCGTACGGCGTCTTCCACATCGACTTCCGGTTCCGGTTCGTATCGGCATGAGGGCCAGCGGGAATGGGTCGGCATGCGTATCGGCGGACTCGGCAACTCGGTGGGCCTCGCGCTGATCCTCAGCATCCAGTACGCCAGCTTCGCCCTGACTGGCGCGGTGTACTGGACCGCCGAGTGGCTCTTTGCGAACCTGCTCTTCGGCATCATCCCGATGATGTTCGTGCTCCCGTACTTCAACCGTACTTCTTCCGCCTGACGGGGCGCGTCTATCTGGGTGCGATGGTCACGTGCCTACGAACCGATCCCGGCCCAAAGCGTGGGCCGGGATCAGTGTCCTCACGAGCAGGTCTTGCGGTGTAGCTCCGACCTCAGGGGTTCACCGTGAGACGGAATCTCGCGGCGATCACTCCCGCGGTCAGTTCCGAAAGGTTGTTACCGCCAACGGAATCAGTCAGCTTCACGAAGAAGTTGTAGGTGCCTGCCGTGGTCGGCGTTCCGCGCAGCACGCCCCTGGCTGCGTCGAGCACCAATCCCGGAGGCAAGCTGCCCGAGTAGAGCGTCCAGGTGTAGGGCGGCGTTCCTCCGCCGGCGATGACGGATACCACGTATGCCGAGCCAACCTTGGCGGCCGGCATGTAGTCGTTGTGATTCGTCGTGAGCATGACAGACGCGCACGGGTTGAAGTCGGCTGTCCTGCTGCTGCACGTCATGGTGAGGTCAAGCGTCACACTGCCGTCGACGCTCGTTCCCGCGTCATCGCGGACAGTCACGTACAATATGTAGGTTCCTCGCACGAACGTTGAGGAACGTCCGGTGACCCACCCGCCGAGCGGACTGATGAAGATGGCGGGATGCGGAAG
>DATCGU010000314.1:0-24550 GCA_036508735.1 Gemmatimonadaceae bacterium
CATCGCGGCTGCGCAGGTACATGGCGCCGGCCAGGACGTCCTGGTACTCGCTGTTGCCGAGCGCCTGCGCGAAAGCCGCATTCTGGAAGGACCGGCCGTAACCGATGCCTCGCCGATAATTGATGGAGAGCACGATGTAGCCCTGCGCCGCCAGCCACTGGTTGTACCCGTAGGCCCAGTGGTAGAACTCCATGTAGTGGTAGCCCGGGAGCATTTGCCGCATGGGGCCGCCGTGCACGAAGACCATGGTCGGGCGCTTCTCCCCCGGCTTGAGGTCTTTGGGCAGGAAGAGCTGGTTGCTCACCGCGGTGCCGTCGGCCGCCTTGGTCCAGACGATCTGCGGCTTCACGTGGGCGTCACGCGGGAACTCCTTGCCGAGCACCGGAAAGATGGTCTTCGCCTTGTCGGTGCCGTTGGCCACGATGCCCACGCTCGCCGGCGTGTTCCAGTCGAAGTAGAGCACGGCGAGCGCCTTGCCCGATGCGAGGTGCACCGGTGACAGCTCGATGCCTTCGCCGGTCGTCAGCTGCTGCGGCGTGCCGCCGGCCACTGGTACCGACCAGATGTGGCGGCGCTCGATGTCCTTGGCATTGGTGGCATAGAAGAACGTCTTGCCGTCGGCCGACAGCTCCGCCGAGCCCGCGCCCTCGATGAGGCCGTCCGTGATCGTCAGCAGCACCGGCGCCTTGGCCGGGTTCGCCAGGCTGATCGAGAACCAGCGGTCCCACTCGTCGTTCGGCACCGAGGCCGGGAAGACCATGTGACCGTCCGCGTAGCGCATGCCGTTGAGCGTCGTGAACGTCCGCTCACCCGGCTCGTTGTGCCAGACTTCCTTCGCCGTGCGCGTCGCTACGTCGGCCACCATGAGCGACAGCGTGTAGCCGCCCGGGAAGCGCGCCTGGAAGAAGCCGGGACGCGCCGCCGCCTGCGGGTTCGCCGGCGCGGCGGCGCCGCGACCGCCGCCGCCGCCGCCGCCACCAAATCCGCCGCCGCACGGCGGGCCGAAACCGCCGTTGCGCATGCGCTGCATCATCTGCTGCATGCTGAACGCGGACCCCTGCGGATTGCCGATGCCGCCCGCTCCTTCCTGGTTCTGCGCGCCGAACGGTGTGCCGGGACGGCGGGTGAAGACGATCTGCCTCGAGTCATCCGACCAGACGGGGTTGCCATCGCAGTCCACGCTGGGATCGAGATAGGCCAGCTTGCGCTTGGCCACGTCATAGACAGCGATGAACGCGTGATTCTCGCGGTCGCTGACGAACGCGATCTTCTTGCCGTCGGGCGACCAGACCGGATTGCCCTGGCGGCCCCATTCCTTGATGAAGGCTTTTTCTCCCTTGTCCATCGCGGTGGACGCGGCGCCGGGCGTCACGGGAACGCGGTAGATCTGCCCGTCCTTCAGGTAGAGCACTGCCTTGCCGTCGGGTGACGGCACGGGATTGGCGCCCACGGCCACCTTCCACGCCGGACCACCGCCGGTCTTCACCGCCCAGATGGCGCGCTCGGGGCCGTCGGGGTCATGCGATGGGTTGGCTACCCAGTCACGCGAATTCGTCGCCGAGCCGCGCACGAAGACGACCACCGAGCCGTCATCCGACAGCGAGACGTTCGAGATGTCCACGCCGTTATCCTCGTTGAAGCGCGTGAGCTTCACCGGCTTCCACGACGGCGCGGCGGCGGTGTAGATGTTGCGCATGCCCTTCTCGTACGTCTTCCAGGCCACGCGGTCCGCCCTGGTGGCCGACGTGAGAAGTTCCGGGGACGCCACGTTGAAGTACGGCTCGAACCTGGTGCCGGTCTTCTGGTCGGTGCGCTGCGCGGCCATCGGCGCGGCAGCCAATACGGCGGCGACAGCGAGCAGGGAGTAGCGGGAGCGTGACATACAGCCTCGACGGTCGGTGGAGGATAGGCGTCTCACAGAACAGCGCCATCAGAATGTACGAAACCACGGGCAGCGACGTTGGACCGGGCTCCAGTCAGTCGGGGTCTCCGCGAGAGACGAAACAATGCCAGCCTTACGTCCGCTGCCTCGCGTGGTGCAGCGCCACGCGCACCGCGCCGCGCGCCGGGACCACCGGCTCGGTTCGCAGCACCGCGCCGGGCACCGCGCTCTTCAGCCGGTGTTCCACGAGCTTGCGCAGGAAGGAACCTCGTTCCATCAGCCCGCCGGCGAGCGCCACCGGAATTGCCGCGCGTTCATCCACGAACAGCTGTCGGGCCAGCGCGCGCACGTGCGTCACCAACTCCTCGGCGGCCATCGTCAGCACCGAATTGGCCCGCAAGTCGCCCAGGGCGGCCACGGTGATGACCGTGCCGGCGAGTCGGGCCAGCGTGGCGGGCGTGGCTTGGGCGGCCCAGCCGATGAGGCCGTCGCTGTCCTCCAGCTCGAGTGCGGTGAGCAGCGCACCGAGCAGCGCCGTGTCGGGTTCGCGCCCATCGGCCGACGCCGAGACGACGCTGAGTGCCTTCTTCCCGATCCACGCGCCGCTCCCCTCGTCGCCGATGTTCGGCCCCCATCCGCCACATCGACCGAACGCGCCGGTTGGTGACTTCCCGAAGCACGACGAGCCGGTGCCGCTGACCAGCAGGATGCCCGGGCCGTCGCCGAAGGCGTCCTCGAGGGCGATCGCTGCGTCGGGCTCGACGATCACGACGTCGGCCACCTCGAGCCGCACCAGCGCCGCCCGCACGGCCATGCGCTCGGGCTCCCGTCCCACGCCGGCCAGGCCCGCGCACAGCACGTGCGGGGTCTCGTCGCCGCGATTGCAGGCCACGAGGGCGTCCCGCACGGACTGGGCAATGACCTCCGCCGACTGCGACGCCTCGCCGGGGCGCACCGCACTGCCGGGCCCGGTCGCCGTCGCGAGTTCGTGTCCCTGTTCGTCGGCCACGATGACCTTGGTCTTCGAGCCACCACCATCAACGCCAACAATGAGTCTGCTCATGGGTTCCGGAGAGTTGTCGCAGGGCGCGGCGTCAGGAAGTGGCGCCGCGGGAGCCGTCGGACGAGTGCGAGAGCGAGCTCAGCCAGCCGGTGGTCATGGTGATCGTGGTGCCGATCAGCACGTACCACGGCCACGCGACGTTGGCGAAGGGTCCCAGCGTGCTGGCCAGCCACGGATAGGCGGCGGAGAGCGGCTTGGCGAAGACGATGAAGGCCATGGTCGCGATTCCCACCGACATGCCGATGATCGCGTCGCGCTGTCGCGCGCGCTTGACGAAGATGCCCAGGAAGAAGCCGCCGAGGAGCGCGCCCTGCGTGAACGACGCGATCGACAGGGCGATCACCACCACCGGGGTCTGTCCCTCGGGGAAGAGCAGGGCGCCGCCGGTCAGGATGATGCCCCAGGCGAGCGCGAACCAGCGTCCCATCCGGAACGTCCTGGGATCGTCCACGCTGCGCCCGCTGAGCGGTGCGTAGATGTCGTGCGTCGTGGTCGCGGCGAGCGAGTTGATGGCGCCCGAGTGCGTGCTCATGGTTGCCGCGAGGATCGACGCGACCAGCAGGCCGATGAGCCCGTGCGGCATGCGCTCGAAGATGAACGTCGGGAAGATCGTGTCGGGGGACGGGAACTTGACGCCGCCGTAGAATGACCAGAGCCCGACGCCGACGGTCAGGAAGAGCGTCATCAGCAGCACGACCGTGATGCCGCTGCCGATGATGGCCTTCTGCGCATCCCTGAGCGATCGCGCCGAGAGCATGCGCTGCACGATCGTCTGGTCGGCGCCGTGCGACGCCATGGTCAGCACGGCGCCACCGAGGACGCCGGCAAAGATCGTGAATGGCCGGTCGATGCCGGTATAGAAATCGAAGATCCGGAGCTTGTCCTGCGCCTGGGCCGCCTGGAAGATGTGCGTCCATCCGCCGGTCACGGAGTGCCCGACGAGGACGGCCGCGGCCAGGCCGCCGGTGGCGTACACGCCCGCCTGCAACAATTCCGTCCAGACCACGGCCCGCATGCCGCCCTTGTAGGTGTAGATGATGGTGAGCACGCCCAGCACGAGGATCGCCGCCGGCATCACCCACTGCCGTGGCAGCGACGGGCCGATGACGATGGCAATGGGGATGGCCGACGCGAAGACGCGCACCGAGTCCGCCATGGCGCGCGTCGCCATGAAGACGACGGAGGTGAAGCGGCGCGTGGCCGGGCCGAAGCGCGTCTCGAGCAGCGTGTACGCAGTGACGAGGTCGCCCTGGAAGTACCGCGGCAGCAGCACGAATGCCACCACGACGCGGCCCAGGACGTAGCCGAAGCACACCTGCAGGAAGCCGAAGTTGCCGAGGTAGGCGAGTCCCGGCACGGAGATGAACGTCAGGGCGCTCGTTTCGGCGGCGACGATGGAGAACATCACCGCCCACCAGGGCAGCGACCGGCCGGCAACGAAATAGTCCTTGGAGTTCTGCTGGTTCCGTCCGAGCCAGATCCCGAACGCGGTGGTGCCGCCAAGGTAAACGGCGAGCACCAGGAGGTCGAGGAGCCCGAACCGGCTGGCGGTCACCGGCTTCCTCGGGCGCGGCGGCTACTCAACGACATACGCCTCCATCGCGAAGTATTCGGCAAGTCCAAGCTCGTCGAGGATCGCCGCCGTATCCTTGTTGCGCTGCTCCACGCGCTGCCAGAACTCGCGATCATCCTGCCCGGGGAAGGGCGCCGAATCCTTCTGGCTCTGGTGCTTGAAGATCGCCTGGATCTTGCGCTTCAACTCTTCCTGCGCCATCGGCACCAGCCAGGTCGCCTCGGTGACGGGCCATTCCTGCCAGGCGCCGCGGTACAGCCAGACCTCGGGCGCGTGCCGCGGCGTGGAAACGTCGGCACGGCGCCTGCCGTCGTCGGGCTGCGGACCCCGCGCGCGCTCGGGCCACACCTCGCGCAGCGCGGCGTCGATCGCTTCCCTGCACATGCGGTGCGTGCCGTGCGGGTCGGAGAGGTCGCCCGCCACGAAGATGTACTCAGGTTTCGTCTCCTCGAGCAGCGCGCGCACGATCGCCACGTCGGCGGGGCCGATCGGGTCCTTCTTCACCTTGCCCGTCTGGTAGAACGGGAGGTCGAGGAAGCGCCCATGCTCCGCTCCCAGCCCCACGGTCTCGAGGCCGCTGATGGCCTCGGTTTCCCGGATGACGCGCTTGATGTCCTGCACCTCGGGAATGTCCACGTCGCCGGGCTGCTTGTTCGCCAGGAAGGTGCGGACCGTCTCCACCAGGGCGGTCACTTCGCCGCCGCGGATGGCGTCGTCCCGGTGCAGGCGCAGCAGGAACTCCATGTGCCGGCGCACGTCGTGGTCGAAGACGGCAATGTTGCCGCTCGTCATGTAGGCCACGGTGATCTGGTTGCCGTTCTCGAACAGCTTGCGCAGGATGCCGCCCATCGAGATGACGTCGTCGTCGGGATGCGGCGAGAAGCAGAGGACGCGGCGAGCGCGCGGGAGCTTGCTCTTGCCGCGGATCTTGGCGCCCAGCTGGTTGAAGACGAGGCCGTTGACGGCCCCCGGCGTGCCGTGGCGCGCCACCAGCGACGACAGCTTGTGCTCGGCGTAGTCCGCCTGCGTCAGCTTGAGGATCGCCTTCTTCGTCGTGCGCGACAGCCAGGTGACCGCCTGCAGCGTGCGCGACGCCGTCCACTCGACCTCGTCGAGCAGCCACGGCGTGGCGACGCGCGTCAGGTCGGCCGCCGCGGCGGCGTCCACGTAGAACGTGGTGTTCACATGGCGCTGCAGGAAGGTGGCGGCCACCTCGAGGTCGATCTGCCCCTCGACGGCGCGGCGCACGATGCTCGACTTGTGCTCGCCGGTCGCGATGATCACGATCTCGCGCGCGTCGAGGATGCTGGCCACGCCCATCGTCACCGCCTCGCGCGGCACGAAATCCTCGCCGAAGAAATCGGCGGCGGCATCGCGTCGCGTCACCGCATCGAGGTGCACCCGGCGCGTGCGGCTCGTCTCGCCCGAGCCCGGCTCGTTGAACCCGATGTGTCCGGTCTTGCCGATGCCGAGGATCTGGATGTCGATGCCACCCTGGTCTTCGATGGCCTGCTCGTAGCCGGCGCACCACTCGTCGAGCCGGGCATCGGGCACCGTGCCGTCGGGAATGTGCACCTGGGCCGGGATGGCGTCCACGTGGGAGAACAGGTTCTCCCACATGAAGCGATGGTAGGAGTGCATGCTCTCCGGGACCATCGGGTAGTACTCGTCCAGATTGAAGGTCACGACGCGCGCGAACGACAGGCCCTCTTCGCGATGCATCCGGATGAGCTCACGGTAGACGCCGATGGGCGTCGAGCCGGTGGCGAGGCCGAGCACGGCGACACGGCCCTCGGCGTTGCGCTCGCGGATGATGTCGGCGATCCGGCGCGCGACGAGCACGGCGATGGCCTCGTGGTCGCTGACAACGACGGTGCGGATCCGTTCGAGCGAGGTGAGTGCGCCGGAATTGTGAGAAGGCCCGCGATGCGTCGGCAGAGCGGCGTCGCGGGCCTTCCCGGCATCTCCGGCGTCGTGGCGCGTGCCGGACGTCATTGAGCGAGACTCGAGGTTACGCGGAAAACGAACTGCCGCAGCCGCAGCCGCCGGTTGAGTTCGGGTTCTTGAAGGTGAAGCCGGATCCCTGCATCGACGTGACGTAGTCGATGACGACCCCGTTCAGGTACTGGATGGAGAACGGATCGACGAAGACACGGTATCCGTCCTGCACCAGCACGGTGTCGTCTTCGGCGGCCTGGTCCTCGATGAGAAGGCTGTACTTGAATCCCGAGCAGCCGCCCGGCTGTACGCTGACGCGCAGGCCGCCGACGTCCGGGGAAACGCCCTCGGCGGCCATGAACTTCTTGACCTCGACCGTGGCGTTCGCCGAAATGACCAGGGCGGTCTCGGGGGTGTTCATTGTGCTCATGTGGAACCTCCGACGGGGGGGCCCGTCATGGTGATGAGTCGGTGCCCTACTTCTCGTGAAATCTATAGGGGAGAACGGCGGCCTTCAACTGGGTCATCCACCCCGCACCCGCTCTCCTCAGGGTTTCGCGGCCGAACTCAGCGCTTCCGCCATATCCGCCACCGCCTGCCGTACCCCGCCGATCTTGGTGTTCTGCCGCGTGGGGTTCACCCGGTTCGTCAGCAGTACCACGAAGAGGTCGTTCGCCGGGTCGATCCATAGGCTCGTGCCCGTGAACCCGGTGTGTCCGAATGCGGGGCGCCTCATGAGCCGCCCGGCGGAATTGGTGCCGTTGGGAGTCTCCCACCCCAGCGCGCGATTGGAAAAGGTCGAGTCCTGCACGGTGGTGAACAGCCTGATCGTCTCCGGACTCCAGATGCGGGCGCCGTCGAGCGTGCCTCCGTTCAGGTAGGCCTGGGCCAGGCGCGCCACGTCGTGCGCGGTGGAGAACAGCCCGGCATGCGTTGAGACTCCGCCGAGCACGAAGGCATTCTCGTCGTGCACCTCGCCGTGGATCTGGCGCTGACGCCATGGATCGACTTCCGTGGGCGCAATGCGAGGCAGCAGCGACTTGTCCGGCAGGAACTGGGTGTCGGTCATCTTGAGCGGGCCGAACACGTGATCGCGTGCATAGGCGTCCACGCGTTGTCCGCTGACGCGCAGCAACACCTGTCCCATGAGTATTGCGCCAAGGTCACTGTAGACCATCCGGACACCGGGCACCGTGTCGAGCGGGGTCTGCATGACGATCTGCATCGCCTGCTCCGGCGACGTCGCTTCCTTGTACAGCGCCCGCCAGCCGGGCATCCCGGACGAGTGCGTCAGCAAGTGGCGAATTGTCACCTTGTCCTTGTTCGGTCCCGTCCACTCGGGCAGGTACTTCTGCACCGGCGCGTCCAGGTCGATCCTGCCCTGTTCGACGAGTTGCATCACCGACGACGTCATGGCGACGATCTTCGTGAGCGACGCCATGTCCCAGAGCGTGCGGTCGTCGGGGACGGGGGAATCCTTCCAGTCGAGGTGGCCGGCGCTCACGGTCGCCAGCACGCGGTCGCGGCCGCCAACGACGGCAACGGCGCCGGGGAACGCGGAGTCGCGCACGGCGCGGTCGAGCAGGCTCTGCAGCGAATCCTTCATGACGGTCGGGAGCGCTTCGCGCGCGATCGGGAGGAAGCGCGGAATGCCGTCACCGCGCGAGAAGAAACCTGGCAGCGAAATGGGGGCACGGCCGCTGATGGCGGCCCGGCCCGTGATGGCCCGCGCCGCGGCGCTTTCGAGCGTCGGTCCGGTGCCGTAGGCCAGCACGTAGGTACGAATGTTGCGAAACTGCCGGATCACGTAGGGATTGCCGAACGCCACCATCACGACCGGCCGTACGACGGCCACTGAGTCGAGCCACCGTGCAACCTGCGGCGCCACGGCCAGCTTGCCCTCACCCTCGATGGTGCGGCCATGCGTACTGAACACCAGGCGCTCGGCACCCTGTCCCAGCGAGTCGAGTTCGGCGCGCGGCGTGCGCGGCCCGATGCGCTGCGAGCGCGTGCCGGTACGCAGGCCGGCGCGCATGGCGGCGGCGAAGGGGCGCCCGGCGTCGATGTCGGCCTCGGGCGAGTAGGTGAGCACGAGCGTGGACGCACCGCGCGCCGTGGGCGCCGCCGCGAGAGCCGCCATCGGCACCAGGTTGTCCCGGTCGCGCACCAGCGTGATGGCCCGCTCGGCGATCACCTGCGCCACCTGGCGGTGCCCGGCGGCGCCCACGGTGTCGCGCAGCGCCTCGAGCGAGACCACCGGGCGCTGGATCACTCCCACGCGCAACTTGAGCTCGAGCAGCCGGCGCACCGACTGGTCGATGCGTTCGCGCGGGATCTCACCGCGCTCGACGGCCGCCACCACGGCATCGATGGCGCGCCGTACGTCGGTGGGCTTGAGCAGCACGTCGTTACCGGCCTTCACGGCCATCACCGCGCTCTTTTCCACCGTAAAGCCGGCGCCGATTCCCTCCATGGACAGCGCGTCGGTGAACGTCACGCCCGTGAAGCCGAGCGTGTCGCGCAGCAGCCCCGTGATGATCTCCGGGCGCAGCGTCGCCGGCGTGCTGTCGTTGCCGATGGCCGGGAGCGCTATGTGCGCCGACATCACGCCCATGACGCCGGCGGCAATGGCCGCGCGAAACGGCACCAGCTCCACCCGGTCGAGTCGCCGGCGATCGCTCTTGACCACGGGCAGTGCCAGGTGCGAGTCGGTGTCCGTATCGCCGTGTCCCGGGAAGTGCTTGGCGGTGGCCGCCGCCCCCGCGCCCTGCACCCCGCGCACGAACGCCGCGGCGAACCGCGCCACCTGCACGGGATCCTCGCCGAACGAGCGCGTGTTGATGACCGGGTTGGCCGGGTTGTTGTTCACGTCCACCACGGGGGCAAAGACGACGTTGATGCCGACCGCAAGCGCCTCGCGGCCGGTGATCGCCCCCGCCTGCCGCGCAAGCTCGGGGTCACCCGTCGCGCCGATCGCCATGTTGGCCGGAATCACGGTCGCCGAACCGGCGCGATAGGCGTAGGGCGCGAAGATGCCGCCTTCCAGGCGCCCGAGGTTCGGCTCGAGGTCCGAATGCACGAGCATCGGGATGCGTGCCAGCCGTTGCAGGTCGTTGATCTTTGCCGCCGCCTCGATGGGAGTCCCGAGCGACATCGTGATGCCGCCGACTTCATCCTTCACCACCCAGTCGCGCACCTCGATGAAGCTGGGGTCGCTCGTGCTGGCATAGTCGCCGAGCACCCAGGCAGTGGTCATCTGTCCTACCTTTTGGCGGAGCGTCAACCCGGCCAGCGTTTGCTCGATCCATGCCCGCGCCGCATCGTTCAACGGTGCGGTCAGCGACGGAGTGAACGCGGGTGGACTCTGGCGGGTAGTAGCAGACGGGAAGGGCGGGGTCGCCGGACGTGCGCGGCCACACGACGCCGCGGCGAGCGCGGCAACGGACATGAGAACGACGAGGCGACGAGCGTGCATCGGACCAGGGCCTTAGTTGTCGGATTGGCGTGCGTAGTGGCCTGCAAGTCGCAGCAGGCCCCACGAGAAGATGCGGGTCGGCCGCGTCCAGAGAAAGTGCGCCCCAGCATGACGGTGCTCGTTGAGGACAGCCTGCGCCTGCTGGCCGGGCGGGGCGTACTCTGGATTACGGATACACCCGAAGCGCACGCTGGGCTGCCGGCCCCGGACGAACTGAAGAATGACGCCCGGTTCCGGCGAATGAACGTGCACCTGCTCGCCGTGCTGAGTCCCGAGGCCGCCCAGGTCGACGCCGCCTGGCGCGGCGTGAACGGCGCCGTCATCGACCTCAACGACGGCGGCTTCGCGGCCCGCTCGTCCATCGCCGCCCTGCAGCGCATGGTCGCCCTCGCCGCCTCGCACAAGGCACGCGTCATCATCCTCGACCATCCGCCGTCGCTGGGTGGCGAGCAGCACGACGGCCCCATGTGGCGTCCCATTGCCGGCAGCGACATCACCCTCCCGGTGCGCTATGGGCTGTCGGTGGGTGAGGCGCTGCGGCTGTTCGCGCCGACGCTTGCCGCCGATGCCGACCTGCACGTCGTTCCCGCGCGCGGGGTACGCCGGTCGCAGTTCTGGGGGCATGAGAGCAAGCTGCCGTGGACGTCGCCGGTCCGCGAGGTGGGGTCCGTCGACGACCTGCTCATTGCCTCGGCCCTCCTCTCGCTCGAGGGAACGCGCCTTTCGCTGGGGCGGGGAACAGCGGATCCCCTCGTGCGCATCGGCGCGCCCTGGCTCGATGCCAAGCGCGTGCTCGACGAACTGGCCGATCGTCCCACCCCCGGCGTGAAGTTCGAGGCCGAGCACTTCACGCCGCACGATCCGTCGGATGGCAAGTATGACGGGCAGTCGATTGCCGGCATTCGCCTGCGCGTGATCGACCGCGAGCGCGTGCAGACCGGTCGGCTGGCGCTCGACCTGGCGTGGGCCGTCTGGAGGGTGCACGGCGATTCACTGCGACTCGGCGGTGCGGCCGGTGCGCCCGGGCTCGGTGCGGCACTCGCGCTGGTAGCGCGCGGCGCCGATCCGGACTCGCTGGTTGACTCCAACATGGCGGAGCTGGTGGCCTTCCAGAAGCGCGCACGCGCCGTGCTGATGTATCGCTGACGGTCAGCAGCTTGGCGTCGTGCCGGACGCCCGCTGCACCCCGCACTGTTGATACTGGCCTCGCACTCCTGTACAATTCAGAGTTGTTTCCTCGCGCCGCGCAGCAGCAGCGTACATCGTGGCCTGTCAATCAGTTACGCCGCGCCGTCAACCCCATGTCGATGGCTTCTCTCTGGGACTGGATCAAAACCAGCTACGTGCGCGTGATCGAGCCCTTCATCGGGTTCCTCGTGCGCCGGAAGGTCACCCCGAACACGCTCACGACCATCGGCACGCTGTTCTCGTGTTCTGCGGGCGTGGTGTTCGCCACGGGCCATATTCGCACGGCGGGCTGGCTGCTTGGCATCACCGCGGTCTTCGACCTCGCCGACGGCATCGTGGCGCGTCGCACGAACCAGAGCTCGACGTTCGGCGCCTTCTACGATTCGACGCTCGACCGCATCGCCGATGGGTTCCTGCTTGGCGGGCTCACGTTCTTCTTCGCCTCCAGTTCGCTGCATCGTTCGCTCGCCATGGTGGCGGTCGGGCTGGTCGGGATGATTGCGACGTTCATCATCTCGTATACCCGCTCGCGGGCCGAGGCGCTGGGGATCGACATGCGGGGCGTGGGCATGATGGAGCGCGCGGAGCGCATCGTCCTGCTCGCGGTGCCGCAGGCGTTCTTCGGGCTCGCGCTCGACGGACTGGTGCTGCGCCTCATCTTCTCCCTGCTCGCGGCCACGGCCATCGTCACCGCGGTGCAGCGCATTTCACACGTGCGGTGGGCCACGCAGCCCGCCGCACTGCCCCCGACACCTGCCGCGAACGAACCCCAAGTTGGTTCGCCGGTCACGCAGTCTCGCGCCCTAGTGGAGTAATTCCGTGTCGTCATCGTCTCCTGCTTCCATTCGCCCCGCCGCCGGCAAACTCGGCATTCTGACTCCCGGGCTGGGAGCCGTTGCCACCACCTTCATCGCCGGCGTCGAGAGCATCCGCCGGGGCCTCTCCAAGCCCATCGGATCGCTCACACAGATGGCGACCATCCGGTTGGGCAAGCGCACCGACAAGCGCGCGCCGTACATCCACGATTTCGTCCCGCTCGCCGGGCTCAAGGACATCGTCTTCGGCGCCTGGGACCCGATTTCCGATGATGCATACACGGCCGCCAAGACGGCCGGCGTGCTCGAGGACAAGCACCTCGAGCCGCTCAAGGAATTCCTGTCGGCCATCAAGCCGATGCCGGCGGTGTTCGACAACCACTACGTGACGCGCATCCACGGCACGAACGTGAAGGCGGGGCCCAACAAGCGCGACCTTGCCGAGCAGCTGCGCAAGGACATCCGCGACTTCAAGGCTCGCAACGGCTGCGACCGGCTGGTCGCAGTCTGGTGCGCTTCCACCGAGATCTACATCATCCTTTCCGACGTGCACCAGAGCATCGAGGCGTTCGAGAAGGGCATGGCGGAGAGCCACCCGGAAATCGCGCCGTCCATGCTGTACGCCTGGGCCTGCATCATGGAACACGTGCCGTACTGCAACGGCGCCCCCAACCTGGCGGTCGACACGCCGGCGCTCATCGCCCTGGCCAACCGCGAGGGAGTGCCGATCTCGGGCAAGGACTTCAAGACCGGGCAGACGTGGCTGAAGACCGTCATTGCGCCGGGGCTCAAGGCGCGCATGCTCGGCCTCGCCGGCTGGTACTCCACGAACATCCTCGGCAACCGCGACGGCGAGGTGCTCGATGACCCGGCGTCCTTCAAGACCAAGGAAGCGTCCAAGCTCAGCGTGCTGCACAACATCCTGCAGCCCGAGACGTACCCCGAGCTGTACGACGGCTTCTCGCACGTCGTGCGCATCAACTACTACCCGCCGCGCGGCGACAACAAGGAAGGGTGGGACAACATCGACATCGTCGGGTGGATGGGCTACCCGATGCAGATCAAGGTCAACTTCCTCTGCCGCGACTCGATCCTCGCCGCCCCCATCGTGCTCGACCTGGCGCTGTTCAGCGACTTCGCGCACCGTGCCGGCATGAAGGGGATCCAGGAATGGTTAAGTTTCTATTACAAGTCCCCGATGGCCGCTGCGGGACTGCAGCCGGAACACGATCTTTTCATCCAGCAGACCAAGCTGAAGAACACGCTCCGCCACCTCATGGGTGAGGAGCAGATTACCCACTTGGGCCTGGAGTACTACGCCTGATGCCACGCCGCCTCCTGGCCATGCTGGCTTTCGCCGGGGCGCTCACCGCCTGTGCACCGCCGGATCGTCCGAACACCGACATCCGGCTGTGGACGCGGGACTTCGAGATCCGTGCCTGGAGCGACGTGACGCCGCCGGTGACGCTGGAGCCCATCCATTACACCATCTTCATTCGCGACAAGAAGACGAAGGAACCCATCGTCGGCGGACAGGGCCGCATCTACGTCACCAATGCCGACCGCCTCACCAAGTGGGACGGATTCAAGTACGGCCCGGAGGTCGGTACCTACCACGCCACCCTGATGTTCCCGGCAACCGGCGACTGGTCGCTGGGCATCCAGTTCCGGCGGGATTCCACGCAGATGTTGCAGAAGACCGTTGATGATTGGCGGCAATCCGTGAAGGCCGGGGCCGAGCCCGGCGAACCCAGCAAGCCCTGACCCGAGCATGAAACACTTTCATCGCACCTCCGTCCTGCCCGACGCGGTCCTTGCGGCCGCCGACGAATTCTTTCCGACGATCGGGCTGAAGCTGACCCACACCACCAGTCGCTCGCGCACCTTCCAGGGCGTTGTTGGTACGCCCGAGGTGTCCGCCACGCTGTTGCTCTCCGTCAGGATGGAGGGCGGGCACTACACGTTCGTCGAGGGGAGCACCGACCAGATGGGAGAGAGTCGCCTCGACCGAAACGTCAAGAAGTTCTTCGTGCGGCTCCACCGGCAGGTGGACGCGCGACACGCGATGTCGGCCTCCTACTGACGCCATGCCCCCACGTGCGAAGGCCCCGGTGCCCGCGGTGGCGCGCCGGGGTGGTTCCGCGCCGTCGGCCAGCCTGAGCAGAGAGCAGAAACTCCAGCTCTACTACTGGATGCGCCTCACGCGCACGCTCGAGGAACGGCTGGCGGCGCTCTATCGGCAGGCGAAGCTCGTGGGCGGGCTCTTCCGCTCGCTCGGCCAGGAAGCCGACGCCGTGGGCAGCTGCTTCGCGCTCGAGCGTCGAGACGTGATGGCGCCGCATATCCGCACCCTCGGCGCGATGCTGGTGAAGGGCGCCCGGCCGGTGGAGGTGCTCAGGCAGAACATGGCCAGGGCCGATTCGCCGTCCCGCGGCCGCGACCTGAACCTCCACTTCGGCGATCTCGAACGCGGTTTCCTCGGCGGGATTGCCCCGCTGGGCGACATGGTGCCGGTGATGGCGGGCGTCACGCTGTCGTTCAGGCTGCGCGGCGAGGATCGTGTCGGGCTGGTGTTCGTGGGCGACGGCGCCACGAGCACGGGGGCATTCCATGAAGGGATCAACTTCGCGGCGGTGAACAAGTGCCCGCTCGTCGTCGTCATCGAGAACAACGGCTACTCCTTCTCCACGCCCACCAGCAGGCAGACACTGGCCCGGCGGTTCGTGGACAAGGCCATCGGCTACGGCGTGGCCGGCGAGCAGGCCGACGGCAATGACGTGCTGGCCGTCTACAACGTTGTCCGGCGGGCGGTCGACCGGGCGCGCGCAGGGGAGGGCGTCACGCTCCTCGAGCTGACGACCTATCGCCGCACCGGACACGCCGACCACGACAACCAGTCGTACGTGCCGAGCGGCGAGACCGAGAGGTGGGCCGCCGAGAATGACCCGATCGATCGCTACGTGCGCGTCCTCGTCGGGCGCGAGAAGGTGGAGGCGTCGGAACTGGAGGCGGTCGATCAGCGCGTGCGCGACGAGGTGGACCACGCCACGGAACTCGCCGAGGCCTCGCCGATGCCCGAAGGGCCCGATGCGTTGCGAGGCGTCTACGCCGAACCCGCCGCAGGGTGGGGCACCTGCGACACGGGCCACGTCTGATGGCCGCGATCACCTACCTCGAGGCCATCCGCGAAGCCATCGATGAGGAAATGGCGCGCGACGCCAATGTCTTCCTCATGGGCGAGGACATCGGCGAGTACGGCGGCGCGTTCAAGGTCACCGACGGGCTGCTGGCCAAGTACGGAGCGTCACGCGTCATCGACACGCCGGTCTCGGAAATCGCCATCGTCGGCGCGGCGGCCGGCGCCGCGCAGATGGGGATGCGGCCGGTGGTGGAGATGCAGTTCATGGACTTCATGGCCAGCGCGTACGACATGCTCACCAACTACGTGGCGACGGCGCGCTATCGGGCGTTCATGCCGTGCCCGATGGTCGTGCGTGGCCCGGCCGGCGGCTACGTTCGCGGCGGGCCGTTCCACTCGCAGAACCCCGAGGCGGGCTTCCTGCACACTCCAGGGCTCAAGGTGGTGTATCCGGCCACCGCCGAGGATGCCAAGGGGCTGATGAAGGCGGCCATCCGCGACGATGACTGCGTGCTGTTCCTCGAGCACAAGTACCTGTATCGTCGCATCAAGGGCGTCATGCCGGCCGGCGACCAGGTGGTGCCGATTGGAAGGGCCCGCGTGGCGCGCGAGGGCACGGACGTCTCGATCATCACCTATGCGGCCACGATGTGGAAGGCGCTCGAGGCGGCGGAGCAACTGGCCTCCGAGGGCGTCTCTGCCGAGGTGCTCGATCTCCGGACGCTCGCTCCGCTCGATGACGACGCCATTTTCACCTCGGTCCGGAAGACGCACCGGGCACTCGTGGTGCATGAAGACACGCGAACCGGCGGGCTGGCGGGCGAAATCACCGCCCGCATCAACGAGAGCTGCTTCGAGTGGCTCGACGCGCCCGTGCTGAGGGTGACCGCCCATGACGTGCCATTGCCTTTCGCCCCGGCGCTCGAGGACTTCGTCCTCCCGCAGACTCCCGACATCGTCCGGGCTGTGAAACGCCTGGCGAGCTACTAAAATGAATGCAGGGCAGGAAATGCCGTCAGGCCAGGGAGCCCCGTGGTCGCGGATCCTCGCGATCGGGTGTTTCATGGCTCCGATTGGCTTCTTTTCCGGGGGTATGATATCGGCGTTCGCCTCGAAGCTCGTGGCCTACGTCATGCACGCGAACGCCTGTCCGGGCGTTCCCGCGTGCAACTGGCTCGAATTCACGGTGGTTGGCGGTGTGATCGGCCTGGTCACGCTCCCGGCACTTGTCATGCGGACGCTGCGCACGTCGAAGCGCCCAAATACGTAAGGAGACTCTCTTGGCTCGTGTAGACGTCGTGATGCCGCAAATGGGCGAGTCGATCGCCGAGGGAACACTCTCGCGGTGGTTGAAGAAGGTGGGCGATGATGTCAAGCGCGACGAACCCATCTTCGAGATCTCCACGGACAAGGTGGATGCGGAGATTCCGTCGCCGACGAGCGGCGTGATCGCCGAGATCGTCGTCGGCGAGGGCGTCACCGTGGCGGTACAGACCATCGTGGCGCGCATCGAAACCGAGAAGGGGGTGAGTATCGCTCCCCCGCCGGCACCGAGCGGTACAGCAGCTGTAAGCTCTACGCTGTCCGCTGCAAGCTCTACGCCAGCGGCCGCGCCCTCCGCTCCGTCCTCCGTCCTCCGTCCTCCGTCATCGCCCGCTGGCAACGGCAACTCCTTCGAGGAGCGCATCCGCACCAGGAGTTCACCCCTCGTGCGCCGCATGGCGGCCGAGCACGGCGTCGAGATCGCCGCGCTGTCCGGCTCGGGGGTGGCTGGTCGCGTGACCCGCAAGGATCTCGTCGCGTACCTCCAGGGCGGCGCTGGCGCGAGCGCCGCGGCGGCGATGCCGGCGATGCCGGCGAGCCTTCCGGCCGGGCTGGTGCTGTCGGGCAGCGCTGTCCCTGCTTCCGCAGCCACGGCGTGGCCCGGTGACGTCGTCGAACCGATGTCGAAGATCCGTCGCCTGACGTCGGAACACATGGCCATGGCTATCCGTGTCGCCGCGCACGTCACCACGTTCTTCGAGATCGACCTCACCCGCGTGGCGCGCGTGCGCGCGCGTACGCGCGCCGAGTTCGAGGCGGCGACGGGGCAGAAGCTCACGTTCCTTCCCTTCATCATCCACGCCGTGGTGGCGACGCTCAAGCGCCATCCGATCATGAACGCGGCGGTGAACGGCACGGACATCATCCTGCGCAAGCGTTACAACATCGGGATCGCCGTCGCGCTCGAGCCCACCGGGCTCATCGTGCCGGTCATCAAGAACGCCGAGGACCTGTCGCTGTCGGGGCTGTCCAAGGCGGCCAATGACCTCGCCCTCCGCGCCCGCAGCAAGCGCCTGAACCCCACCGAGGTGCAGGACGCGACGTTCAGCATCACGAATCCCGGCGTCTTCGGTTCGCTCATGGGAACGCCGATCATTCCCGTGGGTACCACGGCCATCCTCGGGCTCGGCGCCATCGAGAAGCGTCCCAAGGTCATCACCGGGCGCGACGGCGAGGACACGATTGCCATTCGCACCTGCGCCTACTTCTCGTGCTCGTTCGATCACCGGGTGGTCGACGGTGCGGATGCCGACCGTTTCATGGCCGACCTCCGGAAGACGCTGGAGCAAATTCCCGAGAACGGTTTCTGACGCGCACCATGCCCCGCGCCCTCAGCATGCAGCGTACCGTCGTCACTCCAGGTGACCGTGACCGCTTCTTCGAGCGAATGAAGGCGCGGGAGTCGTACTACAGGGCGGCGGGGTGCCAGTTCTGGGTGTTCGAGGAGGCGGCGATGCCAGGCGCCTTCATCGAGTTCACCGAGGCACCCGACCTCGCCACCCTGCGGGATGCGCACGCCTCTGCCACCGAACCGCCGCTCGATCCGTCCCGCATCTATTCTCTCGTGGAGCTTCCCTGATGCCCTCCCGCACCCTTTCCATCGACGGCGCCGCCTGGCTGGTCTCCCCCTCGGGCTTCGTCACCCAATCCGACGGGGACGAGTTCGCCCTCCTGTTCGTGCGCGGCACCGGCGACTCGCGCGAAGTGCGCGTTACCCGCTATTCCCCGACCGGCACGCGCTCGCGCAACCAGGCGCTCGCCGAGATGGGCGACGCCGACCTCCGCTCGCTCTTCGCCTGCTCGCAGCCGAGCGACATGTCGCCCGAGGCGGGCTACGCCAAGTGACCAGCCCGCACGGCGCCCCCGCGCCGGCGGCCGCTCTCCGCATCGACCTCCACGCGCACAGCACGGCGTCTGACGGTACGGCGTCGCCGTCGCTCTTTGTCGAGACGGCGGCGCTCGCCGGGCTCAACGTCGTGGCGCTGACGGATCACGACACGGTCGCCGGGGTCGCCGAGGCCGTGGCGGCGGCCGCGCCGCTCGGGGTGCGCGTCGTGCCGGGCGTGGAACTCAGCGTGATGGACGGCAAGGATGAGGTGCACCTGCTCGGGCTGCACCTCGCGGATGTCGATGCCATCGCCGATGCCCTTGCCACCTTTCAGCAGGGACGCCATGCGCGTGCGGTGGCGATGGTCGCGTTGCTCAACAGTCGCGAAATTCCCCTGACGATGGACGATGTGCTGCGTGAGGCCGCCGGTGGCGCCGTGGGGCGCCCCCACCTGGCACGCGCGCTCATCGCCGGTGGTTGGGTGACGGATTCGCGTGAGGCGTTCGACAAATGGCTCGGTGCCGGCCGGCCGGCATACGTGGACAAGCCGCGCCTCGACGTTGGCGACGGCGTGAACCTGGTGCACAAGGCCGGAGGGCTGGCCATCTGGGCGCATCCCGGCGGCGATGGCCGTCGCGCGCGTTTCGAGCGGCTGGTGGCGGCCGGCATCGACGGCGCCGAGGTGAGGCACCCGGGCCACGACGCCAGCGATGTTGCGCGCATCGGTGCGCTGGTGGAGTTCTTCCACTTGGTGCCGAGCGGTGGATCCGACTGGCACGGCGCGATGGGTGGGCCGCGCGCGCTCGGCGCGCTGCCCGTGCCCACGGAATGGTTGGCGCGGCAGGAAGAGCGCCTGGCGATGCGCCGCTCGGCGGTGCCGGTGAGCGAGCCGTGAGCGACCGCGCAGCAGGCAGGGTGGCGCTCGTCACCGGCGCCGGCCAGCGCGTGGGGCAGGCCATCGCGCTCGCCTTGGGCGCGGAGGGATTTCGGGTGGCGGTGCACTACCATGCCTCCGCCGACGGTGCACGGCGAACGACGGCCGCCCTCCGTGAGCTGGGCGCCGAAAGTGCGGCCTTCGCCGCCGATCTCGCGCAGCCCGACGTGCCCGACGCGCTCGTCGCTCTGGTGACGACGCACTTCGGCAAGCTCGACCTGCTGGTGAACTCCGCGGCCATCATGCGCCGCCTCTCGCTGGACACGGTCACGCCCGCCGAATGGGACGCCATCTTCGCCGTGAATCTGCGGGCACCCTTCTTCCTCTCGCTGGCCGCGGCACGTGCCATGGGCGCGGCTGGCGGCGCCATCGTGAACATCGCCGATCACCTGGCGCACGAGTCCTGGCCGATGCTGGTGCCCCACGGCATCAGCAAGGGCGCGGTGGAGTCCATGACGCGTCAACTGGCGGCGCGACTTGCCCCGCTCGTCCGCGTCAATGCCGTGGTGCCGGGCGCGGTGCTCGCGCCGGAGGGCTGGTCGTCGGCGGCGCAGCAGCAGTTCATCGACGCCACGCCACTGCGGCGTCTCGGCACGCCCGACGACGTCGCGCAGGCGGTCATCTATCTCGCCTCGGCGCCCTACGTCACCGGCGAGGTGCTTTTCGTGGACGGCGGGCGCCACCTGGGCTGAGCGGTGCGTGCAGCATGGCGACCGCGTCGCCCTTGGCGGCCGCGGCCGCCCCCTTCCTGTGCGGTCAGCGCCTGGTTGATCTTTCAGGTCGTACAGGGGTAGTCCGAGGAACCCCTGCCACCCATCTTCCCGACATCCCGTGGCAACGCACGAATACGAAGTGGTGATCATTGGCGCCGGCCCCGCAGGCCTCTGCGCGGGCATGTACGCTGGCCGGTCGATGCTGAAGACCGCCGTGCTCGAGCGTGGCATCCCCGGTGGCGAACTGCTCAACACCGAGATCATCGAGGACTACATCGGGTTCGAGCACATCCTTGGCTCCGAGCTTGCCGAGAAGTTCCAGGCGCACGCCCTGAAGTTCGGCATGGACCTGCACACGTTCGTTCTCGTCGAGAAGGTCACCCGGCAACCCGACGGCACCTTTACCGTCAGCACCGAGGGCGGCGATGTGTACCGCGCCGGCGCGGTCATCGTCACGGCCGGGGGCACGCCGGTGAAGCTCGGGGTTCCGGGCGAGATCGAGTACGCGGGCAAGGGCGTGTCGTACTGCGCCGTCTGCGACGGCGCGTTCTACAAGGGTCATACCATCATGGTGGTGGGCGGCGGCGACGCCGCGCTCGAGGAAGCAGACTTCCTGACGCGCTACGCCGAGAAGGTCTACCTCGTGCACCGCCGCGAAGAGTTTCGCGCCTCGAAGATCGTGCAGAAGCGCGCCCTGTCGAATCCCCGGATCGTTCCCGTGCTCGACACCGTGGTCGGCTCGATTCACGGCGATGCCCAGGGGCTCATGACACACGCGAAGGTCCACAACCTCAAGACAGGTGCGGCGAGCGACCTCGTGGCCACCGGATGCTTCGTGTTCGTCGGCTTCAAGCCGAACACGGGCGTCATCGACGGCCATTTCGAGCACGACAGCGCCGGCTACATCTTGACCGACGCCAACATGATGACCTCCATTGAGGGGCTCTTTGCCGCCGGCGACGTACGGGTGCAGCTCACGCGGCAGGTGACCACGGCCGTGGGTGATGCCACCACCGCGGCGATCGCCGCGGAGAAGTACCTCACCGCCCGGCGCACCGGACAGCCGGCCCCGACACCCGCGCCCGTGCTGGTAAGCCGCTGATGATCGTCAAGACGCTGACCGTGGGGCCGTTCCAGGAGAACTGCTACCTCGTCGGCGACGGCGTTACGCGTGACGCCGTGCTTGTTGACCCCGGCGATGAGCCGGTGCGCCTCATCGCCGCCGTCGAACAGGGGGGCTGGACGCTCCGCGCGCTGTGGATCACGCACGGGCACATCGACCACGTGGGTGGCATCGCCGCGGTGAAGCGGCAGTGGAACGTGCCGGTCTACCTGCATCCGCTGGACCGCCCGTTGTACGATCGCGCCGCCGAGCAAGGGGCGCACTTCGGCCTTCGCATCGAGCCGCCGCCGCCCCCTGAACACGAACTTGCCGAGGGCGACGTCCTCACCGTCGGCAACCTGTCATTCGCGGTCATCCACGTGCCGGGGCACGCGCCGGGGCACGTGGCATTCGTCGGCCACGGCGTGGTCTTCGGCGGCGACTGCCTTTTTGCCGGATCCATTGGGCGCACCGACCTTCCGCTCTCCGATCGGCGCGCGCTTGCGCACTCGCTGGAGCGCTTCGCGGCGCTTGCCGGAGATACGGTGGTCTACTCGGGTCACGGCCCGGAGACGACCATTCGCGACGAGAAGCGCTCCAATCCCTTCCTCACCGGCGCGGCGCGCCTCATCGCCACGTGACGCGACCGCTCGCTGCCACGCTGCTCGTTGCGCTCTGGCTGGGCGCGGCCCTCCTGACGGTCGCCGTCGTCGCTCCCGGTGCCTTTGCCGTGCTGCCGACGCGCGCGATGGCCGGTGACATGGTGGGATACGTGCTTCCTGTCGTCTTCGCCGGCGCCATCGTCGTGCCGGCGCTCGTCCTCTGGATTGCCCCGGCCGCGCGCCGCTCCGCGCTCGCGGTCGCGATGAGTGTGCTGGCGATGCTCTCGGCCGCTGCGGCCCTCGCCGTCGTGAATCCGCGCATCGCCGCCCTCCGTGCGGTCGCCGTGGTTCCCATCGACCAGCTTGTGCCGGGCGACCCTCGGCGCGCGCTCTTCGGCCTGCTGCACGTCGTCTCGGTCGCACTCCTTGGCGCTGCGATGCTCGCCCTTGCTGTACTGCTGGTATCGCTGGCGCGCGCCACCGTTCCCCGTCCATCGTCGTCAGGAGTGATCCGATGACCGAAGACGTTCGCATCGAGCGCGACGCGCTGGGCACCCTCGAGGTGCCCGCCGCCGTGCTGTGGGGCATCCAGACCGAACGGGCGCGCCGCAACTTTCCCATCAGTGGTTTGCGCCCGCTGCCGGGCTTCGTCGACGCGGTCGTGCGTCTCAAGCGCGCGGCGGCACTCGCGCATCAGGCCCTCGGCACGCTGGACGACGAGCGCGCCGGGGCGATCGTGCGCGCGGCCGACGAGGTGCTCGCCGGCCAGCACCGCGACCAGTTCGTCGTCGATCCGTACCAGGCGGGAGCCGGCACGTCGCATCACATGAACGTCAACGAGGTCCTGGCCAACCGCGCCAACGAACTGCTCGGCGCCCCGCGTGGCGCCTACGCCCCAGTGCACCCCAACGATCACGTCAACCAGGGGCAGTCGACGAACGACGTGATTCCCACGGCCATTCGTCTGGCCGTGCTGACCGCCTTTCCGGCGTTCGACGCATCGGCGGCGGCGCTCGAGCAGGCGCTGGCCGGTCGGGGACGTGCCTTCGACGATGTCATCAAGGCCGGGCGCACGCACCTGCAGGACGCCATGCCCATCCGGCTTGGGCAGGAGTTCGCCGCGTACGCGGGCACCGTGTCGCGATCGCGCCAGCGCCTGGCCCGTGCGCTCGACGACCTGCGCGATCTCGGCATCGGCGGCACAGCCGTCGGCACCGGCGTGAACACCGAGCCGGGCTACGCCGCGCGCGTGGTGCAGCAGCTGCGCGCCGACACGGGACTCGCACTGCGCGAGGGAGCGGACCGCGTGCAGTTGATGCAGTCCATGGGCGACGTTGCCGCGTTCCACGCGATGCTGCGCGTCTTCGCGGCCGACCTCTCCAAGATCGCCAGCGACCTGCGCCTGCTCGCCAGCGGGCCGCGCACCGGGCTCGACGAAATTCGGCTCCCCGCCGTGCAGCCGGGGTCGTCCATCATGCCGGGCAAGGTGAATCCGTCCATTCCCGAGATGGTCAACCAGGTCTGCCTGCAGGTCATCGGCAACGACGCCACGGTGTCGGCCGCGGCGGAGCAGGGGGAGCTGGAACTCAACGTGATGATGCCCGTCATTGCGCACAATGTCCTCTTCTCTCTCACCATCCTGGGCAATGCGGTGCGCGTGCTCGCCGAGCGCTGCGTGGCTGGCATCGAGGCCAATCGAGAGCAGGCGGCGTACTGGGTGGAGCGCTCCGCGGCGCTGGCCACCGCGCTCGCCCCGGTCATTGGCTACGCCAGGGCGGCGGAACTCGCCAAGCGCAGCGTCGCGGAAGGCGTCCTCATCCGCGACCTCGTGGCACGGGAGCAGGTGCTGCCTCCAGCGGACCTCGACCGGTTGCTCGACCTGGAGCGCCTGACCCGGGCGGACGAAGAATAAGACTTTCCCAGCCCACACCTTCGCCATCTCGCGCTCTCGTGTTCTCGCGCTCTCGTGTTCTCGCGCTCTCGTGTTCTCGCGCTCTCGCGCTCTGCCTCCTCCGCCCTTCCTTCTCGCCATCCCGATCGGTAATCTCTGGTATGCGCATCACCACCTGGGCCGAGTACGGCGTCATTTGCGCCCTCCATCTGGCGCGCCGGGCAGGGGAGGGACTCGTCAGCGGTCGTGAGATCGCCGAACGAGAGAAGCTTCCCGCCGACTATGCCGAGCAGATACTCCTGCGCCTGCGTCGCGCCGGTATCGTCACGAGTACGCGTGGTGCGCGCGGGGGCTACGCGCTGGCCCGTCCATCCCATGAAATCACCGTGCGCGAGATCCTCGTCGCGTCGGAACTCGTGACCTTCGACCTGCACTGCGACTCGCATCCGGTGGACGAAGTCCGTTGCGCGGCATCGGGCGACTGCTCCATCCGGCCGGTGTGGCAGATGCTGCAACGCCGCATCGACGAGGTGCTCGAGGAAGTGCGCCTCTCGGACCTGCTCGAGCAGGAGAGCGCGGTGCGGCACCGCGTGGGCCTGCCGGTGCAGCGGTAGCATCGTGTCCTGGCCGCCCTTCATCGACGCGCTGATCGCGCGCCGCCGCCGCCGGCAGAAGGCCGCCTCGGTTGCCGCCTCCCTCTTCCGCGAGCCCGCCGAAGGCGACGTCCTCTGGCTGGCCGACGGCGCCTCGCACGGCGACATCGACCACGCGCGCTGGGAACTGCGGTACGCGCGACGGGCGCTCGGCCTGCTGGCGGCCCAACGCGATGCGCTGGACGATCGCACGGCGTCGGACGTCGCCTCGGCCATCTCGGCGGCCTTTGCCATCGATCCGCACGTCGCCCCCGATCACCGACCGCTCGCCGAACGGCAGTTCAACGATCGCGTCACGACATATCGCGAGGCACTGCAGTCGCGGGGCGGACCGATTGGTCCGGCCGACAAGCTCGGTCGCATGTTGCTGGCGTTCGCCTCTGATGCCTCGCGCACAGCGGGTGCGCCGCTCCCGCGGGCCGTCGAGTTGA